>DASVSV010000307.1:0-4337 GCA_036387915.1 Thermoanaerobaculia bacterium
GCCCCGTGCGGGACTGGTTTTCGCGATCTGCGAACGCATTCAACGAATGAAGTGCTGAGTGAAGGCCGCTGCAGCTAACGCTGCTCCCGCCCGCCCGTTTGCGTCGTCGCCGTCGTTCCCGTGACCGGCGGCGCCTCGGCCTCGGGTGCGGGTGTGGGCGCGCCGGGGGCGGGTGACTCGGCGCTCTCCCCTGCCTGGGCGGAGGCGTCGTTGGCGGCTTGGGTCGGTTCGGCTTCCTTGGGCGTGTAGAACTGGCGCTGGAGGTAGTACGGGAGCTTGCTGACGTGGACCGAGGCGCCGCTGCAGTCCTTGTCCGGCTCCTGGCCGGCCACGAAGGCCTGCTTCACCACGCGGCCGCAGGGGCCGGTGCCGCGGCGTCCGGTGTGGAGGTCCATCGGTACGACCACCACTCCGGGCGGTGCCTCGAAATCCTCTTTGGCGACGCGCAGTTTCTGCTCTTCGAACTGCTTGAAGATGTCGATCCAGATCGGGAGCGGGACGTCGGCGCCGGTCGCTCCGCCGCCGAGGGATTTCGAGGGATCGTCGTAGCCGGTCCAGACGCCGACCGTGTACTCCGGCGAGAAGCCGATGAACCACGCGTCGGTGTAGCCGTTCGTGGTCCCGGTCTTGCCGGCCAGCGGATCGGCCAGCGTATGCGCGGCGTACGCGGTGCCGCGGTCGATGGTCCCCTTCATCATGTACGCGATCTCGAACGCCACCGGCTGCGAAGTGGCCTCGGAGAGCTCCGGCAGTTTCTCTTCGAGCGTGCGCTCGGTCTGGTCGGCGATCTTCCTGATGTAGCGCGGCTTGATGTAGACGCCGTTGTTGGCGAAGACGTTGTACGCCGCGGTCATCTCCAGCGGCGACACGCCCGCGGCGCCGAGGGAGAGCGACGGGTATTTCGGCAGGTCGGCGGTGATGCCGCAGCGCCGCGCGAAATCGATCACCCGATCGCCGCCGGCCATCATGTACGTCTTCACGGCCGGCACGTTGATCGACAGCTCCAGCGCGCGCTGGATGGTCACGATGCCGGCGTACCTGCCGTAGTAATTCTTCGGCGCGTAAATCTGGTTGCCGACCGGGATCGCCACCGGCGCGTCGAACAGCGTGTCGCCGGGCGTGAGTCCGGTCTCGAACGCAGCGCCGTAGACGAACGGCTTGAATGCCGAGCCGGTCTGCCGCCGCGACTGCACGGCGCGATTGAACTTGGACTGCTGGAAGTCATATCCGCCGGCGAGCGCGCGGATCTCCCCCGTCTTCACGTCGATGACGACCACCGCGCCCTGCACGACCGGCATCTGGTCGAGCTTCCACGCGCGCTCCTTCGTCTTCGCATCCTCGGCCTGCAGCACGTGCACGACGTCGCCGCGCTTCAGCACGCCGTTCATGGTCTTCTTCTTCGTCCACGCCCATGCCGCGGCCGGCAGCTCGAGCTTGTCGCGATGGACGCGCACGGTCATGGAGTCCTTGCGCACGTCGAGGACGATGGCCGGATAGAGCCGGTCGATCGCGTACGGCTCGTTGCTCCAGCTCGGGTCGCGATACGTCTCCGGATCGAGCCCCTCGGCCACGAGGTTCCGCGTCGGACGGCGGAAGCCGCGGCGCTTGTCGAAGCGCCGCAGGCCGCGCTGCAGCGACGTCTCGGCGATGTGCTGGATTTTCAGGTCGAGCGTCGAGTAGACCTTCAGGCCGCTGCGATAGAGGTTCTCGACGCCGAACTGTTTATGGTTCTCGATGTACTGGCGAATCTCTTCCGAAAAGTACGCGCCGGTCGTCGGCGACGCTTCTTTGTACGTGCCGAGGGTGATCGGCGCGTTGACGGCCTGCTGGTACTGCTCGGGAGTGATGAACTTCTCGGCGAGCATGCGTCGCAGCACATAGTTGCGGCGCATCAGCGCGCGGTCAGCGTGCGTGAGGGGGCTGTAGTACATCGGCGCGCGGATCAGCGCCGCCAGCACCGCGGCCTCGGGCAGCGTCACTTCCTTGGCGTGCTTGCCGAAGAAGAGCCGCGACGCGGATTCGACGCCGTAGGCGCCGTGCCCGAGGTAGACCTGGTTCGCGTAGAGCTCGAAGATCTGGTCCTTGGTGAAGTCCTTCTCGATCTGCACCGCGAGGAACGCCTCGTTGACCTTGCGGCGGATCGTCTTCTCCGGCGTCAGGAAGACCATCTTCGCGAGCTGCTGCGTCAGCGTGGATGCACCCTGCGCGCGGCGCCGCTCGATGATGTCCTTGATCAGCGCGCGCGCGATCGCCTTCGGATCGACGCCGCCGTGCTTGTAAAACTCCGAGTCCTCGGTGGCGATGATGGCGTTGACCAGCATCGGGGCCATGTCGCGCTTCGGGACGAGGATGCGTTTCTGGATCGAGTACTCCGCGAAGGCGACGCCGTTGCGGTCGTAGATGCGGGTGATGATCGCGGGCTGATAGTCCGCCAGACGCTGCACCGCCGGCCGGCGCACGGCGTGCGCGAAGAGGAAGCCGGCGGGGATGCCGAGCACCGCCGCGGCGAGCAGGAGCAGCAAACGCGAGCGGCTCCGGGACGAAGGGCTCTGCGGCGTGAGCTGATGGCTCTCGTTCACGGGCTGCTTCTCGGTCACAGGATCGGCCACAGGATCGGAGACGGGATCGTTCTCGGGATCGTTCTCGGTCACGGAGTTATCTTAATCGCGAACCGAGTGACTTCGCGCCCGCCGAGTACAATCTGCGCGAATGTCCGCGTCCCCGGTCTCTTCCACCAAACCCAATTGGGCCCGCCTGGTCGGCGAATCGATGAAGCAACACGGTGTGTGGCACACCTACACAAAACTGCTCGAAGCACGCCGCCAGTATCCCGACGACCTCGCCCTGCGCGGTTACGTCGAGATCGTCCGCAACAACATCGTCCGCGACTTCCTCGGCCACCCGCGCGGGCTGCAGGCAACCCCGAAGATCAGCGCCGACTTTCTGTCGCACTTCGACCGCTTCAATCTGAACGCGCAGGAGGGCTATCTCGTGTCGCTCATCGACGGCCGCCTGGACGTGCAGAAGCTGATGATCCTCAGCCCGTTCGACCCCTTCACCACGATCTTCATCCTGGCCAAGCTCGAGAACGAGCGCGCGATCGTCGTTCCACAGTAGAGGTTCCACAGTAGAGGTCCCACAGTAAAGGTCCGCACAATAAAGGTGCCGCAATGAACTTCGCCTTCGCCCTCGAGCTGCTCGACCAGCTCCCGACGCCGATCGCCGCGGTCGCGGAAAACGGCACCGTTCGTTACCGCAACCGCGCCTTCAACGAGGCCTTCGGCGGCGACGCCATCGACTGGATCCGCGAGGCCGCGCGCGCCGTGGCCGGTGAGCGCGGCTGGCTGCAGGCGTTCTTCATGGACGGCGACGAGTCGCGGACGATCGACGTCGAGATCGAAGGACGGGTCTTCCGCGTCGACAAGATCATGCACGTCGCGGACGAGGACGGGCCGGCCGTCACCCTCGCGTTCGAGGACGTCACGCAGCAGCGCGAGGCCGAACAGGCCAAGTCGGATTTCACGGCGCAGATCGTCCACGATCTCCGCGGCCCGCTCTCCGGCATCCAGGGGACGCTGGAGTTCGTGCTGTCGCAGGAAGGGGCGAAGCTGGAGTCGCTGTACGCCGACCTGCTGACGGAGGCCTATCGCGAGACCGAGCGGATGATGGGTCTGGTCAACGAGATCCTCGATTTCTCGAAGATCCAGTCGGGGGCGTTCATCGTCGAGACGGAGCCGGTGCGCGTGGCCGGCGTGCTCAAACGCGCCGTGCGCAGTCTGCAGTCGGTGGCCGCGCGCGACGAGATTTTCCTCCTCAGCGCGCACGGCCGAGACGTCCCGCAGATCATCGGCAGCGTGGAGAAGCTGACGCAGGCGGTGATCAACCTGATCTCGAACTCGCTGAAGTTCACGCCGAAGAAGGGGCTGATCTCGGTCGGCGCCCAGATCGTCCGCAACGGCGACGCGCCCGAGGCGATCGTCATCACGGTGACGGACACGGGCATGGGCATCCGCGCCGAGGACGTGGACAAGATTTTCCAGAAGTACAAGCAGAGCGGAACCAAGTCCCTCCGCGGCGGCGGCGGCACAGGCCTTGGCCTCTACATCGTCAAACAGGTCGTCGAAGCCCACGGCGGCGAGGTGAGCGTGGCCTCGATCGAAGGCGTCGGCACGAGCATGGTCCTGCGCCTGCCAGTCAAACGCGCGGCGTAACTGCACGTGATCGATCGGCGGACGAGAAAGACGACCGGGAGGCCTCCGGACATCTGAGCCTCCGTGTCAAGTCAGGCGGCAGCCGTGGCGAGAGATGAGCCTCGCAGGGCGAGCTGCTTGAGGTAG
>DASVSV010000308.1:0-3789 GCA_036387915.1 Thermoanaerobaculia bacterium
TGGCGCTGCGCGGAGCCAGAGCGGCAGCTCGCGCGCTGCCGCACTCCAGAAGGAACAGGGCGCAGGGGGCGGGGCGCAGGAGAGCCCCGCCTCTCTTTCCTCTTTCCTCTTTCCTCTTTCCTCTGCATGCTTCCGGCGACATGCGCCATCGCATCTTCGTCGACCTCATCGAGCCGCGGGTCACCGTCACCGGTGACGAGTTTCATCACTCCATCCGCGTGGTGCGTGCGCGCGTCGGCGAGGAAGTGGAGCTGTTCGACCGCGCGGGGAACGCGGCGCGCGGCATCGTCGAGTCGATCGACCGGGACCGCGCCGTGGTGACCGTCGGCGAGCCGGTGCCGTCTCGGGAGTCGCCGCTGGCGATCCATCTGGCAATGGCCGTCATCCAGCTCGAGAAGTTCGAGCTCGTCCTGCAGAAAGCGACCGAGCTCGGCGTGCGCACGATCATCCCCCTGGTCACCGAGCGCGTCGAGCTGCGGCCGGAGCGCTACTCCGGGAAGATGGAGCGCTGGCAGAAGATCGTCTTCGAGGCCGTGAAGCAGTGCGGCCGCGCGATCGTGCCGGCCATCGAGGCGCCGGCCACCTTCGACGAGATCCTGGCGCGCGGCGGGACCAAGATTCTGTTCGAGGCGGGCGCCGGATCGGCACCCATTGAGACGCTGGAGGAAGTGACGATCCTGATCGGGCCGGAAGGCGGCTGGAGCGACGACGAACTGGAGCGCGCCCGCCACGCCAGCGACCTCTTCATCGAGCACCTCGGACCGCGCCGGCTGCGCGCCGAAACAGCGGCCATCGCGGCGGTCTCGGTCATCGCCTCCCGCTTCGGGGATCTGTAGTAGATTACGCCTCCGAATTTCGAGAGGAGCCTTTTTCGTGGCCGATACCCTCAGCATCACGGACAACCGCACCGGACAGACCTACGAAGTTCCCATCAACGACGGCACGATCAAAGCGCTCGACCTGCGGAAGATCAAGACCAGCGACGACGACTTCGGGATGATGACGTACGACCCGGCCTTCATGAACACGGCGTCGTGCCGCAGCTCCATCACCTTCATCGACGGCGACAAGGGAATCCTCGAGTACCGCGGTTATCCGATCGAGCAGCTTGCGGAGAAAAGCACCTACCTCGAAGTCGCGTATCTGCTCCTCAACGGCGAGCTCCCCACGGCCGGCGAGCTGACGCAGTGGCAGCACACCATCACCCACCACACCATCCTCAACGAGAACTTCCGCAACCTCATCGACTCCTTCCGCTACAACGCCCATCCGATGGGACGGCTGATCGCGTCGATGGCCGCGCTGGGAACGTTCTATCCGGAGTCGAAGGAGATCTTCGACGCCGACGTGCGGCAGAAGCAGATCGAGCGGATCATCGCCAAGATCATCACCGTGGCCGCGTTCAACTACCGCAACACCATCGGGATGCCGTACGCGTACCCCGACAACGACCTCTCGTACACCGGCAACTTCCTGAACATGATGTACAAGATGACGGAGACGAAGTACACGCCGAACCCCGTGCTCGAGCGTGCGCTGGACGTCCTCTTCATCCTGCACGCGGACCACGAGCAGAACTGCTCGACCAACGCCATGCGCGCCGTCGGCAGCTCGCACGTCGACCCGTACTCCGCCGCCGCCGCCGCCGCGGCCGCGCTCTACGGCCCGCTGCACGGCGGCGCCAACGAGGCCGTGCTGCAGATGCTCACCGAGATCGGCGACGTGAAGAACGTCCCCGACTTCATCAAGAACGTGAAGAGCGGTGAGGGCGGACGCCTGATGGGCTTCGGCCACCGCGTCTACAAGAACTACGACCCGCGCGCGAAGATCATCAAGACGGTCGCGGACGAAGTGTTCGAAGTCACGGGACGCAATCCGCTGCTCGACATCGCCCTGGAGCTGGAGCGCATCGCTCTCGAGGACGATTACTTCGTCAAGCGCAAGCTCTACCCGAACGTCGATTTCTATTCGGGCCTCATCTACCAGGCCATGCGCTTCCCGACGGAGATGTTCACGGTCCTCTTCGCCATCCCCCGCGTTTCCGGCTGGCTGGCACAGTGGCAGGAAATGCTCGGCGACACCGACCAGAAGATCGCCCGCCCGCGGCAGATCTACACCGGCTATCCGCGCCGCGACTATCCCGCTACGCGGGATTGAGGATGAAGGATTGAGGATTGAGGATTGACACTCCGCGTCCGGCGCCATTCATCCCAAATCCTCAATCCTCAATCCTCAATCCTCAATCCAAACACCCCCGCCCACCACTCGCCTTTCTCACGCTCGTCCACGAGCGTGAGGCCGTGCGTGCGCGCGGCGGCGACGACGTCGCCGCGTTTGACGATGAGGATGCCGCTCAGGATCAGGCGCGCGTCGCTGGCGAGATGCGTCACCACGTCCCCGAGCAGCGGCACGATGACCTCGGGGATGATGTTCATCATCACGACGTCGAACGCTCCGCCTCGTAATGCTTCGACGCTGCCGATGAAGAGCGGCATCGCGTCATCGGGCACGCCGTTGCGGATGCGGTTGTCGCGCAGCGCGCCGTAAGCGTCGGGATCGTTGTCGAAGGCGATCACTTTCGTCGCGCCGAGGCGGTGCATGGCCAGGGCGAGGATGCCGCTGCCGGCGCCGACGTCGAGTCCGCGCTTCCCGTGCACGTCCAGAGACTCGAGCACTTCGATGCAGAGCGACGTCGTTTCATGCGAGCCCGTGCCGAAGGCCTGCTCCTGCGGGACGATGAGGTGGAGGAGCTCTGTCGACTGCTCGCCCGTCACCATGTCCGGGTCGGGCACGACCACGAAGCGCTTGCCGATGTACAGCGGTTCGAGCGACTGCTGATACTTTTCCAGCCAGTCCAGCCGCTCGCGCTCGAAGTCCCGCAGTTCGTACTCACGGAGCAACTCCGCGGCGGCGCTGCGATCCTCGGGCGAGTCGAAATACGCCTCGATGGTGTTCTGCGTGGAAGTGCTGCCGGTCGAGTTGGTGAGGAAGAGGCGCGACTGGATCACGTCCTCGTCGGAGGGATCCTCGAAGTCGATCGCCAGGATGTAATCGGTCATTGCGTTCTCGCGCCGGCAAGCCGCCGCGTTAAGCCTCGACCGATCCGCCAAAGTGCACGCGGTAATCCTCCATCGCCGCCTGCACCACCGCCGCGGCGTGGTCGTAGCCGTACGTCCCCGCGACGCGGATGCGCTGCCCTTCCCCCGGCACGAGCTTGTACGTGGAGAAGTAGTGTTCGAGGCGCTCGACGAGCACCGGCGGCACGTCGGCGATGTCCTGCGCCTCCCCCCAGACGTAGTCCCCCTGCAGCACGGCGATGATCTTGTCGTCGGCTTCGCCGCGGTCGATGAGCTGCAGCCCGCCGATGACGCGCGCGGCGATGAGGATCTCGGATTTCGTGATCGGCCGCTCGCTGAGCACGCAGATGTCGAGCGGATCGCCGTCGCCTTTCGAAGCCACCGGCGAGAGCTTCGTGACCTGCTCCGCGCAATACGTCTGCGGCACGAACCCGTACAACGCCGGCGGCTGCGACGACGTCCGCTGCGGCCGGTCCACTTTCAGGTAGCCGCTCGGCTTGTCGACTTCGTACTTGATCAGGTCGAACGGCGTGATCTCGACGAACACGTTGACCACACGCGGCGCATCCGCCCCCGCGGTGAGCCCATGCCACGGGTGAGGACGCCAGCGGGAGAAGGATGTGGAATCGGCCATTGGAGCGCGATTCTATCCGTTTGCCTTTCGCCCACCACGCGGAGCGTTATGGAGTGCGGCGGCCTTAGCCGCCGCTTT
>DASVSV010000309.1:0-2646 GCA_036387915.1 Thermoanaerobaculia bacterium
GCTGATCCCCCGGCACCTGTTCAAGATCCCGATCCAGGCGGCGATCGGCGGCAAGGTGATCGCGCGCGAGACGATCAGCGCGATGAGGAAGGACGTGACCGCCAAATGCTATGGCGGCGACGCGACGCGCAAGCGCAAGCTTCTCGACAAGCAGAAGAAGGGCAAGCTGAAAATGCGCGAATACGGGAGCGTCAGCATCCCGCAGGAGGCGTTCATCGCGGCGCTCAGGATGGGGGACGAGGGGTAGGCGATCCGCGCGTCACGCGGAGAGGACTGGCGACGTGACGGTGGTCATGATGGGCGCGTTTCCGCCGCCGGTGGGCGGCGCGGCGCGCGTCAATGCGCTCGTGCGCGAGCTGCTAGAGGCCGCGGGAGCGCAGGTGGCTTACGTAGACCTGTCCGGGAAAGGGTTGGCGCATCGGCGTGGCGCCGCCTACCACCTGCGACGTCTTCGCGCGAACCTGGACGGTCTGAGGACGGCGTGGCGAGCGGGCGCGCAGGACGCGACGTTGTACCTCGCGGTCGACGGCGGTCAGGGGCGCTGGTACTCGCTTCTCCATCATCTGGCGCTCGGGCGACGGTTCGCGCGGGTCGTTCTCCATCATCACAGCTGCGGCTACATACGTCAGTCGAGCGGCGCGGTGTCGCTGCTCGCGCGCGCGCATGCCGCGCGCACGACGCACGTCTTCCTGACGCCGGGCATGGAGCGCGCCTTCCGCGCCCGATACGGTGCGGTTCGAAGCGTGATCGCGTCCAACGCGATCATGGCGGCTGAGCGGACCCCGTGGCCGGAGGCGATCGGGGCGCGTCCGGGGCCGCGTCTCGGCCATCTCAGCAATCTCTGCCGCGAGAAGGGCTTCTTCGCCGTCGCCGACGCGTTCGAGCGGACGCGCGACGCGGGCCTCGCGACCGAGCTGCGGCTCGCCGGGCCAGTGCTGGACGATGACGTCGTACCCCGGCTGAAGCATCTGGAGGCGCGGTACGGCGACGCCGTCCGATATCATGGTCCCATCGCCGGCGCGGAGAAAGACGACTTCTATCGGTCCGTGGACCTCTTTCTGTTTCCGAGCCGTTTCGCGCAGGAGGCCGCTCCCCTGGTTGTGTACGAAGCGCTCGCTGCCGGCGTCCCGGTGCTGGCGACCGACGCAGGGCTGATCGCCGAGATCGTGCACGGCGCACGGGGCGAGGTCTGCCGCGAAGACGCCCGATACGCCGATCTCGTGCTGCGGCAGGCGATGGCGTGGACGCGGGGTTCGAGCGTGGTCCGGGCGACGACGATCAAGGCCGGATTCAAAGCGGAACTCGACCGCTCGGTCGAGCAGTATGAGGAGCTGCTGCGTCTGATCCGAGGCCATGGCTGACCGCGCGCCGTGGCGCCTTCGGCTTCGTGCATTCGAGCGTCATGGACTCGAGTTGGAGGAATCCATCAGCCATCCGCTCGGGATGCTCGATATTCCGGAGGGCCGGATCGTCGCTTTCGTTCAGTCGATGGAAGCTGATCGCCGTGAAGCCGGCGGCAGTGAGCATTCGCGCGAGCTCTTCGGGAGTGTAGATGAAGGCATGGCCCCAAGCGCGCACAAAGTGGTTGAACGTCGCTATCCCGGAAGCCTCGATCCCGTAAACGGCTGCGAGCGCGCCTATGTACCGCACCTGCCGGTCGTCGAGGTCGTCTCGGAGCAGGTTGATGAGGAAACCCAGGTCCGGCGTGGTCAGGCGAAGGCGTCCGCCCGGACGCAACACCCGATGACATTCAGCGATCATGGTCGCGGCGCCCGAATGGGCGACGTGCTCGATCATGTGTTCCGACATGACGTGGTCGAAACTATCGTCAGGAAACGGAAAGGCCCTAGTCGCATCCATGAACACGCAGCCGCGGTCCACCGGGAACCACGACGTGTTCAGCCAACCCGAAAGAGGGAAATGGCCGGCTCCTATATGGAGCTTCGGATGATCATTCTCCGTGAAGTACGCGCCGATGATCCGTCGATCGATCCCGCTCAGGCGGCGAAGCGCGACCGTCGCGTCCCGCGAAGCCCCGACGATGAAGTGCTCCAGATGCCATCTGCGCATCGCCCGGATCAGCCCGGCTCTGATGAGGTTAGTCGGCATCGGAATTGCGAGCTCTAATAATATTCAACCCAAGCTTCCATATAACCTAGATAGGTCTCGCCGATCGGGGGAACTCCATCAACGCCGCTATCAGCCCACACCCTGATCACTCTGTCGACATTGGATGTTCCGACGGCGAAGAGAAGTACGTCGCTCATCGCGGTGTGAGGCGAGTTCTGTGGAGCCGTCACGCTCTGGGCATAGACGTTCGAGCGATCGCCGTTGCCGATCCGCAGTCGATATGACGTCGTGCCCTGCGCGCCAACCTGACGCGCATAAACTGCTTTTATTCGCGAAAAAGGAGGAATTCTAGTCGTCCAGCCAGCGTAGCCGGTCGCAGAATTGTAGCAGATCGGCGCGGATTTGACTGGTATGTTCCGGCTCGCATGCCCAGCGAATGCATCCCGGAGAATGTCACAGTCGTACAATTCTGCTTGCGGCTCGGCCAAATCTGGCGTCTCGAGTGCACGCGATCTACCATTCCTTACTTGCAAAAAGCCACCCTCGTCTCCCCAGTGGAAGGTGTCGTGAAAACCT
>DASVSV010000310.1:0-25464 GCA_036387915.1 Thermoanaerobaculia bacterium
GGGACCTGGGTGGGTGGGGGCGCGCTGCTTGTTCTCGGGCTCGGGTTGCGCGCCACCGCCCGCCCAGGTCCCTCGACTCACGCTCGGGATGACAGCGTGGTGTGGCGCGTTACGCGCGGCTGCGCAGGCGGGAGAGGAGGAAGGTTTCCATCGCTACGTCGATGGGGAGGCCGCCGGATTTGCGTTTGATGTCGAGGTCGGCCATTTCGGCGAGGGCGCGGAAGAGGTCGGCCTCGGAGTAGCCGCGGGCGGCTTCGAACTTTTTGTGCAGCGGGAACGGGTGCGGGCGCTGGCGTACGAGGCCGTGCGCTTTGAGGTAGTCGCCGAGCTTGTCGGCGATGGTGTCCTTGAAGCGGTTGTAGTTCACCGACACGCGCAGGTTCACGTTGTGGGCGCGGGCCCAGGAGTGGATGCCGATCATCTGGCGCAGTTCGTCGGGGATGGCGAAGAGGTAGCGGCCGTAGTGGATCTCGACGGAGCTCTTCGGGTCTTCGCGGCGGGCCTGCGCGACGAGGTCGCGCAGCTTGGTCACGGCCTCGAGGATCTTCCCCTCGGTGAAGAGTGAGCCGAGCTCGTAGCGCGCGCCGCCTTCGATGGCGGCGATCTCGCGGTCGACGAGGTCGGCGGTCACACGTCCGCCGCTGCCGACCAGCGTCGCCAGCCGCTCCGCTTCCTGCACGACGCCGCGCAGTTCGGGGATGTCTTTCGAGAACTTGTCGGCGAGCATGCGCTCGATGCCGAGGCGCTGGCGCATGCGCGCGACGGCGTTCGCGTCGAACTTCACGTTTGCGTCCGACGCAACAGCGGCGATGGCCTGATCGAGCGCGGAGACGAAGCCTTCGCGCGTGAGGTCGGCCACGACGACCGCGCCGTGCTTGTCGACGAGATCGACGGTCGTGGAGTCGCGCGGCACTTCGCCGGTGCGCATGAGCAGGATCGCGCCGGCGGCGCCTCCGCGGGCGATCGCTTCGAGCAGCAGCGCCGCGTCGTCTTCGCCGCGTCCCGCCTTCTTGCCGGTGGTGCGGCAGAAGGCGAGCATGTCGGTGAGCGTGGCCTCGAGGGGGACGCTGAGCGCGTCGGCGATCTGGCGATCGGTCATCTCCAGGTCGGCGCCGGCCAGGCCGAGGACGTGGAGGAGCTTGGCGGCGGAAGAGGCTCGCTTGCGATCGGTCTTCGCGCCTTTCCAGTCCGCGAGTGCCTTGTCGAACAGCGACGCGATCTCTTTCGCGGAAACAAATGCGTTGACCTCGGGGACGATCAGGAGGCGCGAGCCGCCGAAGAGCGAGCCGGTGCGATAGGAGTCGAGGATCGCAGCCAGCTCACTGCCCGGCTCGTAGGTCTCGACGGAGATGGACGGATGCTGCGCGACGATGGCGTCGCGGAGCTGGTGGAAGGCCTGTTCGGAGAGGAAGTCGGACGAGCCGCCGACCAGGAGGACGCGAGGCGTCTTCCCCTGGCCGATGTCCGAGATGACGCGTGTGAGTGGCTTGGGCATCGATCCCGCGCAACTACGCCTTGCCTTTTGCTGTCATCCCGAGCGTCGAGTCGAGGGACCCGGGCGGGCGGGGGCGCGGCACTCGTCGTCGGGCTCGTGAGGCGCGCCGCCGCCCGCCCAGGTCCCTCGACTCACGCTCGGGATGACAGTTGGTGGGAAGTTACTGCAGCATCCCCTTCTCCTGCAGTTCCTGGCAGTCGATGCAGAAGGGCGTCCAGGGAACGGCCTGCAGGCGCTTGTCGCCGATGGTCGTGCCGCAGTTCGTGCAGACGGCGTAGGAGCCGTCCTCGATGCGGACGAGGGCCTCGTCGATGAGCATGAGCAGATTGCGCTCGCCGTCGGAGAGGGAGAAGTTCAGCTCTTTCGAGTAGGCGCTGGCTGCCTTGTCGGCGAGGTCCTGGATGCCGTCGTCGGGAGACGAGTTGCCGGCGGCCTTGTCGCGCTGATAGGAGTCGATGAGCTCGCGCTGCTTGGTGCGGAGTGCGTCCTCGTACACCTGATACGGACCCGATTTCGTTTTCGCTTTCGCCATTGGAGCCTCTTACTTGTGATACGGGATGTTGCGCATCAGCGTGCAGGCCCGGTAGAGCTGTTCCAGCAGGATGACGCGCGCGAACTGGTGAGGGAGAGTCATGGGTGTCAGGGCGAGCAGTTTGTCGGCGCGTTTCCTGACCGTGTCATCGAACCCGACGTCGCCGCCGATGACGAAATTCACGCCGTGCGGACTGTTGATCGTCAGCCTCTCGACCCACTTCGTAAACTTCAAAGAATCAAGCGTTTGTCCTCGCTCGTCGAGGACTACCGTATACCCGCGATCGGGGATCGCGGCCAGCAGGCGCGCGGATTGAGCGCGCATGATAGCCACATCGTTCTGGCCTTGTCTACCGCGCTCCGGCGGCACTTCAATGAGCTCGATCGGAAAGAAGTGTCTGATCCGATTGACGTAACGCTCCGTTGCCGCGGCAAGCTCGGCGTCGGCATGGGAACCTCCCCAGATCAGTCGAAATTTCATCGGTCCGTCCGCTCGCAAAGGCAGGCTCAGAGTCTCATAGGCTCATAGGCTCATAGGCTCACAGGAGGAGAACTCTATGAGACTGTGAGGCTATGAGACTGTGAGACTGGTCCGCCTCATTCCAGTCCGTACTTTTTCCGCTTCTCCAGCAGCGTCTTCCGATTGATGCCCAGCACCTCGGCGGCACGCGAGTAGTTGTTGCGGGTCTGGCGCAGCACCTCGGCGATGTAATGCGACTCGAGCTGGTCGAGCGTCCAGGCGCCGCGCGCGGCGGTGGCGACGAGATCGCCGAGGGGGAGCGACGCCGGTGTGATGGTGTCGCCGTCCGCGAGGAGCACGGCGCGCTCGATGGCGTTCCGCAGCTCGCGGATGTTGCCGGGCCAGGCATAGCTGACGAGCAGGCGCTCGGCGTCCGCGTCGAGACGCTTGCGTTCGAGGAACTGCTTCGCCAGCGGCAGCACGTCCTCCGCGCGCTCGCGCAGCGGCGGGAGCGTGAGCGTGACGACGTTGACGCGGTAGTAGAGATCGCGGCGCAGCGACTGGCGCGGGTCGGCGGTCGTCGACGAGATCACGCGCGCCTCGAACGGCACCACCGCGCCGCCGCCCAGTCGCGTGAAGCGTTTCTCTTCGATCGCGCGCAGCAGCTTGGCCTGCAGTTGCGGGGTGAGCGCGGAGATCTCGTCGAAGTAGACCGTGCCGCGGCCGGCCGCTTCGAGCTTGCCGAGCTTGCGCGCATGGGCGTCGGTGAAGGTGCCGCGCTCGTGGCCGAAGAGCTCACTCTCGAACAGGTCGGCGGGGATGCTCGCGCACTCGATGTGCACGAACGGCTCGGCGCGGCGGCTGCTGCAGGCGTGCACGGCCTCGGCGAGATGGTCCTTGCCGACTCCCGATTCGCCGAGGATCAGAATGCTGACGTCGTGGTCGAGGACTTTCTCGACCGTCTCGAGGACGTTCCGCATCGCGGCGTTGCGCGTGCGGAAAAAGTCACGGAGGCGGACGGCCTCACGTCGTGGCGGCACGCTGCTCGGCGGCTCCGGTGTACTCGGCGGTCACGTTCGGCGCATCGCCCCACAACCGCTCCAGTCCGTAGAACCGGCGCACGTCCTCGGTGAAGATGTGGACGATGAAGTCGCCGTAGTCGAGCAGCACCCAACGTCCCGGCGTCGCTCCCTCGACGAGCAGCGGCTTGACCTTCAACTGATCGCGGAGCTGGTCGACGATGCTGTCGGCGATGGCCGCGGCCTGGCGCTCGTTGGTGGCCGAGGCGAGGATGAAGTAGTCGGCGATGGAGGTGAGCTGTCCTACCTGCAGCACGTCCAGGTCGAGAGCCTTCTTGTCGAGCGCCGCGGTCACTGCCACACGGACGCGGTCTTCAATCGACGAATCGTTCACGATGAGTCCTTTCCATACAGCTCGTAGTGATGAATGTAACGCGACACCGGCGCCGGGACCAGATCCTCGATCGGCTCGCCGGCGCGGACGCGCCTGCGAATCTCGGTGGAGGAGACCGGAACCGTAGCGTTCTCGGCGAAGACGATGGAGCCGTGGCGCGGACGGTCGTGGGGTGTCGTTACGCGGGACTGAAGGACAGGCAGGATTGCCTGGCCTCCGCGGGTGAGGACGGCGAAGTTGGCCAGGGTGAAGATCGTGTCGATCGACTTCCACTCGAGCAGTTTCTCGAGATTGTCGTCGCCGATGATCCAGTCGAGCGTGTCGTCCGGATGCTCGGCGCGCAACTGCGTGAGCGTGTCGACCGTGTACGAGACCGCGCCGCGCTCGAGCTCGCGCGGCGAGACGTGCAGGCGCTCGTGCGGCCCGGTGGCGAGGACGGTCATGGCGAACCGGTGATACGGCGACGCTGCCTTGCGATCCTGTTTGAACGGCTGCACGTAGGCGGGGATGTAGAGCACGCGATCCCACTGCATCGCGCCGCGGACGGCGAGGATGGGGTCGAGGTGGCCGCGGTGAAAGGGGTCGAACGTGCCTCCGCAGATGCCGATGTTCATATTTCAGGTGAAGAAGCAGCGGCGAGCGCTTCTTCTTCGCGGGTGCCATGCTCGCGCACGATCCGGGCGAGCATGCGCACGAGCTCGCGGACGCCGTCGCCGACGACCGCCGAGATCGCGTGATACGGATAGCCGTGCTGTTCCGCGTATGCACGCAGCTTGTCGGAGTTGCCGGGCACCTCGGAGTCCATCTTCGAGCCGACGACGATGCGCGGCTTCTCGGCAAGCTTCGGCGAGTAGAGCGCGAGCTCGCGGGCGATGACTTCGGCGTCCTGCTCGGGCGTCTCGTTCGCCGAGAGATCGACCAGGTGCACGAGCACCGAGCAACGCTCGACGTGACGGAGAAACTGATCGCCGAGGCCGTGGCCTTCGTGTGCGCCTTCGATGAGGCCGGGGATGTCGGCGACGACGAACGTCTGCGCGTCGTCGGCCTTCACGACGCCGAGGTTCGGAACGAGCGTGGTGAAGGGATAGTCGGCGATCTTCGGCTTCGCGGCGCTGATGACGGAGATCAGCGTCGACTTGCCGGCGTTGGGCAGACCGACCAGACCGACGTCGGCGATCAGCTTCAGCTCGATGTAGAGCTCGCGCTCTTCGCCGGGAGTGCCGTCCTGCGCGAAGCGTGGGGCCTGACGGGTGGCGGTGGCGAAGTGCTGATTGCCCCAGCCGCCGCGGCCGCCCTTGGCCACGAGCACGCGCTCGCCGTCATACGAGAGGTCGGCGATGACTTCGTCGGTGGTCCTGTCGCGGACGACGGAGCCGATCGGGAGCTCGATGGTGACGTCACCGCCGCCCTGGCCGGAGCAATTCGAGCCCATGCCGTGCTCGCCGCGGCCACCCTTCCATTCGCGCTGGAACTGGAGGTGGTAGAGCGTGTTCAGGCGGCGTGAAGCAACGATCCAGACGGAGCCGCCCTCTCCGCCGTCTCCGCCGGATGGGCCGCCCTTCGGCACGAACTTTTCGCGACGGAACGCGATGCAGCCCTTGCCGCCGTCTCCGGCTTTGACGCGGATGGTGGCGTGGTCGATGAACATCAGTTACGGCTCAGTGCGAGGGGTATACCAGAAAAGCGGACGCGGCGTTTGGCGCGCGGCGAGGAAAAAGAAAACGCCGCTCGAAGCGAGCGGCGCGTTTCCGGATCGATGCGGCTGAGTTTACTCGGCCGCGGCGGCAACGGGCGGGGTGACGCTGATGTAGCGGCCGCGCTCGCCTTTGTCGTGGAACTGCACGACGCCGTCGATCTTGGCGAAGAGCGTGTGATCGCGGCCGATGCCGACGTTCACGCCCGGACGGAACTTCGTGCCGCGCTGGCGGACGAGAATCGATCCACCGGTGACGAATTGACCGGCGAAGCGCTTGACGCCCAGCATCTTCGGCTGCGAGTCGCGGCCGTTGCGCGAAGAGCCCTGACCTTTTTTATGAGCCATGGATGATTCTCCTAGACGTTGATGGTGTCGATGCGGACTTCGACCACGTCCTGACGATGGCCGTGGGTCCGCTTGGTGTGGTTCTTACGGCGCTTTTTCTTGAAGACGATGATCTTCTCGCCGCGGGTCTCGCGGACGACGGTCGCGACGACCGAAGCACCCGAAACCGTGGGGCTGCCGACCTTCGGCTGATCGCCGCCGATCATCAAGACTTCATTGAACGTGACTTTGTCCTGATCGGCGTTGCCGAGCACGTCACGCTCGACCTGAAGGCGATCGCCTTCTGCAACGCGATACTGCTTCCCACCGGAACGAATGATGGCGTACACAACGACCTCCGAACGAACTCTCCCCTGACAGACACTCCTGGGGTGCTCGGCAGACAACCGGCCCCTCACGCGAGCTATTCCGGGAGGTCCGCTCAAAAACAAAGGGCGCCCTTGCGGGCGCCCTTTGGAGGGAACTGCTGTGGATCCGGCTGCTTAGAAGCGCAGGCGGACGCCGGCCTGGTAGCGGCGCGGCGAAAGGAGCGTACGGTCGGACTGGTACGTGAAGTTCGAGTCCGGGTCGTTACGGGCCTGGGTGACGAAGATCGCGTCCTGGTTGTTGGTCAGGTTGTAGATGTCGAGGAAGAAGTCGACACCGACACGGCTGACCTGCATCAGGTAGCGGAGCTTCGCGTCCACGTTGTAGTAGCTCGGGTGCGTCTCGGTTCCGCGCTTGGCGAAGGAGCCGTCCGCGAGCGGCTGCGGGAGGTAGATGTTGTACGTGCCCGGGAGGAAGATCTCGGACTCGGTGTAGTGCGCACCGCTGTTCCAGTAGGCCAGCGCACCGACCTCGAGGTTGAACGGCAGGCGGTACATGCCGTAGACCTTGAACTGATGGTCGATCGAGCCCTGGAGGCGGCCCTGCATGTAGGGCTGGCGCGGGTCGTACTCGATGGCGTCACCGACGAGGTCGGCGTTCGCGTCCGAGGTCAGGTTGCCCGTGGCATCGCGCCACGAGTACTGGATGCTGGTGGTCCAGTTGCCGGAGAAGCGGCGCTCGACGGCGAGGTCGAGACCGTTGGTCTCACGCTCGGCACCGATGGCGTTGGCCAGGTAGAAATTGACCGGGCCGGCGATGCCGGTCGGGGGGTAGCCGTGGTCGCCCGGCTGGAGCTCGAACTCGTCAGGAACGACGTTGCCGACGCAACCGGACGGCGGGCACGCGTAACCGGGGAGCTCCCAGTAAACGTGCGGGTCGTAGTCTTCGATCAGGTTGTCGTCGACGCGACGGAAGCCCTGCGCCATGAAGGCCCAGGTCGGCGAGAGGTTGATGCCGTAGGTGAGCGAGTACTCGTCCTGAGTCTGGTTCTTCAGATTCGGGGCGAAGCCGGCGTCACGAACCGTGGCCGAACCGCGGAGGCGGTACGAGAACCAGTCGTTGTTGATGAAGAGCTGCTCGGCGTTGATGGTGCCGGTGATGTTGCCGGCGAAGTGCACCATGTCGGTGCGGATCGGGTCGTAGTAGCGGCCGTAGAAGGCGGTCAGCTTCTGGCGGCCCTGGCCACCGATGTCCCAGGTCAGGCCGAGGCGCGGCGAGAAGGTCGGATCCATGTCGAGGATCGTCGAGCCGTCCGAGGCCAGGTACTTCCAGTCTTCCATGCGGACGCCGGCGTTGAGGGTCCACTGGTTGATGTTCCAGTCGTCCTGAACGAACACGGTGTTGTCGCGCGCGATGACGTTGTTGGTGCCGACCGACTGGTTGGCGGTGCGGAGGAAGTTGACGCCGCCGCCCGGGTTGCCGGCGGTGCTGGTCAGACGGATGGCGGCGAACTCGGCGTCGCTGATCAGGCCGTCCTTGTTGGTGTCGGCGAAAGTGAACGCGGACGAGGTCGTCGCGTTACGCAGGGCGTTCAGGGCGTTCGCGTATTCCGACGCCGAGAAGATGCCGTACTTGGTGCGGAGGTCGCCCAGGGTGGTGCCGACCAGGACCGGGTTCAGCGACGTCATGCTGGCGCCGCCGTTCAGACGGCTGGTGGTCTGGTCCTGCAGCTTGGTGTACTGGACACCGGCCTTCAGGGTGTGCGTGCCCATGGCGTTGAAGAACAGGCTGCCGTTGACGTCAGCCTGGTCGCGCTTCTGGATCTGCTCGAAGAAGGTCGAGGCGCCACCGAGGTTGCGGGCATAGGTCGGGAGCTGCGCGCAGGCCGGATCGCTCGGGTTGGCGGTGCAGCCGGCCGAGGAGAGCGCCGGAACGCGAAGGGTGTTCTGGAGGCCGAGCTCCGGACGGTCCGGAGTCTGGATGAACTCTTCCTTGAAGGAGCCGTAGCGCCCTTCGACGACGAGCGAGCTGCCGAAGAGGTGCTGGATCGAGCCCGTCGCGGTGCGCGGCGTGTCCTCGATGTTGATGTAGCGGCCCGGAACCGTGGTCACGCTGCGGTTCGCGTCGGCGCCCTGCTCGCGGGGATCGGAGAAGTACTGGCCGATGATGGTGGTGTTCTCGGTCGCCTTCAGCGTCAGCTTGCCGAAGTAGTTCTGGCGATCGTTGATCCACTCGGTGGTCAGCGGGGTCGGGGTGGCCGAGGCGGCCACTTCGACCTGGTCGGTGTTCTTGCGGATCTGGCTCGAGGCGAAGAACCAGGCCCGGTCGCGCATGATCGGTCCGCCGAGGGTGAAGGCGGCGTCCTGCTTCTCTTCCTTCGCGGAGTGCAGCCAGTCGCGATCGGTCTTGAAGCCTTCGTACATGTTGGCGTTCTGGAGGTAGTAGTTGAGGGAGCCGGAGAACTCGTTGCCACCGGACTTGGTGACGACGTTGCCGACGTAACCCTTGCCGCCGGCGAACTCCGCCGGGACGCCCGAGGTCACGATTTCCTGCTCGAGGATGACCTCGTTGTTGAAGGTCATGGTGCCGCGGCCGTTGCCCATGTCGGTGACGTTCAGACCGTCGATGTAATAGACGTTGTCGGTCGAACCGATCTTGCCGCCGACGCCGGAGCCTTCGGTGCTGCGGTCGGAGTAGTTGTTGCCGCCCTTACCGGCCGGGTCGACCGGGGTGTCGGCGCCGCCCTGGTTGGGGACGACGTTCACGCCCGCGACGAGCTGGGCGTAGGCCTTGTAGTCACGGCCGACCGGAAGCGCTTCCACTTCCTGCAGCGTCACGTGCTCGGAGATGGTGGCGCGCGTCGTGTCGACGAGCGGCGCTTCCGCGGTGACGGTGATGGACTCGGTGACCGCATCGGTGTTCAGTTTCACCACGAGCGGCGAGACCGTGTTCTGCTCGACGGTGATCTGGGTCGTGGCGACCTGGAATCCCGAGAGCGTGGACCTGACCGTGTAACGGCCCGGCACGAGACCGGTCAGGATGGCCTGACCGCTGGAGTCCGTGACGGCCGAGCGCGTGCCGATCTGCACGGGCGAAGTTGCTTCCACGGTCACGCCGGGGAGCACTGCTCCCGTGGTGTCCGTGACTGTGACGCCGATTGTGCCGTACGTTGCGCCGAAGACCGGCACAGCGAGCAGCGCAAATACTGCTAATAGGACCGAAAATCTCCTCATAGAACGCGCCTCCTGTCGATGTGTAACGAAACTGCTGGACCTACTGGGTGGGGCCGGATTGTAACGACCCCGTCACTGAGACTGCAACCCCATGTCACTTTTGCCGGAATATGGATGGGGCGTGTAACGGTGCCGTCACAACCCGCAACAGCGCTGCCACAAGCGGTCACAGCTTAACCGTCATCGCTGCAACGACTTGGCTCCGCGGCTACCGGCGGCGCGTTCAGCCAATTGGATTGCGCGTTCGGTTTTGTGGAGTGGGCGAAGGATTTACTGCCGTCTACAGCGGGATGTTCCCGTGTTTCTTCGGCGGGTTCCGGTCACGCTTGTTGCGCAGCATGGAGAAGGACGTGATCAGCTTGCGGCGCGTGAACCGCGGCTCGATGATCTCGTCGATGTAGCCCCGCTCCGCCGCGATGTACGGGTTCGCGAACTTCTCTTTGTACTCGGCGACCTTGGCGGCGCGGTCCCCCGCGGCCCGATAGAGAATGTTGACCGCCCCCTCGGCACCCATGACCGCGATCTCCGCCATCGGATAGGCGTAGTTCATGTCGGCGCGGATGTGCTTCGAGTTCATGACGCAGTACGCGCCGCCATACGCCTTGCGCGTGATGACCGTGACCTTCGGCACCGTGGCCTCGGCCAGCGCGTAGAGCAGCTTCGCTCCGTGGATGATGATGCCGCCGTACTCCTGTCCCGTCCCGGGCAGGAACCCCGGCACATCCTCTAATACCAGCAGCGGGATGTTGAACGCGTCGCAGAAGCGGACGAAGCGCGCGCCTTTGCGCGAGGCGTCGATGTCGAGCACTCCGGCGAGGAACGCGGGCTGGTTCGCGACGACGCCGATCGAGTAGCCGTTCAGGCGGATGAAGCCGACGACGAGGTTGCGCGCGTAGTGCTGATGCACTTCGAAGAAGTGTCCCTCGTCGGCGATGGTCTTGATCAGCTCGCGCATCTCATACGGCTGATTCGGCGACTCGGGGATGAAGGTGTCGAGCTGCGTGTCGACGCGATTGACGTCGTCCCTGGTCTCGAGGCGCGGCGCCTCTTCCATGTTGTTCGACGGCATGTAGGAGAGCAGCTCGCGGATGGTGGCGATGCAGTCTTCGTCGGAGTCGGCGGCAAAGTGCGCGACGCCGGAGACCTGGTTGTGCGTCTCCGCACCGCCGAGTTTTTCTTTCGTCACTTCTTCGTGCGTGACGGTCTTGATGACGTCGGGACCGGTGACGAACATGTAGCTGGTCTTCTTCACCATGAGGATGAAGTCGGTGATGGCGGGCGAATAGACGGCGCCGCCGGCGCACGGTCCCATGATCGCGGAGATCTGCGGGACGACTCCCGAGGCCAGGGTGTTGCGCAGAAAGATGTCGGCGTAGCCGCCGAGGGAGACGACGCCTTCCTGGATGCGCGCGCCGCCGGAGTCGTTGAGGCCGACCACCGGCGCGCCGTTCTTCATCGCCAGATCCATGATCTTCACGATCTTCGCGGCGTGCGTCTCGGAGAGCGAGCCGCCGAAGACGGTGAAGTCCTGCGCGAAGGCGTAAACCAACCGCCCCTGCACGGTGCCGTAGCCGGTGACGACGCCGTCGCCGGGGATGCGCTGCTGGTCCATGCCGAAGTCGGTGGAGCGGTGGACGACGAGCTGGTCGAGCTCCTGGAACGAGCCGGCATCGAAGAGGAGGTGGATGCGCTCGCGCGCGGTCAGCTTGCCGTCGTTGTGCTGGCGGTCGATGCGGGCCTGCCCGCCGCCGAGCTCACTCTGCTGCTTCCGGCGCTCGAGCTCTTCGAGTGTTTTCTCTAATGACATTTCGCCCCAAACGCTAACACAGCGCCCTCCACGCGAGACGCTCGCTCGTCGCTGTGTGCACCAGGGAACGACGGGAGGCCTCCGGCGGGCCGGTACGACCGGCAGCGCTTGGTAGGGCCACTCTTCGCGCCAACACGTGTTTCGTAGACAGGGCGTGCGTTCAGGCTAGGCCAAGCAGCGCTGCCGGTCGCACCGGCCCGCCGGAGGCCCCTCGTCGTTCCCTGGTGCAAAGGGCGAAGAGCAAGAGACTCGGTTAGAGGATGACGTCGCGTTCGGCGGCGATGCGGCGCATCTCGGTCTCGACCTGCTGGTCGGTGGCGCGGTCGCCGAGGCGCTGGCGGGCTTCCTGTTCGATGAGGGCGAGGGCGGCGAAGTTTTCCTGCAGCGCTTTCGCCACCACGAGAATCCCCGCCTCGGCATCGCGGAACTCGACCAGACCGCGGTCCTCGAGCCGGTTCACGATCGCGCGGGCAAGGAACTCGACGCGTGCTGCGGAGGAAGAGCTCACGGCGACGCGAATTAAAGCATCAACTCCGCCCCGAAGGAACCGGCACCGTACGGATACCACTCGCGCTCGCGTCCGACCGCGTGGATCTTCGTGACTTGCACGGTGGTGGGATAGACGCGTTCGCCGTCGACGACGAGCACTTTGACCGAGAGGCTGTCGACCGGCGCGAGCAGCGCGATCGCGCGCGGCAGGTCGGGATCGATGTCGGTGACATCGTGCTCCAGACGGAGGTTGTGCGGCATGCGGACGGGACGCACGCGATAGCTGGGGCGGTAGAAGTTCGGCCACTCCCCTGCCGCTTGGAGGATGTCGTTGCCATAGCCGTCGACGCCGCCCGCGGTCTGCGTGGTGTTCGCGAGGAACGGGAGCACGGCGGCCGTGATGTTCGGCGCGAGGACGATTTTCTTCGGCGCCTCGCGCTCTGTTTGTTCGGCGCGCTGCAGCGCGTGCGCGACCCGCTCGAGGTGGGTCATGTCGAAGTGCGCCTGATCGACGAGCGCGCGCAGTCGGCCGTGGGTGATGGAGGCGTGCAGTCGACGCGTCCGTTCGCTCCATCGTCTGTCGCCGTATTCGTGCTCGGCGTAGCCCTCGGTGAGGATGAGGCGTTCGTACGTGAATGCGATCGCAGGGTTCGGTGCTTCGATGAGCGGGGGACGGAAGTCGGGTGCGGGTTCGGGGAAGCTTTCGAAGAAGTCGCCGTCTTCGCGCGCGACACCGCTCTCCGTCACGCGAATCAGCGTTCCGTTTTCCCAGCGCGCGACGCTTCCCTGCTTGCGGTAGATCATGCGGTGATGAGTGTCGGCGCGTACGAGGCGACGACGAGCTCCTGTCCTTCGCGCGAGCAGATGACGCCGGGGTAACGCCGCGGCTCGCCTTCGGCGCCGAGGACGCGGATGTTCGTGCGCGGCTCGTTGATGGTGAAGGGGCCGACCGACGACGACGCGATGCGCAGCGTGACGACGTCGGTGAGCGGGTCGTAGGCGCCGCTGTCGATCAGATGGATCTCAATATGTTCCGCGGGGAGCTCGAACGGCGCGTCGTGCTGCGTCACGCGGACGTGTTGCATGCGGAGCAAAGGGATGTCGCGGAACGTGGCCCTGCGGAGTTGCAGCGGGACTTCGACTTCGAGCCACGGCGGGAGTGCCAGTGGCGGGAGGAAGTGCTCGAGAGGGTGGGCGTGGGCTTCGTGGAGGAGGATGGCGGCGGTGCCGTTCTGCCAGACGAGGGGGAGGGGCGGCCGGCTGGAAGCCAGCGGACCGGCCGGCTCGAAGCCGGCGCTCCGTTTGGCGGCGTCCCGTTCGAAGGCGCGTGTTGCGGCGGTCCGTAGTAGCTCAATGTCGGCGGCCACGTGCGTGGGATCGGTGACGATGCTGATGCCGTTGAGGCGCACGGTCATCGTGGCGGTGACGGCTTCGGTGCTGGCTTCGGCGACGAGGCGCACCAGGGCGTCGTCGGGCATGACGGCGTGGAGGCGTTCGAGCTCGTGTTCGGCGAGCATCACCAGTTCGTCGTCGCGGGTGTCGGTGGCGGTGATGCCGTGCGCGTCTTCGAAGGCCTGGCCGTGCGAGAGGCGCGATTCGACGCGGCGGCCGCGCAACCAGAGCTCTTCGCGGACGGCGTGCGCGAAACGCGTCAATTCAGTTCGTAGGTGAAGTTTTTCGTCGTGGGGTTGTAGCGCACCACGAGGCGGTGCGCCGAGCCGGCGGCGAAGCTCGCGCCGGGAAAGGTGTGGCGCTCGGTGATGCTGGCCGCGGGAACGGTGATCATCACCTCGACGTCGGCATTTCGCGCGGCGAACGATTGCGTGACGCTGACCGGCTTGGCCGTGCGGGCCATCGTGCCGATGACGCGGCGGCGTCGCGTGTCGAAGAGCTGCTCGTTGGCCACGATGTCGCCGCCGACACGCACCATGATCCGGCCGTCGGTGAACTGGTGGTTGAAGATGGTGGTGAGCTGCGCCGGCTCGGTGGGCACCGGCGCCTGGGTGGAGGTGTTTGGCGTGTCGGCGATGGTGGTGGTCTGCTGTGAGCGCCCGGTCTGCCGCTGCTGACGCGCGAGCCGCGCCGCTTCGGCGGCCTTCTGCTGCTCGAGCTGCGCGTTCTCGAGGGCCGCGGCCACCTCGAGAGCATTCGGATTCAGCGCGAGCGACTCCTGCATCCGCGCAATGGCCTCGGGATACTTTTTCTCCGCGAGCAGCGCCAGGCCTTCCTGGAACTTGAGCTGCGCGTCGGCCATGGCCTGCCGGCCGACTTCTTCCTGCTGCCGGATCGCGTTCAGCTTCTGGACCATGTTCGTGGCGTACGGCGACTTCGGCGCGAGCCGGCGCAGCTCTTCGTATTTCGCGTACGCGTCGGTGACGCGCCCCTGATTGAGGAGCGCGGCGCCTTCGAGACGCAACTGCCGCTCGCGCGCGCGGCGCGCCTCGAGCTTCGTGTCGACGGCCGGGATCGACGGCTGCTGCGCGCGCAGCGCGACCACCGTCGCAAGCAGCGCGATCACGAAGGCCGCCACGACGGCGACGAAGATCGGCGGCGGAATCCTGCGGCGCCACAACGGCAGCGTGCGGACATTGGTCAGGGTCGTGCGCAGTTGCTGCGAGAGCGGCGTGCTCGGTCCGCGCGGCGGCTTCGGCGCGGGCGGCGCTTTGGCCGGCTTGACCGGCTTCGCGGCCGGCATCGGCTTGGCGACCGTCGGTGCCGAGGGCGATGGCGCGGACGGCTTCGCGACCGCCGGCATCGTCGGAATGGGGACGATCTCCGTGACCGCCGGCATCGGCCCCGAGGATGCGGGGCGCGTGTTCGACAAGCCTGGCGCGGGCGAGGCGTCCATCGCCTGCGGGAACGGCACTTCGACGGTCGGCGACGGAGTGCGGCTCCCCGTGACCATGGTTTCGTCGGCGAGAAACGGCTCGGAGGGACGGGTCGGCTTGTCGCCGCGGAGCACCGCACGCAACGCGTTGGCCATGTCGCGCGCACGCTGGTAACGCTTGGCCGGATCCTTGGCCAGGCACGTCGCCACCACTTCCTCGAATCCCTCGGGGATCTGGGGATTGATCTCCTGCAGCGGCGAGAACGGCTCGTGGACGATCTTGTACGAGATCGACGTCAGCGAGTCGCCGCCGAACGGCTTGCGGCGCGTGAGGCATTCGTAGAGACAGATGCCGAGGGCGAAGATGTCGGTGCGGCCGTCGACCGGCGCGCCTTTGACCTGCTCCGGGGCCATGTAGTTCGGCGTGCCGAGAAACTGGCCGGTGGTGGTGAGGTTCGCGCCGCCGGAAGCGATCTTGGCGATGCCGAAGTCGGTGATCTTGGCGCGATAGCCGTCGAGCAGAATGATGTTCGCCGGCTTCACGTCGCGATGCACGATGCCCTTGGCGTGCGCGAAGTCGAGCGCCTCGCCGACCTGCGCGATGATGTCGCCGATCTGCTCGAAGGTCAGCGAGCGTCCCTGGTTCAGCACCTCTTTGAGGTTGTACCCCTCGACGTACTCCATGGCGATGAACGACGTGTTCGAAGGCTCGTCCTGTCCGATGTCGTGCACAGTGACGATCGACGGATGATTGAGGATGCCGGCCGCCTGGGCCTCGCGGATGAAGCGCTCCTGGAACTCCTTGGCCTCGTCGTCGTCGGCGTGCATCGCGGCGCGAATGGTCTTCAGCGCGACGAGACGGCCGATGAGCGGGTCCTTCGCCAGATACACCACGCCCATCGCGCCCTTGCCGAGCTCGCGGACCACTTCATAGCGTCCGAGCTTCAACTGGGCCTTGTCTCCGGGTGCGCGATTGCGTGTCTCCGCGCCGGGGTCGTTGGGCGTCCCATGGGCCGACAATGATAACTCCTGCGTCGCGCAGTTTAATTTATGATGCGCCCTGCTTCTGAATTCCCTTACGGAGTTGCGATCATGAAGGTTTACTCGGGTTCCGAGATTCGCAACGTGGCTCTCGTCGGCCACAACGACACGGGGAAGACAACGCTCGTGTCCCAGATGCTCTTCAACGCCGGGGCCATGACGCGCATGGGGCGGGTCGAGGACGGTACGACCACGACGGATTTCGATCCGGACGAGATCGAGCGCAAGCACTCCATCTCCGCCGCCATCGCCTTCGCGGAGTGGAAGGACACGAAGATCAACCTGCTCGACACGCCGGGCTTCGGGATCTTCATCATGGAAGCCAAGGGCGCAATGCGCGTCGCCGACTCGGCGGCCATCGTCGTCAGCGGCGTGACCGGCGTCGAAGTCACGACCGAGAAAGTCTGGAAGTTCGCGGAAGAGTACGCGCTGCCGCGGATGATCGTCATCAACAAGCTCGACCGCGAGCGCTCCTCGTTCTCGCGCACGCTTGACGCGCTGCAGAAGAAGTTCGGCAAGAACGTCGTCCCCATTCAGCTTCCCATCGGCGAGGAGAAGGACTTCAAGGGCGTGATCGACCTCGTGTCGATGAAGGCCTACGTCTACGCCACCGACGGCTCGGGCAAGTACGAGCTGACGGACATCCCGGCCGACCTCAAGGCCGAGGCCGACGACTGGCGCGAGCAGCTCATCGAGAAAGTGGCCGAGGGCGACGACACGCTGATGGAGAAGTTCTTCGAGCAGGGCGGCCTGTCGCAGGAAGAGCTGCTCGACGGCATGAAGCGCGAGGTCGCGCATCATCAGATCTATCCCGTGCTCTGCGCGTCGGCGTCGCACAACATCGGCGGCCACGCCCTCCTGGACGCGTGCGTGGCGCTGCTCCCCTCACCCGAGGAAGTGAAGCAGATCGACGGTTTCAACCTGAAGGGAGAGAAACTCACGTTCGACCGGCGCCCCGAGGCCTTTCCGGCCGCGCTCGTGTTCAAGACCTTCTCCGACCCGTTCTCCGGACGGGTCTCGCTGTTCCGCGTCTACTCCGGCACGTTCCAGTCGGACCACTCGTACTGGAACACGAAGCGCGAGCATGAAGAGCGCGTCGGCAAGCTGCAGGTCCTGCAGGGCAAACAGCAGATCCCGGTGAGCGAGCTGCGCGCGGGCGACATCGGCGCGGTGGCGAAACTGAAGGACACCTTCACCGGCGACACGATCGCGGCGAAGGACCACCAGATCGCGCTCGAGCACATCAACATCCCCGAGGCGGCCATCGCCTTCGCGGTGGAGCCGAAGGCGCGCGGCGACGAGGACAAGCTCGGCGCGGCCATTCACCGCCTGATCGAGGAAGACCCGACCATCAAGTTCGCGCGCGACGAGCAGACCAAGGAGTTCCTGATCAGCGGCCAGGGCCAGCTCCACGTCGAGATCGTGGTCGCGAAGCTGCGCAAGAAATACCACGTGGACGTGGTGCTCCATCCGCCGAAGGTGCCGTATCGCGAGACGATCACAAAGGCCGCCGACGCGCACGGACGCCACAAGAAGCAGTCCGGCGGTCACGGACAGTTCGCCGACTGCAAGATCACCGTCGAGCCGCTGCCGCGCGGCGCGGACTTCGAGTTCGTCGACGAGATCTTCGGCGGCTCGATCCCGCGGCAGTACATCCCCGCGGTGGAGAAGGGCATCCAGGACGCGCGCGTGAAGGGTTACCTGGCCGGCTTCCCGATGGTCGACTTCCGCGTGCGCCTGAAGGACGGTCAGTACCACGACGTCGACTCGTCGGAAATGGCGTTCAAGATCGCCGGCTCGCTCGCTTACCAGCAGGCCATGGAGCAGGCCCGCCCGACGCTGCTCGAGCCGATCATGCACGTCGACATCTTCGCGCCGGCCGAGTACGTCGGCGACATCATGGGCGACCTCAACTCACGCCGCGGACGCGTGGAAGGCGTCGACGCGGAAGAGGAAGCGCAGGTCGTGCACGCGCGCGTGCCGATGGCGGAGATGCTCACCTACGGCTCGACGCTCCGCTCGCTGACCCAGGGCCGCGGCAGCTTCCACATGGAGTACTCGCACTACGAAGAAGTGCCGCGCGGCCTGCAGGAAAAGATCATCACCGAGTCGAAGAAGGCCAAAGAAGCACACGCGGCAGCGCACTGAAAAGTTTATCCCGCGCGAAGACGCGGGATCTCTGGTGATACCGCGACGAGGCTGCCCACGCGGCGCATCTCGGGCCACTGCAGCGCGGTGTAACCGGAGATCCCGCGTCTACGCGCGGCGATAAACTGCAAAGCCTAGAACTTCGTCGAGATCCGCGCCACGTCCTGTTGCGCGTCGTCGCCGGCCGTGACGATGTACGTCTTCACCGCGCCGGTGGGCGCGACGAGCTTCACGGTGTAGCTGCCGGGCGCGGCGAACTCGTAGGCTTCGTCCATGGTGTTGAGCTGCGAGACCTGGCCGATGGGGGTGTCGTTGACGTACACCATCGTGTCCTCGGGCAGGACGTTGAGCACCATGCCGCGGCGCGCCCAGATGCGCACCACCGACGACACGCCGCCCGGCCCGCCCGTCACCACCGCGCGCGACCTGCCGCTCACCGGCTCGTTGGCGGCGGGGGTGTTCTCGCCGGCTTCACCATGCAGCACGAGCGACGCGCCGGCGCCCGGCTCGCCGGGAGGGGCGGGCGTGTTCGTGCGCTGCGAACGCGGCTTGACCTTGGCGAGGATCGTGTCCTCGTCGCGGTTGCGCATCCCGGTGTAGACGGCCAGTCCCGCCATCAGCACGAGACTCGCGCCGATGAGCACCGGGACCCACCGCGGCATCACCGACGGTTCGTCGGGCGCGTGCGAATGCTCAGGATTGTGCTCCGTCATCGCCCTCAGCCTTCACGTTGTCGGCGAGCTCCGGCTCCGCCTGTGCGTTGTCGGCGATCTCCGCCGGTCCCTCGTCGGTCACGAGCGTTTCGTCGTCGTCGTCGAGCTTGTCGTATTCGCGGTCGCGCGCGCGGAGCAGTTCCTGCGCGCGCACCTCGTCGGTCGAGCCGACGTACACCCGGATGTCGCCCATCGTCCCGAAGTTGATCGGCTCCATCGAGAACTTCACGTTCTCCACCTGAGCCGGAATGCCCTCGGTCTGGAGGAACCCGGCGATGAGACTGGCCTCGTCCGCGCTGCCGGTGCTCGCGATCTCGACCCAGGTCGTGCCGTCCTCGGCCGGGACGGTGTTCACGTCATCCGGAAAGCCCTGATTCGCGTCCGCCATTGCGTTGCTCCTTACTTCGTCAGAGTGATGCGGCCCGCATCGGCCGTCAGCCTTCCGACCTTTGCATAGAACAGGCCGCTTTCTTCGAGTTTCGCTTCGAGCGCACCGGCCCGTTCCGGCGCGATGGCGATGAGCAGTCCGCCCGACGTCTGCGCGTCGCACAGCAAGGTGTACTCCGCTTCCGGAACGTTCAACTGCACGCGGCCGCGGAACGACTTCGCATTGCGCATCGTCCCCTCGGGGCGGAAGCCGCGCGCCAGCTCTTCGCGCGCGCCGGCCAGCACCGGCACCGCGCCCGCGGAGATCTCCGCGCCGGTGCCCGCGCCTTCGCACATCTCGAGCAGATGTCCGATCAGCCCGTAGCCCGTGACGTCCGTCGCCGCGCTCGCACCGGCCTGCGTCATCGCGGCCGCGGCGTCGCGGTTGAGCGTGGTCATCCAGCGGATGGCCTCGTCGAGCGGCGGCTTTTTGTGGAAGAGCTTCTTCACGCGATTCGCGCTGACGAGGATGCCGGTGCCGATCGGCTTGGTCAGATAGAGCACGTCGCCCGCGCGGCCGGTGGAGTTGCGCACGAGCTTCTGCGCACTGACGACGCCCGTCACCACCAGGCCGTACTTTGGAACGTCGTCGATGATGGTGTGTCCGCCCGCGACGCTGAAGCCGGCCTCGATCGCTTTGTCCGCGCCGCCGCGGAGAATGGATTCGAGCACGTCCAGCGGCAGCTTGTCGGTCGGGAAGCCTGCGATGGCCAGTCCGAGGATCGGCGTCGCGCCCATGGCGTAGATGTCGGAGATCGAGTTCGTCGCGGCGATCTGGCCGAAGAGATACGGGTCGTCGACGATCGGCGTGAAGAAGTCGACCGTCTGCGCGATGGCGACGTCGCCGGCAATGCGGATCACCGCGGCGTCGTCGTTCGTCGAATTTCCGACCAGAAGATCCCCCAGCCCTTCGCGCGAAGGGAGTCTGGAGAGGATCGAATGCAGGTCATCCTGACCCAGCTTGCAGGCTCAGCCACCGGTCGTCGCGAACGACGACAGCGGCGGATGACGGCGGAGCTTGTGCTTCACGAGGGGATAGTCTCACAGGCTCACAGGCGCACAGTCTCACAGCGGGTTTCCTATGAGCCTGTGCGCCTATGAGCCTATGAGACTGGCTTTTCCTCGCCCAGCACCGCGACACGCGCATTCTCCACCGCGGCCAGAATCTCCTGGTAGAGGTTGTACTTCACCTCCGAGGAGAGCTCGATGTCGCGGTTGACGATCTCGGCGATCTGCGCGGCGAGGTACGAGGCCGGCGGCAGACGCTCGCCCGAGTTGTGCAACTGGCGGAAGCCGAACGTCAGCTCTTCTTCGAGCCTGTTGCGAAAGAGGCCGCTGTCGATGTCGGCGTCCAGGCTCTCGTAGTCGATGTTCATTTCGCGGTGTAGCTCGCCGTGACCTTCGCTTCGTTGCGCGTCACCTTCACGTCGGCGACGCCGCGCTTTTTCAGGAAGGCCTCGTAGGCGGCGGCGAACTTCGTCGCACGCTCGGCGTTGTCCCAGGTCGTGTCGATGGCCACGCGTCCGTCGCGATAGACAGTCGCGCTGTCGCTCGTCCAGCCCGTGGCCGCATCCGCACCGACCAGGAAGCGCCAGTGGAACTCGCCGAGGTGCTCGGTGGCGATGACGCCGGCGGGCGTCTTCGGGTTGGCGAACGGCGTCGATTTGAACGACCGCGCAAAGTACTCCTCGGGATGCAGGACCTCGCGCGAGCTGCGCGGCGGATGGGCGTGCACGTAGTCGAGCTCTTTCCACCCTCCGCGGCGATATGCGGCGATGACGAACTTCAGACCCTCGAGATACGGGAACTTCAGCATCTCGGCGAAGTAGCGCGGCGTGGACGGATCCATCATCTGCTCGGCCTGCACGGCGGAGGAGATCATGCCGAGGGTCGCGTCGTCCTTGATCACCTCGTCGATGGAGACGCCGTTCCTGGCCAGCATGTGCGCCACCATCACCAGCACCGCTTCGCCTTCGAGCACGGCGTGGTAGGCCATGTTCGCGTCGGTGTCGCGCATGAGGGCCTTCTCTTTGGCGGCCAGGGCGAAGTGCTGGTCCTGCAGCGCGTGCGTGAGCTCGTGGACCATCACCGTCTCCTCGAGCGTCTTCGGATCGGCGAGCTTCGCCGCGTCGGGAAGCTTCGGCAGCTGCTTGATCGAGTAGTAGGTGTGCGCCTGCGGGTCGTAGAACGCGAGCACCTGCGACTCGTAGAGCGAGAGCAGCTTCGGCAGGATGTCCTTGCCTTCGACGTCGACGAGCTGCAGCGCGCGGAGGATGCGGCCCCAGTCTTCGAGCGAGTACGGCGTGGAGCGCACCATCTGCTCCTGCAGGTGCTTCGAGAGCTCGCTGCGGTCGATGGTGACGTTCTTCACGTCGTTCTTGAACTCGAGGCCGCGGATCTTCTCGACGGCGTCCATCCCCGGCTTCAGCGGCGACGTGGCCGCCTCGGTGCGGCAACCGCAGAGGAGAAAGACGAAGAGCAAGCCTGCCGCGCGGGGGCGAATCATGCGCTGCGCAACCCCCCGCTCCTGCCTGCCATTCCGGGATTCCCGCGGCGCCGTCGCGGCACCGGTCGCAAACGCTGACCGTCCCGCGCTCCCGGTTGTGTAGAATGCCTCGCGATTCAGCCCATGGAGCGCAGCGACAGCGAGCGTATCGAGATCACGATCAGCAGCCGTTTCGAGAATATCGAACTGGTGCAGGTGATCGCAGAACACCTGTGCGAGAACGCGGGTGTTGATGAAGATGGCTCGCATTGGATCGGCATGGCGGTCCGCGAGGCGGTGGCCAACGCCATCAAGCACGGCAACAAGCTCGATGTGAGGAAGAAGGTCTTCGCCATCTTCGAGCTCGCCGGGCTGGACCTGGAGATCACGATCTCCGACGAAGGACAAGGATTCGACCCCGAGAAAGTCAGTGATCCGCTGAATCCGCAGAACCTCATGAAAACCAGCGGCCGCGGCATCTTCTACATGAAAACATTCATGGACCAGGTCCACTACTCGTTCCATCCCGGCGGCGGCACGTCGCTGGTCATGACGAAGAACCTGTCGAAGGGCAGCGGCATCGCCAGTACGAAAGCTTGAGTTCGAGAAGGAGAAACGAGAAATGAAGGCCACTACCCGCACCGTCGATAACGTCGAGATCATCAGCCTGCAGGGGAAGATCACGATCGGATCGGGAGACACGCAGTTGCGCGAGGTGATCACGAATGCTGTGAACGGCGGGAAGACGAACGTCCTCCTCGACCTCTCCGGCGTCACGACGATCGACTCGTCGGGCATCGGCGAGCTGGTCGGTTCCTACACGACGGTGACGAACCGCGGCGGGAAGCTGAAGCTGCTCCACCTGCCCGCCAAGCTGAACGAGCTCCTGCACGTGACGCAGCTCATCACCGTGTTCGAGGTCTACGAGAACGAGCAGGAAGCCGTCAGCTCGTTCTAGCGCTGCCTACAAACTGCCGCGTCGGCGCCGGGGAGCCGGTGCCGACGCCGGCGTAGTGGCCGGGTCGGACGTGGCCGGCGGCCGCAAGGTGTTCACCCTCACCGGCACCGCGTTCGTGTAGACGACCTCGTTCCGTTCGAGCCACGGCGCGAACAGCTCGTCCGCGCGTTTCGCATCGGCGATCCCCTTCTCCGGGATGTCCAGCAACTCCGCGAACGGCGCCGTGTCGCCGAGGAAATTCACTTTCAGGCGGAGCAGCGTGGTGTTGGCGATGCTCGGATCGGCGGACTGCGCCGGGATCATCTGCGCCACTCGGGCGACGGTGCTGAAGCTCTTCGTCTCCCCCGGCCCGATCCGCATCAGCCGCGGCAGCAGCGTCGCCCCCGGCACCTCGGAACCAATGCTGACCGTGACCGTGCGCGTCTCGCGGTCGAAGCTCGTCTCCGGAACGATGTCGGCGACGGCGATCGCGGCATCGCGCTGATTGGTGATCTGGTAGGTGATCGTGACCGGTGAGCCGGGACGCATCTCGTGCGAGATCTCCGCGTCGACGCGGACCGCGCTCTCGGTGCCGACCACGCGCCGCGGCTCGCTCATGTTCACGGGCCCCGATGCCGGCTTGGACGGGGACGTGGACGAGCAGGCGGCGAGCAGGAGAACGGCGACGAGGACTGCGGGGCTCCGTGTCACGCGGTCATCGTAGATCAGAATCCGCTGTTCGAGGCGTTCGCCGCGTCTGTCGCGTTCGAGGCCGGCGTGTAATGCACGGGCACGGTGTTCAGGAAGATCGTGTCGTTCGACTCGAACCACTGGTCGAACTGCTCGTCCGTCAGACGCTGCTTGCTGCGCCCGTCCTGCTTCTCGAGCAGTGTCGCGAACGGCCGGATGTTGCGAAGGATGGCCACCTTCACCTGCACGAAACGGGGGAACGCGGAGAACGCCTTCCGTGCGTTCGCCGCGCGCAGCACCGGAGTGGCGCCGGCCTGCAGCACTTTCTTCTCTCCCGGCGCGATGACGATCATCTGCGGCATGTTGCCGTCCGGCGGCACTTCGGAGCCGACCGAGAGGGTGATGGTGCGGCTCTCCTCGTCATAGCTGCTGTCGGCGACTTTGGTGGCGATGGCGATGGCGGACTCGGAGAGGTTCTCGATCTGGTAGGTGATGCCGATGGGGACGCCGGGACTGACGGTCTCGCGCAGGAGCTGCGCGTCGACGCGGACGCCGTCTTCCCGCCCCAGGGCGCGGCGCGGGTCCGTCATGTCGATGCTCGCCGCGCTGACTGCCGCGGCAGCGATGAAGGTGGAGAGTGCGAGCAAAAACCGGAAGGATTTCATTGATCGCTCCGGCCGTCGTCCGGCGAAAAACAACGGCACATTTTCAAAGACTATGTTCGGCCTGTTCGCGACGCCCGTGCGTCACGCTGTCGAAACGTCTCTGAGCCGGATACGTGCCAGTCATTCGCGCCGCGTGACGGCGCTCACGTTTTGCTCGCGTCGCGCGCGGCGCAGGTAAAAGAGGAAAGAGGAAAGAGGAAAAGGTCGCTTCGCGTGCGAGGTGAAAGGTAAAAGAGGAAAGGTAAAAGGTCGCTTCGCGAGGCTGCACGGTTCACGCGCAAAGAACGCAGCGTCAGTCCCCTCTCCCCGCGACGAGCGGGGAGAGGGTTAGGGTGAGGGGTTGTGGCGCGGCACTGTCGGGCGCATAGGTAACAAACAAACCGGGCGCATGGGTGAGTGGACGAGGTGGCGACTGGGCCGACCCGTGGAGTGACTCGGCCTTGCTTTTGACTCTCCCCAGCCCTTTCGTCATCCCGTGGAGGTTCATCCCGCGGGATGACCCGAGAGGTGGAAAAATTACCCGACGATGTGGCCTTCACTCTCGTCAAAGATGCCGATGATCACCGAGGCAAACATGACGGTCCAGATGCCGACATCGGTCTCGACCAGGCCGACCGGATTACCGCTGAGCGCCTGGCTGACGTAGACGTGCTCGCCTTTCCATTTGATCGTTCCGTCGGTGCGGACGCTGCGTACCTGAACGTGGCGCTCGTACTCGATTGTGGGGAGCCGTTCGGGGAAAGGGCGGGGAGAGGGAGCGTAAAGTGAGGAGGGTGTTTTTCCATCGAGCGACTGATGCGGCCTGACCTCGTTGTACTCGCGCGTGAAGGAGTCGAAGCGCTTCTGCTGCTCTCTGAGGTTTCGCGCGGGAGGTAAGGTCGTTTCCTCTTTGAGCGTGCGATGCATTCGTTCGTGAACAGCATTGTCTTGGGGTGAGGCCAGGCGCGAGCGATGCCGGTGGACGCCGAGCTTCACCAGCCAGACGCCCAGCCGCGACAGACCACCGAGGCTTCGAGAAGATATGAACGGCTCGCCGTTGTCAGAGCGCATCGCAGCAGGGACACCGTGCTCGCGAAAGCACCTCTCGAGAGCGGCTTTCGTGTCGGCAAACGTCGGGCCGTGTAGTGCTTTGCACAACAGCAAACTCCGGCTGAACGTGTCGGTCATCGTCAGCGGGTAACACCACCTTCCATCGCGCGTGCGGAACTGACCTTTGAAGTCGATGTTATTGACTTGGTGCGGGTAGGTAATGGGCCCGATCTGCGGCTTGAGCGGGTCGATGGAGGGGCGGCGCCGTCTACGTTTGCTGACGAGGCCCTCCCGCGCCAGGATGTCGCCCGCTGTACTCGTGGCCGGCAGCTTCACATCCGGGTACTTCGCCTCCAGATACTGGAGCACCTTGAGAGGTCCCCACCGCGGATGATCGTGTCGCACTTCAATGATCAGCCGTGCGACTTCCTCAGGGGTTGCGTTCGGATGTGTATGAGATGCTCGCGATCGGTTCGCTAAGGCCGGCAATCCTCCCTGTCTGAAACGGTTGATCGTCTTATGGCCAGTCTTCACGCTCACGCCGAACACCGCGCACAGATCGGCCACCCGGTACCGCTTGGTCAAATACGCTTTGATGAACGCGGCTCGCTCTCCCGTCGCATCTTCTTCTTTCCAGCTCACGGCACACCCCTCTTCGCTCGATTTCGAAGATGGACGTGTAACCCATGCGCCCGGTTTGTTTGTTACCGATGCCCCCGGTCAGAACC
>DASVSV010000311.1:0-2403 GCA_036387915.1 Thermoanaerobaculia bacterium
GTCAAAAGCCCCGACCGCGTCTGCGCCGAGCTGACCGCGATCGTCGGACGCGCGGCGCTGACCACGCGCGAAGCGTCGCTGCTCCTGGAGATGGTGAGGAAGATGAAGGGTCCGAGGAAAGAGGAAGGAGGAAAGAGGAAAGAGGACCCCACCCCAGGATGAGAGCAAGACCGGGCGGGGGCCTCTTTTCTCTTTCCTCTTTTCTCTTTCCTCTTTTCCTCTTTCCTCGCCCCGCGTCACTTCATCGCCACACAAAACTGCCGCAACGGATCCGACGCCAGCGACTCGAAGCGCGTCTTCGTCAGTCCCGCCTCCTTGAGCATCTGGCGCGCGCGCTCCTCGCCCCACATGCGTCCCAGCGCCTCGCCATCCTGCGCGAGGGCGATGGGGACGGCGTGCATCAGCGACAGCGCGTACAGTATCGGCGCGTATGGATTGTCGACGTTGCGCGCGAGATGGCTCGAGGCGGCGACTTCCTGCATCAGGAAAACGCCGTCGCGCTTGAGGGCGTTGGCGATGTTGCGCAGCACCAGGCGCGGGAAGGCCTGCTCGTGGATCGACTCCAGCGCGAGGATCAGGTCGTACGAGCGCGGCTCGTCGAGGGTGGCCATGTCGGCGACCGTAAAGTCGGCGTTCTGCAGTCCGGACTCCTCCAGCCGCTCGTTCGCACGGGCAATGGCCTCGGACGAGATGTCGTAGCCGCGGAACGCCGAGCGCGGGAACATCCGCGCCAGCACCGTCAGCACCGCACCGTCGCCGCAGCCGGCGTCGAGCACCGTCGCACCGGCGGCGAGCCGCAGGTACATGCCCGGCATCAGCTCCAGCATCGCCTCGACGTAATCCTCGTCGACGACCTGACGCTTCTCCGACGCCAGCAGCGCATGCACACGCTCGTAGGCCTCGGGCACCACGCCGCCGCCGCCGTGAAAGCCGGCCACGACGAGGTCCTCGACGTCCGCGAGCAGCGCGAGCAGTTGCGCGGCCGGGGCCAGGTTGCCCGGGCCGGCACCGCGGCTCAGCACCGCCGCGTATTCGACCGGCAGAAAGTACGTGCCGGTGCGCAGGTCGTAATGGACAATGCGCGCCGTCGTCATCGCGGCCAGCCACTCGCGCACGTAGCGCTCGGTCAGTCCCGCCGCCACGGCGATGTCGTTGCTGGTCGACGGAGGAAGCGACGCCATGGTGTCGAACAGGCGCGTGCGGTGCCCGACGCTGATCATCAGCGCGACGAAACCGCTGTTGAGAGTGCGGCCGATCCGGCTCGCGTAAACATCCGCACTCACTGAGGGCTCCAGGTTCATCACGGTCATCAATCCTCCGGCTGAATGTAATCGGTTACAGCAAAGTAGAGTCGCGTGTCCCCGCAAACCGGGGCAAAATGTGGTGAAAGTCGGGGATCATCCACTCCATGTTTCGTTTTGGTGAGTTCGAGCTCGACCTCGACCGTTACGAGTTGCGGCGCGGGAAGGACGTGGTCAAGGCCGAGCCGCGCGTGCTCGAAGTGCTCAATTACCTGATCGAGCGCCGCGACCGCGTCGTGCCGAAGGAAGAGCTGCTGGACACGTTGTGGGCCGACGTGCACGTCTCCGATTCCGCGCTCACCACCGCCATCCGCGACGCGCGACGCGCCCTCGGCGACTCCCCCACCGAGCCGCGCTGGATCCGGACGATCTACGGCCGCGGCTTCCGCTTCGTCGGCGCGCTCGTCGCCGCCGCACCTCCGCCGCCCGCGCCGCCGCCGGCGATGACGCCGACCGAGGACGCGAAGTCGATCGCCGTCCTGCCGTTCACCGACCTCAGTCCCGCGCACGACCAGCGGCACTTCTGCGACGGCGTGGCCGAGGAGCTGATCAACACGCTGACGCGGCTGCAGCAGATGCGCGTCGTCTCGCGGGCGATGGCCTTCGACTTCCGCGAGGACGACGACGTCCGCGACCTCGGCACGAAGCTCGGCGTGCGCCACGTGCTGCGCGGCAGCGTGCGCAAGTCGGGCGACCGCCTGCGCATCACCGTGCACCTCGTCGACACGCGTAAGGGCCATCACGTCTGGTCGGAGAAATACGATCGCGAGCTGGGCGACATCTTCGCGCTGCAGGAAGAGATCGCGGAGAAGACCGCGCGCGTGGTGCTCGGCGTGATGGGCGACTCGAATCGCGACGCGCTGAAGTCGACGCCGGTGCGCATCGACGCGTACGAGTTCCATCTGCGCGGCCGGCAGCATCTGGCCGAGGCCACGCCGGAGAGCTTCGACGCGGCGGTGGGGATGTTCGAGCTGGCCATCGACTTCGACGCCGAGTACGCGCGCGCGCACGCCGGACTGGCGGACGCGCTCGCGGAGCTCTACACGATCCGCGGCGATCACGAACTGCGCCGCCGCGCCGAGGCCGCCGCGACACGCGCGGT
>DASVSV010000312.1:0-5807 GCA_036387915.1 Thermoanaerobaculia bacterium
CAGTCTTCGCGGCAACACGTGTTTCGTCGACAGGCGTGCGTTCAGGCTGGGCCAACAAGCGCCGCCGGTCGCACCGGCCCGCCGGAGGCCCCTCGGTCGTTCCCTCTCACCGAGACGACGACGCCCTACGTTAGAGTACGCGGCGCATGAAACGTCTCCCCTTCCTGATCCTCCTCCTTTGCGTCGCGTGTAACCGCGCGGAGACGCCGCGGCAGCAGGCCGCGCAACCCGCCGCCGCCGGCAACACCGAGCGCGGACGGCAGCTCGCGGCGCAGTACGGGTGCAACGTCTGCCACGCCATTCCGGGCGTGGACGGGCCGCAGGGATCGCTCGGGCCGTCACTGGCCGGCATGGCTTCGCGTCCGACCATCAGCATGGGCGTCGTGCCGAACACGCCTGACAAAGTCGCGGTCTTCATCCAGGATCCGGCCACGCTCAATCCGCAGAGCAGCATGCCGGCGATGGGAATCGCACCGAACGACGCGCAGGACATCGCCGCGTTCCTGGCCACACTCAAATGAGATTCGCACTGATCCTGCTCCTGGCGCTGCCCGCGTTCGCGGAGCGGCTCTACGTCTCGAACGAGCGCGCCGGGACCATTCAGATCGTCGACACGAAGTCGGACAGCGTGATCCTCACCGCGCGCATCGCCGACCGTCCCCGCGGCCTCGCCGTCTCGCCCGACGGCAAACGCCTCTACGTCGCCGTGAGCTGGTGGCGCGACGGGAAGCGTCCGCGCACGAACGCCGAACGCATCGCCGCGCTCGACGCACAGACGCTGAAGAGTGTCCGCAACTACTCCGGCGGCACCGATCCCGAGTGCGTGGCGGTCTCCCCGAACGGTCAACGTCTTTACCTTTCCAACGAGGACGCCGGCACGGCCTCGATCGTCGACGTCGCCAGCGGCAAACATCGCGAGACGCTCGTCGTCGGCACTGAGCCCGAGGGGGTGACGGCCAGTCCGGACGGCAAGTGGGTTTACGTCACCGCGGAGACCAGCAACGTCGTCACGGTCATCGACGCGCAAAAAGAAAAGGTCGCGGCGAACATCATGGTCGACCCGCGGCCGCGCGTGACCATCTTCACGAAAGACGGCACCCGCGCCTGGGCCAGCGCGGAGCTCGGCAGTTCCGTGCAGCTCATCGACGTCAAGCGCCAGCGCGTCATCAAGCGCGTGCGCCTCGGCGCGGGCGACAAGCCGGTGGGCATGGTCCTCTCGCCCGATGAAAAAACTTTGTACGTCGCCGCGGGCCGCGGCAACGGCGTCGCCGTCGTCGACGTCGCCACGATGAAGATGACCTCGAAGATCCCCACCGGCGTACGTGTCTGGGGCATCGCCCTCTCGCGCGACGGCCGCAAGCTCTACGCGGCGAACAGTCTCTCGAACACCATTTCCGTGATCGACACGGCCACCAGACGCGTCGTAAAAACGATCAAGACCGACGACGGGCCCTGGGCGTTGACGATCCAGTGAACAAATCAGGCACGAACGTAGCACCGTTGAGCGCGGTATGAGCTTTACCGTTCAGAAATCGCTCGGCAATTCGACGTTCCGGTTCGCCGTAGGGCGCCGCCGCGAGCTCCGCTCCATCGACCATAACCCCGAGCTCAGTACCGGCCCGACCGGCGAGTTCATTCGCCACCGGCCCGAGATCTTCTACTCGGCCGACCTGCGCACGATTCACGTGGCCGAGGTCCCGAAGCCCCGCTCGATCGCGCGAACGCCGTTCTGGCCTTCGCTCTTCGACGGCACCAAGCGCGGCTACATCAACATGGGCCTGATGGCCCTCGGCGGACTCTTTCTGCTGATCGGCTTCGCCGTCCTTGCACAAGGACGCAAAGCGGGCTGGGTGGAAGTGATCATCGGCCTGATCCTGATCGGGTTCCCCATCCTGATCGCCGCGCAGAAGCGCCGCACGATCCGCATCGCCGAGGATCGCAAGCAGAAGGAGCGCGAAGAGCGCGACGCGCGCAACGCGGAGCTGCTCAACGTCTACACCTCCGCCCTCGAGCGCCTGCGTGAAGACCCCAGCGACGAAAACCTCGCCCTCGTCCTCTCGGAGAACGAGAAGCTCGACCTTCCCTACGCCGTCTGGGCCGACACGGCCATCGGCACGGTGCTGCACGTCGGCTTCTCCACGCTCGCCAAAGTCGGTCCGGAGCGCGCGGCGGAAGTCGCGGCACTGATGGACCGCTCCAGCGAAGCGGCCGGCCTCATCGCCGAGGATGCGCGCGCGGTCAAACACGCGCTCTACTCGACCGTGCTCTGGCACTTCCAGGCCGACGACCGGCTCGGCGAAGAGCAGCTCCGGATCGTCCGCGCCATCCAGTCCGGCTTCGGCATCAAGGAAGAGGAAGTGCCGATCGACACGTCGTCCGAGGCGCAGTTCCACCGCCTGCGCGGCGTCGACCATCGCAACGCGCCGCGGTGCAACACCACCGTGCCGATGAACCTCAACGAGTACTGCATGTACATCGCGCCGGTGAAAACCTCCGAAGGCGCGGAGACGAACATCGTCGTGACGAACAAGCGTTTCATCATCGAGGGAGCGAAGCCGGTCGAAGTGCCGGTGCCGCAGGTGGACGACATCACCGTCGACGCGGACCAGCACCTCATCTCGCTGCGCGCCTCCGACCTCAAGCGGCCGCTGGAGTTCCGCGCCGGCGAGCCGATCTACCTGGCTGCAATGCTCGACCTCGCTACGCGCCTGGACGACCGTCCGAAGAGTTTCTCGTGACCAATCGCTGATTGGTGCGTCCTAGAGAGTGGAATGCACGCGGCGCAGGCGTCGCTTACGTCGCGTGCGAAGTCCGACCTTCAGGAGGCACTGATTTGAAGATCCCGAACATCACCGCAGCCCTCGCCCTCTCGCTCGCCGTCGCCATTCCGGCGGTGGCCCAGTCCGATCCGGCCGAGGATGCGAAGCGCATCGAAACGGTCGACAAGTGGTTCACCCAGTACGACCGCAACCGCGACGGCAAGGTCACTGTCGACGAGTACAGCATGGGCAAGAGCTACTTTGCCGCGCTCGACGCGAACAAGGACGGCATCCTCACCCGCGAAGAGGCCAAGGCCGCGCTGACCCCGCGCAAGCGCGCCATGGACTGGAAGAAGATGGACACCGACAAGGACGGCTACGTCACCGTCCGCGAGTGGACCGGCACTTCGGCAGAGTTCGACGAGCACGATCTCGACAACGACCGCGTCCTCTCCCGCTACGACCGCGACCTCGGCCGCGAGATGAGCCGCGCCGAGAACCGCCTGGAGGCGTTCGACGCCGATCGGGACGGCTTCGTCTCGCGCCAGGAATGGCCGGCCGACGAGGCCACCTTCCAGAAGCGCGACCGCAATCACGACGGCAAGCTGACCGTCGAAGAGTTGATGGAAGACGTGAAGAAGAAGGGCTGAGTCGAGCAATCACTCAGCGCAAACAGCAAGGGCGGGCTGCCAAGCCCGCCCTTTTCTTTTCGCAAAAGGAGCGCCGGCGTCCCGCCTGCGCTCCCCCGCTTACTTGCTGGCGACGAGAGTGGATCTCTTCTTCCACTCCGGGTGATACGCGAAGATCGGGCTTCCGCCGCGCAGCGTGTCGATCATCTTCTTCGCGACCTCCTTGCGCACCGCGGGGCAGCCCCAGCTCCGGCCGAGACGGCCGAGGGCGCGGACCGCGGCGCGGCTGACATACGGCGCGCCGTGCATGACGATGGCGCGGTCCATGGCCATGTCGTTCACGCCTTCCTCGAGTCCGCGCAGGCGCAGCGAGTAGCCGTTGCTGCCAAAGTACGGATCGGCGGTGACGAAGAGGCCGAGGCTCGTGGCCAGGCTTCCGGGGCTGTTGGAGAAGAAGTTCGCGAGATTGCCGCCGCTGTTCTTGCCGTGCGCGACGAGCTCACGGAACAGCAGCTTTTTCGAGGCGAGGTCGAAGGCCCAGAGGCGGGGCTCCGAGGACGGCAGGGAGTAGTCGATGACGGTGAGGAGGTCTTTGCGCTTCACTCTCCCCTGCTCGGCCGCGCACCCGGTGGCCCGCAGCGCCATCCGCAGCACCTCGGCGTTGAGGCCCGGCGCCTGCCGCAGCAGCGAGGAAACGAGTGAGTCGGAAGGCTTCACCGCGCACGGCGACTCGGCGCGCAACTGCGGCGCCGCCATGAACAAAACTCCTGCACAGATCGAGAGGACGATTCGCTTCATCGAGTTTCCCTGAACCAGACCGTTGGATTCCGCGAACCGGCGGGAGGACGAATCCCACCGGCCACGCTGGAACGGATGATAACAGACGAAGCAAGCCCGGAAACCGCTACACTTAAGTCCGGATGGATCGCTTTCCAGCCGAGCTCGCTGACCTCCTGACCGTACGCGGACGGCGACTGCTGAACGATCCGCCCCAGCTCGAAGCCCTGATCGCGAAGAAAAAGTCGCCGCTGGTCGTGCTCGAGAACGTCATCGACGACGGCGTGGCCCGCGAGTGCATCCAGCTCCTCGACGAGGCGATGTTCCCCGCGCTGCGGCGCATGTACTTCCCCATCCCGCGCGAGGCCCTCACCGGGATGAAGCGCAATTACTCGGAGCGGCTGCCGAAGACGGTGCGCGTGCGCACGGCCACGTTCAACTCGCGCAAGTCGATCGCGCTCGATGCGGCCAAGGCGTGCGGACTGGCGCAGATGATGGCCTCGAAGAGCTGCCTCGCCATCGCGCAGAGCGTCACCGCGCCGCCGCTGCGCAACGACTGGTGGGCGCGACAGGTGATCTGCTACGAGCCCGGCGACTACAGCGGCCCGCACAACGATCACCATCCGCAGCGGAAGGAAGCGCGCAACGGCTTCCTCGACCTGCACATCATGTTCTCCAACGACGACGTGGCCTCGCAGTCTCTGATCTACGAGGAGCGCGGCTTTCTCTCCGCCGTGCACGAGGTTTCCTCACGCGCCGCGATCGCCATCTACCGCCTGCCCTTCTGGCACTACACGACCCCGCTCGTCGCGCGCCCCGGCCGCGAATCCACCGCCCGCCGCTGGCTCCTCCTCGGCTCGTTCGACTACGACCCGCCGCTGCGCAAGCTGGAGTACTGAGCGGATCGCCGGCCTCCGGCCGGCTGTTGCACAGGCGTCTCGCCTGTGCAACATTTCCTCGCGGCCGACGGCTGCAGTCCGACAGACGTTACCCGACGAGCGTCCCCTCGACCACCACGTGCCACGAGAACTCGACGTCCGGAGCAAGGTTGCCGTCTGCGGCGTAGCTCCAGATCGTGATGTCCGCACCGTTCGTCCGGACGACGAGCAGATAAGGACGCGGCACGTCGTCCGTCATGCCCGAGTCCGTGGGTGTGGCGACGACGGACGGCCGCCGGTCTCCGCCCGGCGCCGGACGCAGGCACGAGATGGCCGGGAGCGACACGCGCCAGGACGAACCCGCGTTTGTACGGCCATGACCGGCGTAGACGAGCGCATAGGTGCCGTCGCATTTTTCGTCCTGCGCTTCACCCTGCGGGACGCCCTCCATCGGGATCTCGAGAACCAACGCGTCGCGCTCTTTCCACTGAACCACACGAGATGATTTGGAATCCATGACGCTTCTCCTTTCCCTAGGAGGACCGTCAGGCGCGATTTTCTCTACCCCTGTTCACCGAAAAATCAGCGATCGTCTGCGCCCGCGCCGTCAGCAGCCGCTCGAGATAGCTCCGCAGAAACAGCTTCTCGGCGATGCGCCCGAGGATGCCCAGCGGCGCCGCGAACACGAGCACGTCGGTCATCTGCGTGACGCCGTTCTCCTCGATGAAATAGTGATCGTGCACGAACGAGCGGAACGCGCCGCG
>DASVSV010000313.1:0-9289 GCA_036387915.1 Thermoanaerobaculia bacterium
GGTCCCTCGACTCACGCTCGGGATGACAGTTGCCAACTCCCTGCGCCCCGCGTCCTGCTCCCTGCGCCCCGCGTCCCGCTGACTGCGCCCCGCGTCCTGCTCACTGCGCCCTCAGTCGGGGAACGCGCTCCTGTCGATGCCGGGGATGATCTTCAGCGCGTTCTTGTAGTAGATCTTCTTCAGGACGTCGTCCGGCAGGCCGAGGCCGTACATCTTCCAGAAGGCGTGGCGCTTGCGGTAGTAGTCAAAGTACTCGTCCTCGGTCTCGAGGACGCGAAAGTACGTCGCGTACTCCTCGGCATTCCAGATGTCTTTCCCCATCAGCACGCGGTCCTGGTACTTGACGAGGAACGCGCGTGCGGCGCGGGGCTGACGTCCGAGCTCGTGCAGCACGGCGCCGATCTCGGTGTAGACGTTCGGCATTTCGTCGAGCAGCTTCCCGAGACGCGTCAGGTCGTGACCGAACCAGCCCAGGTGCGCGTTGATGAACTTCGTCTTCGGGTGCTTGCGGAAGAGATTGTGCTGCTCGGTCATGGTCTGCTCGAACGACGCGAACTTCGTCGCGTCGTTGCGGCGGCGGTCGGGGAACTGCTGCAGCTCGAGCCAGCGCTCGTTGTTCTTGTCGACCGGTAACCAGAACGCCACCGGCTCGCCGGTGTGGATCAGCACCGGGATTCCCAGCTCGCCGGCCTTCTTCCAGATCGGGTCGAGGCGCGGGTCGTCGGTCGGCACGCGCTTGCCCGAGGCGTCGTTGAGGAACATGCCCAGGTTCTTGAAGATCTTCAGGCCGACGGCGCCGTTCTTCACGTCCGCCTCGAGCTGGCGCGCCGCGTTCTCGCCGAAGTTCGGCTCGTCGATCTTGCGCAGGTCGACGTTGGCGAAGGCGACGAAGCGCTTCGGCCCGGCGCTCTGCAGGTTGGTCAGCCCCTGGCTGAGCGTGCCGCCGCTGCCGCCGCTGAGGTTGACCATCACGGCCATGCCGATGCGGTCCATGTCGGCGACGAGTTTCTGCAGGTCCGCCGGTGCGAGCTCGCGGCGCTGGTGATTGTGCACGTCGATGAACGGGAACTTCGCTTTCGTGCGCGGGTTCTGCGGGACGACGAGCGTCGACTTCGGGTCGTACTCCTCGAAGCCCATCGTCGGAGGCCCTTCGGCTGCGCTCAGGGCAGGCTTTTCCTCCTGCGCGAACAGCGGCGCGGCGGCGACGAACAGCAATGCGGCGATCGCTCTCCGCATCAGTGGACGACCACCGGGACCCAGGCCCTGGTGGTCTCCCAGGTGAAGCTCAGGGTTTTGCCGATGCCGATCGCGAACTGTTCGACGGGCGTCTTGAGCTTCGGCGCGACGGTCAGCTTCACGCGGCCGAGGTCCTGCGCCGGGTCGTACCTGGTGCCCCACTGGCCGGTCTGCTTGCTGACGATGAGCGTCCACTCTTTCTCGCCGGGGATCGTGTAGAGCGTGTACTTGCCGGCCGGGACGTGCAGGCTGCCGATCATCAGGTCGGCCTCGGTGGTCAGCGTGGTCGCGGCGTTCGCGCCGGTGCGCCACACCTGACCGTAGGGCACCAGCTCGCCCATGATCCTGCGGCCGCGCACCGACGGCGCGCTGTAGTCGATGGTGATGTTCTTGTTGTTGGCGGAGTACTGGACCTGCTGCTTCGGGCTGAGCGGCTTGGCCGCTTCCTGGGCGACGGCGGCGGCGGTCACGAAGAGCGTACAGAGCGTGAGGATGGAGAGTTTGCGCATGGCGCGGATGATCGCATGGCCGGTGCAAAACCACGTGTCGCGCCGGTCATGGATCGGTGAACGGGCGGCCGTTGAATGCCGGCGTTCTGAATGAGCGGACCGTCGAGCGGCACCCGACCAGCGACCCGAACCGGCGGTTACCCGTTCGGCTGCGCCGGTTGCTCCTGGGGGCCGCGGCGCGCGGTTTCGCGGCGGCAGCGTTTGGTGGCGTGGTGGAACACCTCATCCGTAGCGGCTGCCGCGAACCAGCAATCGCAATTCGCGCACTCCACGAGATCTGGCGGAGGGGTCATGTCGTCTTTCTCCGTCAAGGAGAATTTGCAAGATTGTGGCCGATCAGCTCCAGCGCCAGATTGAGCGCGGTCACGAGCTGCTGCGCGTCGCTGATGTTGAACCCTCCGATATAGAAGAGGGCGCCGGACGCATCGCGGAAAAAGACCATCCCGCCCGCCCCGCCGCTCGATCCTGTCTCGAACCGGCCTCCGCGATACCGCTGCAACGCGCTGCGAAGCTGCGCCGCTTTTGCCTTCCGCTCGTTGTCACCCACGGGCAAGACGATAACGCCAGACGCAGACGCGGATGGGTGTCTCTACCGCGGCTGGAGGCCGTGCGCGAAGTCACGGGCAGACGACGTCCGCAAGTCCACTAGGCGGAGAGCGGCACTTGCGTCAGCACGTTCTGCAGGTCGGCGAAGTCGGCGGGCTTGGTGAGGTGCACGTCGAAGCCCGCGGCGAGCGCCTTCTCCTTGTCTTCGCTCTGGCCGTAGCCGGTGAGCGCGACGAGGTAGACCTTGCTGCCGAGGGTGGCCCGTGCGCGGCGCGCGATCTCGTAGCCGTTGATGCCCGGCAAGCCGATGTCGATCAGCGCCACCTCGGGTGGCGAGGCGAGGAGCTGCTCGAGTCCCCTGGTCCCGTCTTCCGCCGCCTCCACTTTGTGCCCGAGCTGGCGCAGCTTCAGGCGGAGCAGTTCGCGGATGTCGCTGTTGTCTTCGATGACCAGGATGCGCCGCGAGACGGCCGGTTCAGCCGGCGTTCCCTTCGGCCGCGCGGCCGCCGCGGCGTGCGTGGCGGCGAGGGGCAGCCGGACCACAAACTCGCTGCCGCTGCCGCGTCCGCGGCTGTGCGCGCGCACGGTGCCGCGATGCAGGTCGACGAGCCGCTTGACCAGCGTCAGCCCGACCCCCATGCCGCCCTCGGTGCGATCGAGGGTCGTGTCGCCCTGCATGAAGAGGTCGAAGATGCGGGTCAGCATCTCCGGCGCGATGCCCTGTCCGTTGTCGCTTACGCGCAGCACGACCTCGTCCGCCTCCGTCTTCTCCACGGCCACGTCGATCTCGCCGCCGGGCGGCGTGTACTTGATGGCGTTGGAGACGAGGTTGTTCACCACCTGCTCGAGCCGCACCGGGTCGCCGCGCACGATGGCGTGCGGCGAAGTGTGCAGAGTGAGCCGCAACCGCCGCGCGTCCGCGCGCGGGCGCAGCGCCTCGACGCAATGCTCGGCGACGTCGGCCACGTCGACGGCCGTCAGGTGCAGGCTGATCTTCCCTGTCGTCACGCGCGCGATGTCGAGCAGATCGTCGACGAGCTTGGCCAGATGGCGCGTCTGCCGGACGAGGATGGCGTGTTCGTCCGAGATCTCCGTCGCGCCGCCGATGGAGTCGACGGCCAGCGAGATCGCCGCGAGCGGGTTGCGCAGCTCGTGACTGAGCATGGCCAGAAAATGATCGCGCTCCTTGACGCGCTGCTCGAGCTCTTCGACGAGGTCGCGGACCTCGTACTGCCGCCGCCGCGCGCGCATGGCCGCATACGCGGCGCTGATCATCGTCTTCACGCGGATGGGGCGCTCGATCATGGTCACGTTCGCGCGCGCGCCGAGCTGCTCGAACGAGCGTACGGCCAGCTCCGCCGACGGCCTCGACGTGAATATGAGCAGCGGGAGGTCGGACCAGGCCGGTTGTTTCTCCAGCTCTTCGCGCAGGCACTTCATCGCCGCCGCGTTGAGCGCCTCCTCGGTGATGAGCACTGCGCCGCATCCTTCGGCGATGACGCGGCAGAGTCCGTCGATGTCGGGCACCGCCTCGGCCGTCAGTTTCGCGCTGCGCAGCGCCGCGGATGCCAGCTCCGCGTCCCGGCCGGTGGGGGCCAGGATCGCGATGCACTCATTCCGCGGGTCCGTTGCCAAGTCTTTCCCCCACGAAGGCAGCGATGTTCGAGTCCAGCAGCGGCGTCCCGGAAAGCACGCCGCGGAACCCGGTCAACGGCGGACCGACGTCCAGTCCGTCCGGACCGATGGTCAGCGGACGGATGGCTTTCTCGTGCGCTCCGCTGCGCTTCTTGATGACCGACGCCGCCTTGCGGACCTCGCCGGCCAGCTCGAAGTAGCGGGTCAGGATCACGCAGTCGGCGAGATAGCTCACGTCGATCGGCGCGATCATCGACGATCCGACCAAGCCGTGTTGCGCGACGACGAGCAGCGTGGCCACGCCCTGCTGGCCGAGATACGTCAGCAGCTCGTGCATGTGGATGGTGAGGAAGCGCTCCTCCGGCATCGCGTTCATGTAGCCATTGAGGCTGTCGACGACGAGGACGGTGATGTTGCGCTCTTCGACCTGCTGCCGCACGAGGTGCACGAACTCGCCCGGCGGCACCGCGGCGGGGTCGATCTGCTGCAGGACGATCCGGCCGGAGTCGACGTGCTGCTGCACGTCCATGCTGATGGCTTCGGAGCGGGCGAGCATCGTGCCCCGGCTCTCGTCGAAGAGAAACATGACCGCGTTCTCTCCGCGCTCGGCCGCGGCGAGGACGTACTGCGTCGCCAGCGCCGACTTTCCCGAGCCCGCGGGCCCCATGATCAGCGTGCTCGTGCCGCGGTCGATGCCGCCGCCGAGGAGGGAGTCGATCCCGTCGAGGCCGCTCGGCAGACAGCCGCCCGGCTTCGTCACGCGGTGCTCCGCGGCGACCAGGCGCGGGAAGACTTCCAGTCCCCCCGTGCGGATGGCGCAGTCGTGATAGCCGCCGCGGTACTTCACGCCGCGCAGCTTGGAGACGCGGATGCGCCTCCGTTCCGGACCGTAGGTCGGCGCGACCTGCTCGAGCTGCAGCACGCCGTGGGCGAGGGTGAGGAGCTGCATGTCGCCCGAGGCGGCGTCCCTGTCGTCGAGGAGCAGGACGGTCGAGTGCTTCCCGGCGAAGTAGTCCTTGAGCGCCAGGATCTGCCGCCGATAGCGGAGAGGACTCTGCGCGAGCAGCCGCACCTCGGCCAGCGAATCGATGACCACGCGCGTGGGCTGCACGCGCTCGACCTCGCGGATCATCGTCCGCGTCGCTTCGCCGAGCTCGATCTCCGAGGGATGGAAGAGCGTGGTGTCGTCGACGTCGTCGAGACGCGTGGCCGCGGAGTACTCGAAGATGTCCACGCCCTCGAGCGACCAGCCGTGCGACTCGGCCACGTCTTCGATCTCGTCGCGTGTCTCGGAGAGCCCGATGTAGAGCACCTTCTCGCCGCGGCGAACGCCTTCGAGGAGGAAGTGCAGGCCGATGGTCGTCTTGCCGACGCCCGGATCGCCCATGACCAGATAAATGCGGTTTTTCGGGAGGCCGCCCGCCAGGACGTCATCGAGGCCGAGGATGCCTGTCGGCGCCAGTTCTCTTTTCTTCACCCGTTTCGCGCTCCTTCGGCACAGAGCTCGAGCACACCCTTGGTGAACTCGTCCACGTCGAACGGCTTGGAGATCACGAGCTTGACGATGTCGAGGTCGAGCCGCGTCAGGGCCTGCTGCGAGACCGCCGAGACTACGGCCACGGGGATGTTCATGTTCTCCCGCTTGAGGAAGTCGATGACCTCGAAGCCGTTCAGTTCCGGCACCATCAGGTCGAGGATCAGCACCGAGTAGGTGCCGGCGGTCAACTTGTTGACCGCCTCGCGGCCGTCGTGTGCCGTGTCGATCTCGATGTGCCGCCGCGAGAGCAGTTTCTCGACCAGCCGGCGGATGGCCGGGTCGTCTTCGACGATCAGGGCGCGGTATGGCCGCTGCGGAGGCGTGACGGTCATGGCGGAGTTACCGGCGAGTCTAACAGTACGAACTAGCTGAGACCGCCGTCTTGCAAATGTGAAACCCATGTCGGCGGCTCGCGTAAACTCTGGCCATGAAAAAGCTTGCGCTGGTTGTCGCCGCGGCCCTTCTGATGTTCGACGCAGACGCTCAGGAGCTCTCCGCCGCCGATCTCGATCAGCGCCGCGTCGCGCTCCGCAAACTGCTCGACGAGCAGTGGGAGTACACGCTCCGCACCTCGCCCGAGTTCGCGTCGATCCTCGGCGACCGGCGCTACAACGATCAGGTCAGCGACGTCTCCGAGCGCGCCAACCGCGCCGAGGAGGTGGCGACGCGCCGCTTCCTCCGCCGCTTCGAAGCGATCGGCACGCTGGCCTTCAGCGAGCAGGAGAAGCTCAATCGCGACCTGATGGTCAAAGGGCTGCGCGACAGCCTGGACTGGGCGAAGTTCGACTTCTGGCAGATGCCGGTCAACCAGATGGGCGGCATCCATCTCCGCGCGGCGCAGCTTCCGTCGGCACTGCCGTTCGCCACGGTCAAGGACTACGACGACTACATCGTCCGCCTCGGCAAGTTCCCGAAGACCATGGACGACACGATCGCCAACATGCGCAAAGGCATGGCCGCGAAGCTGATGCCGCCGAAGTTCCTGCTCGAGAAAGTAACCGGGCAGGCCAACGGCATCGCCACGACGCCGGCCGAGAAGTCGCCGTTCGCGCTGCCGCTGGAGAAGATGCCGGAGTCGTTCTCCGCCGCCGATAAGGAGAGGATCCGCAACGCCATCCACGAGCGCATCCGGACGTCGATCATCCCGTCGTACGAGAAGTTCGCGGCCTTCGTCCGCGACGAATACGCGCCCCGTGGCCGCACGGAAGTGGGCCTCTGGGCGCTCCCGGACGGGCGCGAGCGCTATGCGTTCATGGCCGCCAACCAGACCACGACGAACATGACGCCGGACGCGATCCATCAGATCGGCCTCCGCGAAGTGGCGCGCATCGAAGGGGAGATGCTGAAGATCGCGCAGTCGCTCGGCCACAACGACCTGAAGTCGTTCAACGCCTCGCTGGAAAACAATCCGAAGGTGGCCGTGACCTCGGGTGAGCAGATCCTCGAGGCCTATCGCCGCTACACGGCGCAGATGTACGCGAAGCTGCCGCAGCTCTTCGGCCGCCTGCCGAAGGCGAAGATGGAGGTCGTGCCGACGGAGCCGTTCCGCGAGGCGCAGGCCGCGAGCGCGGAGTACAGCTCTCCCGCGCCGGACGGCTCGCGTCCCGGCCGCGTCTATGTGAACACGTACGAGGCCACCACGCGCAAGACGCTGTCGCAGGAGTCAACGGCGTACCACGAGGGCGTCCCCGGCCATCACATGCAGCTCGCCATTCAACAGGAGCTGACCGACCTGCCGCCGTTCCGGCAGCAGGGCGGCGAGACGGCCTTCGTCGAAGGCTGGGCGCTTTACTCGGAGCGCCTGGGCAAGGAGGTCGGCTTCTACCAGGATCCGTACAGCGACTACGGCCGCCTCAACGACGAGCAGCTCCGCGCGATCCGGCTCGTGGTCGACACGGGGCTGCACTCGAAGAAGTGGACGCGCGACCAGGTGGTGCAGTTTTTCCGCGATCACTCGGCCATCGACGAGGTGGAGATCCAGAGCGAGACAGACCGCTACATCGTCTGGCCCGGCCAGGCTCTCGCGTACAAGATCGGCCAGCTCAAGATCCTCGAGCTGCGCGAGCGCGCCCAGAAAGCCCTCGGCGCAAAGTTCGACATCCGCGCGTTCCACGACGAGGTGCTGAGCGCCGGCGCGCTGCCGATGAATCTGCTCGAGGAGAGGATGGATCGCTGGATCGCGCGGCAGCAATGATTTCATCCCGCGCGTAGACGCGGGATCTCCGGTGCGGCCGCGACGGTCCGCTCGAAACACGAGCACTCATGGGTGCACCAGAGATCCCGCGTCTGCGCGCGGGATAAAATGCAGACCCTTGCCCGAGCTCCCCGAGGTCGAAACCTACACCCGCTACTTCGCACGCCATGCCTTGCATCAGCGGATCGCCCGCGTGGACGTGCGCGATGAGCGCATCCTCGGCGAGGTGCGCAAGGACACTTTCGCGCGCAAGCTGAAGGGAAAGGAGTTCGCGGAGGTGCGCCGCCACGGCAAGCACCTCTTCGCGCATGCCGACGCCGACACCGGCGCGGTCTGGCTCCATCTCCATTTCGGCATGACCGGCGATCTCTCGTACTCGCGCGACGCCGAGCCGCCGCGCTTCGCGCGCGTCGTGTTCGTCTTCGACAACGGCGCGCGGCTCGCGTTCGAGGACATGCGTCTCTTCGGCCTCGTCGACCTGGTCTCCGATCCCGACGCCTTCATCCGCGACCGCGGCCTCGGACCCGATCCGTTGCAGCTCACACCGAAGCGGTTCGCCGCGCTGCTGGAAAAGCGCCGCGGCGCCGTGAAGTCGCTGCTGATGTCGCAGGAGCTGATCGCGGGACTGGGCAATCTCTACGTCGACGAGATCCTCTACCAGACCGCCGTCCATCCGCGCCGCACCGTCGATCAGTTGACCGCCGCGGAGGGCAAAGCGCTCTTCACGGCGATGCGCCGCATCCTGCGCGAGGCGATCTCCCGCCATGCGAAGGAGAAGGAGCTGCCGGCGCACTATCTCTACCATCACCGCGAGGTGGGGGACCGCTGCCCGAAATGCGGCGGGACGATCCAGCGCACGGTCGTGTTCGGCCGCACGACGTACTTCTGCGGCAAGCATCAGCGCTGATCGTTTACAATCCTGCCGCCCCCGGGAAACAATCGAATGTTGCACGAACGCTTGGCGGAGTTGGAGCGCCAGATCATGGAGCTCATGCGCGGGAACGTGCCGGTCGCGGCGCGCGCCGACGGCGCAGCCGTGGTCACGGACGACACCGCACCCGCCGGCCGCGCCATCCGCCTCGTCCTCAGCGAGCTCCGTCGCGAGGTTCCGTACGACAGTTGCTCGGTCCAGGAGCTGCGCGAGAATCGCCTGGTGATCGTCGGCGGCGTCGGCTTCGCCGATCTCGACGTGGTCCTCGGCGAGTCATTCTCGATCGACAACGTGGACGTCCCGAACGGTGAGGTGCTCCACCGCCGCCGCCCGCTCATCGTCGGCGACACGGAGCAGTACCGCGCGTTCCGCCGCGGCCTGCACGTCGGCAGCGGCATCCGCTCCTGGCTCGGCGTCCCCCTCATCCACCGCGACCAGCTCCTCGGCGTGATCGCCCTCGACAAGGCGGAGCCGGATTTCTACACCGCCATCCACGCCCAGACGACGCTGGCCTTCGCCTCCATCGTCGCCGCGGCCATGGTGGACGCCCAGGTCGACGAAGCGTACGCGTAGGCACGCTGGTCGTCATTGCACGAGGGAACGACGGGAGGCCTCCGGCGGGCCGGTACGACCGGCAGCGCTTGTTGGCCTAGCCTGAACGCACGTCTGTCTACGAAACACGTGTTTGCGCGACGACATGG
>DASVSV010000314.1:0-1904 GCA_036387915.1 Thermoanaerobaculia bacterium
CCCCACGCCCTACGTTTCCGCGCTTTGGCGTCAGCAACGATCCCCGCGAGCATCTCTGGGTCCATCGCTTTGCGTGGGCGCAATGAAGGCGCTCGGCCTACAGCTTCTTGTAATCCGGACCGCCGCCGCCCTCGGGCGGGACCCAGGTGATCACCTGGTACGGGTCCATGATGTCGCACGTCTTGCAGTGGAAGCAGTTCGTGAAGTTGAGGAACGGCACGCGTCCCCGTCCGTCCGCGGTCGGCTGCGGCTCGTAGACCTGCGCGGGACAGAAGTGGAAGCATGGGTTCCCATACTCTTCCGTGCACCTGGTGACGCAGACCTCGGTGTCGAGGATCAGCAGGTGCGCGGGCTGGTTCTCCTCGTGGAGCACGCCGCCGTTGTAGACGTTCGTCACCTTGTCGAACGTGTACTGGTTGTCGTACTTCACCTTGGCCGGCGGATGCGGGTCGTCCGAGCCGAAGTAGCGCTTGATGCGCACCATCTTCTCGTGCCCCGCGTGTCCTTCCAGCTTGTTCGAGATGCCGAAGCCGCGGCCGCCGGTGATCATGCCCGCGCCGGCGTTGAGCATCCCGGCGAACTGCCCCCAGTTGAAGGCCTGGTGGAAGTTGCGCTGCTTCCAGAGCTCTTCCTTCGCCCACGAGACCTCGAACAAGTCCTCGTACTGCTTGAGCTGCGCGGACGACGTGTCGCCGCCGAGGAGCGCGGAGAACGCCGTCTCGGCGGCGAGGATGCCGGACTTGATCGCGAGATGGATGCCCTTCAGTCGCGCGCCGTTGAGGAAACCGCCCGAGTCGCCGAGGATCATGAAGCCTTCGCCGTAGAGGCGCGGCATCGAGTAGTAGCCGCCCTCGGGGATTGCCTTCGCGCCCGCGGCGATCATCTTGCCGCCCTGCAGGATCTCGCGTACTGCTGGATGGAGCTTGAGCCGCTGCAATTCGTTGTGCGGATCGAGCGTCGGGTTCTTGTAGTCGAGACCGACCACGAGTCCGATGTCGACGATGCGGTCTTTCATCCCGTAAATGAAGGCGCCACCGAACGTGTCGGTGTCGAGCGGGAACCCGAGCGTGTGGATCACGCTGCCGGCGGGATAGCGGTCGTCGGGCAGCTGCCAGAGCTCCTTCACGCCCAGGGAGTAGACCTGCGGATTCTTGCCCGCGTACAGATCGAACATCCCCGCCACCTGTTTGGCCAGCGTGCCGCGCGGCCCCTCGGCGAGGATGGTCAGCTTCGCGCGAATATCGACACCGGGCTCGAAGTTCGCCTTCGGCTGGCCGAGCTTGTCGATGCCTTTGTCGCCGGTGCGCACGCCGACGACGACGCCGTTCTCGACGAGCACGCGCGTGGCGGCGAACTCGGGGAAGAGGTCGACGCCCATCTCGCCGACGATCGGTGCCAGCCAGCGCACCACCTCGCCGAGGGAGATCACGTAGTTGCCGTGGTTCTGGAGCGGCGGCGGCATGATCGGCGCCGCGACTTTGTGCCCTTCGGTGAGATACCAGAAGGCGTCCGTGGTGACGGGCGACTGGACCGGGCAGCCGCGCTCGAGCCAGTCCGGCATCAGCTCGGCGATGCCGCGCGGATCCATGACCGCGCCGGAGATGCCGTGCGCGCCGATCTCCTTGCCCTTCTCGAGCACGGCGATGGAGAGCTCTTTCTTTTCTTCCGCCGTCTCATTGTGGACACGCAGGAGCTCCGCGAGCTTGTACGCGGCGGCGAGTCCGGCGGGACCGGCGCCGACGATCACGACGTCGACGTCCAGTGTCTCGCGCTCGATTCCGGGAAGTTCAGCCATGCAGGAATGCTCCTTCGATTTCGCGCGGCATGATACTGCGGATGGGGTGCGCGGTCGCTGGATCGACGGAAGGGGAACGACGAAGGGCCTCCGGCGGGCCGGTGCGACC
>DASVSV010000315.1:0-60062 GCA_036387915.1 Thermoanaerobaculia bacterium
TGGCCTCGGTCGCCTCGCCCGGCTTGAGGGTGACGTCCATCTCTTTCTAGAACGCCAGCCCGCCGAACGCGGCGAACATGATGACGATGCCGAAGTGCACGACGTAGCCGCCGTAGCGCCGCCGGTTGCGGCCGACGAGGCGCACGAGCGCCGCCGCCGGGTTCTCGCCGTGCATCCGCATCCGCGCCGAGACGCCCTACTGGAACTCCTGCAGGATGGTGCCGAGCACGAACGCGGCGAGCGCGTAGCAGATCACCGCATACGGGTCGCGCATCCCGATGGCGAGCAGCGCCGCGCCCGTGGCGAGGCCGATGCCGACCGGCGCCGTGAACTGCCGCCGCAGGTTGGAGACCGACGCCCGGCGCCACGCGATGAGCGGGCCGACGCCGGTGAGGCCGAGCAGCAGGAGCCCGAGCGGGACGTTGACCGTGTTGAAGAACGGCGGGCCGACCGTGATCTTCTCGCCGCGGACGGCCTCGCTGATGATCGGGAACAGCGTGCCCCAGAGCACCGAGAACGCGATGCCCACGAGCACCAGGTTGTTGTACAGGAACGCGGCCTCGCGGCTCACCATGCTCTCCAGCTCCGCCTGCGCCTCGAGGTCCTTGAGGCGCGTGGTCACCAGATAGGCGGTGACGACGATGCTGACGATCAGGAAGCCGGCGAACCAGTTGCCCACCGGCGACTGCGCGAACGAGTGGACGCTCTCGATGATGCCGCTGCGCGTGATGAACGTGCCCAGGATGGAGAGCAGGAACGTGGAGACGACGAGCGTCACGTTCCACTTGCGCAGCATGCCGCGCTTCTCCTGGATCATGATCGAGTGCAGGAACGCCGTGCCCGTGAGCCACGGGAGCAGCGACGCGTTCTCGACCGGATCCCAGGCCCAGTAACCGCCCCAGCCGAGGACCTCGTACGCCCACCAGCCGCCGAGCATGATCGCGACGGACTGAAAGATCCACGGCAGCATCAGCGACTCGCGCAAAGGCTTGAGCACGTTGTGCCCGAGCCGCCCTTTCATCAGCGCGGCGCAGGCGAAGCCGAAGGGGATGGTGAAGCCGACGTAGCCCAGATAAAGGAAGGGCGGGTGGATCGCCATCAGGATGTGGTTCTGGAGCAGCGGATTGGGGCCCGGTCCATCCATCGGCGGAGAGGGCACGGTGTGGAACGGGTTGGCCGGTCCGGCGATGAGGAAGCTGAAGAAGGCGGCGCACGCGAGCCAGACGCCGATCGCGTCGGGCTGGTACTCCTCGTAGCGGTTGCGGGTGAGGAACGTCGCCACGGCGATGTACGCGCCGAGGACCAGGCCCCAGAAGAGGATGGAACCTTCGAGCGACGACCAGAGACTGACGACCGTGATCCAGGTCGGCACGGTCCGCGACCCGACCTGCGCGACGTAGCTGACGGAGAAGTCGTGCGCGAGGAGCGCGTAGACCATCAGCAGCGTGGCGGAGACGATCAGGCCGGAGTAGAGGTAGGCGAAGCGGCGCGCCCACTTCAGCCCGTCCGCCGAGCGCGTGCGCCCGGCGGCGAAACCGAGGATCGCGCCGGCGGCGGCGGCGAGGAGGGAACCGAGGATGAGCAGTCGTCCGAGGGCAGGGATCATGTGTTGCCTTGCTCGACGGACTTCATCATCCGCTCGAGCTCTTTCCGGTCGACGGGGTGTCCCGTCTCCGGGGCCTTGTATTCATTGTTGTGCGAGACCATCAGCCGACTCGACTCGAAGTAGCCGCCCGGCACCATCGTGCCTTCGACGACCACGCCGATGTTCTCGCGGAACATCTGCGGCGGCACGCTGGTGGTCTTGACCGCGACGCGCGACTTGCCGTCGTGCACGACGAACTCGACGTTCGAGCCGCCGATCTTCCTGATGGAGTTCTTCGCCACCATGCCGCCGAGGCGGATCGACGCGCCGTAGGCCTTCCTGCCGTTGTCGTGCAGGTCCGAGGGCGTCCAGTAGTAAACGAGGTTGTCGCTGATGCCGCTCGCGGCGATCATCGTGAAGGCGGCGCCGGCGACGGCCAGCGCGCCGATCATGAACCAGCGGTTGCGGCGGCGTGTTTTGTCGGATTCGGTCATGACCTGGGTTCCTTGAGACGGGCGAACAGCGAGACTGCATAGACGATGAAGCCGATCGCGGTGACGCTGTACGCGGCGACGACGAACTCCCACCCTCCCTGGACCACTCCGCTCATGCGAGCTCTCCCGCTTCTTCGTAATGTTGGGGCACGGCCGTTTCGTTCCGCAGCCGCAGGGCGGCGATGCGCGTGCGCAGCATGATGAACCCGATCATGACGAACAGCACTCCGAACGCGTTGACACGCAACGGTAAATGAAACGCGGACGCCACGGTCTGCGGCGTCGACTGCTGCTGGTGCAGCGAGTTCCACCACTTGACCGAGTAGTAGACGATGGGCAGGTCGACCGCGGCGATGATCGTCGCCACGGCGGACCAGGTCGCGCGGCGCTGCGGGTCGTCGACGAAGCTGCGCAGCGCCACGATGCCGAGCGAGGCCATCAGCAGCACGGCCACCGAGGTCAGGCGCGGATCCCAGTCCCACCAGACGCCCCAGGTCGGCTTGGCCCAGATGGCTCCCTGGCAGCAGAGCAGAAACGCCAGCAGCACGCCGACTTCGAGTGCCGCTTCGAGGCGCGAGTCCCACTTCATGTTGGTGGTGAAGAGATAGGCGATGGCGCAGATGAACGCGAAGATGACGGCCAGCATCCAGTTCCAGGCGGTGGGCACGTGGACGTACATGATCCGCTGCACTTCCCCCATGTAGCGCTCGGCCGGGGCCACGGCCAGTCCCCAGTACGAGCCGAAGATCAGCAGCAGCGCGCCGAGCGCGAGGATGACGTAGGGAGTCTTCGAGGTCTGCATCATTCCTCCACCACGCGGCCGAACAGCAGGCCGCACAGCGACCAGTAGATGAGGTCGAACGCGGCGAGGAGGGCGATCCACGCCTGGGCCTGATTCATGGGATCTCCGAGGATCACGAGCGATGTTGCGTTCACGGACGCGAGCAGTACCGGGACGATCAGCGGGAACAACAGCAAAGGGAGCAGCATCTGTTTCGCCTTCACCTGCGCGGTCATCGCCGCGTAAAGCGTTCCGGGGGCGGACAACCCCGCGGTCCCGAGGGCGATGATGCCGAGCAGCCGAAGGAGATCGGTTGTGGCCGCATCGTAGAGGATGACCATGACCGGCACCAGCGCGATGCCGAGCAACATGAGCTGAAGCCAGTTCGCCAGCGCCTTGCCGTAGTAGAGCGCCAGCGGGTTCGACGGCAGGAGGAGCAGCCCTTCCAGGGCACGGTTCTCCATCTCACCGTGAAAGGACTCGGCCAGCGTGAGCGTCGATGACAGCAGCAGCCCCAGCCAGAGGAAGCCGGCCGAGAAGGTGCGCAGCGTCTTCGCGTCCGGACCGACCGCAAAGCTGAAGAGGAGCAGCGCGGTGGCGCCAAAGACGAACACGGCCATGAGCTGCCCGCGCGTCCGCCACTGGAGGAGCAACTCCTTGCGCAACGCGGCGGTCAGCATGCCGTTAGCCTCAGGGGACCGACGAGGGGCCTCCGGCGGGCCGGTACGACCGGCAGCGCTTGTTGGCCTAGCCTGACCGCACGCCTGTCTACGAAACACGTGTTTGCGCGACGACATGAGCACAACAAGCGCTGCCGGTCGTACCGGCCCGCCGGAGGCCCCCCGGTTGGTTCCATGTGGCCTAGCATGGCCCGTACTCCACCACCCGGCCGGCCTCGAGCACGAGCGACATGTCCGCGAGTTTGGCGCTGCGCTCGAGCTGGTGCGTGGCCATGAGGATCGTCGTGCCGCGGCGTTTCAGCTCGCCGATCACGGCGTCGACGAGGTCGAATCCGGGAGGGTCGAGCGCGCCGTAGGGCTCGTCGAGGAAGACCACTTTGGGTTCCTGCAGCAGTACGCGTCCGAACGACAGGCGCTTGCGCATGCCGGCGGAGAACGTGGAGACGAGGTCATCGGCGCGCGGGGCGAGTCCGACCTGCTCGAGCACCGCCATCACACGGGAACGCGCGATGCCGAGGTGATCCGCGACGATGTGCAGGTTCTCGCGCGCGGTCAGCGAGTCGTAGAGATAGTTCGCGTGCGAGAGGATAGCCGTCATCCGCCGCACGTCCTCGCGATGGCGCACGACGTCGAATCCGCCGATCGTGGCCCGGCCCTGATCAGGACGGATGGCGGTCGCAAGGACGCGGAACAGCGTCGACTTCCCCGCGCCGTTGCGTCCCGAGACAATGACCACCGTCGCCGGCGGCACGTGAAATGAGACGTCCGCGAGCGCCCAGCGCCTGCCGTAACGGCGGGCCACACGCTCCACCTCGATCGCCACCTCGCTCATGCGCGGGAGTGTGTGATGATTCGCCACCATGCGCAAGCTGCTCCCGCTGGTTCTCGTTCTCGCCTGTGCAACGCAACCCCCGCCACCCGCGCCTGCCATGGCCGAAGGGCCGAAAGAGCCGTACGGCTTCACCATCGAAGAAGAGGCGACCATCCTCGCGCTCGAAGACCGCCGCGAGCACAACCCCGCCGTCGTCAACACCTGGGTCGCCCACGAGAACTCGCTCCACCGTCTCCGCATCGCCCTCGCCCTCGGGCGTATCGGCGCGATCACCAAAACCGGCGTCGCCGAGCTGACCACGCTCTCGAAGGACGCCGACCGGCGCGTTCGCGAGACCGCCGCCTTCTCCCTCGGCGAGATTGGCGATGGCGCGGAGACGCTGTTCACTCTCGCCGCCGATGCAGACGCGGCCGTCGCCGCGGAAGCGGTCGAGGCGCTGTCGAAGCTCTCCGTGAACAAGACGCTCCTCCCCCGCTACCTCGCCATCGCCGACGGCGACACGCGCGAAGGCGTCCGCGCCCGCGCCGTCCGCTATCTCTTCCGCTGGGACGACGACGCCGCCAGCGAAGCCGCCCGCCGCGCGCTCAGCTCCCCGTCGACGAACGTCCGTCAGGAAGCGGCGTACTCGCTCGCCCGCCGCGCCTACGCCCCCGCGCGCAACGAGTTGCTGCTGGTCATGACCGACCCGAACACGCTCACTCGTGCGTATGCGACGACCGCCCTCGGCCGCATCGGCGACCGTTCGGCCTTCGACGCGATGCGCACCGCTCTCGGCGATACGCACCCGTGGGTCCGCACCAACGCCGCGATTGCCGTCGGGCGGATCGCGGAGAAGGACCGCTCCGTCCTCAACGCCGCCGATCTCCCGCGCGTGTTCGCGACGTTCGAAGATCCCGATCCCGGCGTCCGCTCCGCGATGATCGACACCCTCGGCTACTACGCCGCGATGAACGAGACCGCCCGCGCGCGCCTCGTCGAGACGCTGCGCAACGGCACGTCGTGGGAGCGCGAGCTGACCGCCGGCTCGCTGGCCAGGCATCTGCCGTGGGATGTCGCATCGCGCATACTCACCGACCTTTCGCCGTGGCAGGTCGTGCGCGTGCTCGAAGCCACCACCGCGATGCCGCAGGGCGTCGCGCTGCGCCGCCAGTACGCGAATCACGAACAGCCGCTCGTCCGCATGAACGTGCTCGCCAACATCCCCGAGACCGGCGCCGACGCGGAAGCCGACCTCATTCGCGCCGGCCTCACCGACGCCGACGTGATGGTCCGCGCGAACGCGTACGACCGCATCGGCTTCACGAAAGACGTCCCGCTGCAGACGCTCCGCGGAGCGGTCGACCGCGAGCGCAGCGCGGGGCTGAACGACGCCCGCATCGCCGCGATCAACACGATCGCCAAGACCGATCCCGCCTTCGCGCAGTCGCTGGTGCAGGACGCCGATCCCGTCGTCCGCCGCGTCGCCGCCGAGCTGGCCAAAGCGCCGTCGTACGCGCCGCTCCCCGTCAGCCGCACGGCCGCGGAGTATCAGGAGATCGTGCGCTGGTCGCGCACGCCGCACACGGCTACGATCCACATGCCGCGCGGCAGGATCGAGATCGCGCTGCTGCCGCAGGACGCGCCGATGACGACGTGGAACTTCGCGCAGCTCGCGCAGCGCCGCTACTTCGACAACACCTCGTTCATGCGCGTCGTGCCGAACTTCGTCATCCAGGGCGGCGACCCGCGCAACGACATGAACGGCGGCCCCGGCTACGCCATCCGCGACGAGATCAACCTGCAGAAATACACGCGCGGCGCGGTGGGCATGGCCCTCTCCGGCCCCGACACCGGCGGCTCGCAGTTCTTCATCACGCACTCGCCGCAGCCGCACCTCGACGGCGGCTACACGATCTTCGGCCGCGTCTACGACGGCATGACCGGCGTCGTCGACCAGACCGAGCGCGGCGACCGCGTCACCACCATCACCATCGACACCAAATGACGCCACTGATCGGACGCCTGATGCAGCTCAGCGGCATGATCATCCTGCCGATCGGATTGCTGTATGGATTCGGCCGCGGCGACATCCGCACCGAGGTGAAGCTGCTGGCCCTCGGCGGATTCCTGTTCGTCCTCGGCTGGATCCTCTCGCGCGAGCGCGGCTCGTGAGATACACCGTGGTCCTGACGGCGGACTTTCCCCGCATCACCACGGACCTCCTCGCGCCGCACTTTGACGTGATCGCGCATCCGACGGAGCACGGGCGCACCGAGGACGACCTGATCACCATCCTCGCCGACGCGGATGCCGCGATCGTGCTGCTGCAGGACCCGATCACGCGCCGGGTGATGGAGGCGAATCCGAATCTGCGCATCGTCTCCAACTTCGCGGTCGGCACGAACAACATCGACGTCGAAGCCGCGCGCGAGCTCGGCGTCACGGTGACGAACACGCCCGGCGTGCTGACCGAGGCGACGGCGGACCTGACGCTGGCGCTGATCCTCGCGGTGACGCGGCGCATCGTCGAAGGCGACGAAGAAGTGCGCACGCTCCGCCGCTGCGAATGGGAGCCGCTGAAGCTCCTCGGCGCCTCACTGCAGGGCAAACGCCTCGGCGTCGTCGGCATGGGCCGCATCGGCAACGCCGTCGCCACGCGCGCACGTGCGTTCGGCATGGACATCCTCGGCATCCGCCGCGGCGACCCGCTCGACGAGCTGCTCGCCACCTCGGACGTCGTGTCGCTGCACGCACCGCTCACACGCGAGACGCGGCACCTGCTCAACGCGGACACACTGGCGCGCATGAAGCCGGGCGCGTACGTGATCAACACCTCGCGCGGCGCACTGATCGACGAAGACGCACTCTGCGACGCCCTCGAGAATGGTCACCTGCGCGGCGCCGCCCTCGATGTCTACGAGCACGAGCCGGAGGTCAATCCGCGACTGCTGTCGATGAAGAACGTCGTCCTCGCCCCGCACATCGGCTCGGCCACCGAGGACGCCCGCAACGCCATGGCCCGCATCGCCGCGACGAACGTGCTGCTGTTCTTGCGCGGCCAGCAACCATTGCATCCGGTTTAGCGTGTCCTCATCGCCCTCCCTCCCCACCGACACCCATACTGAATAATGTTATGCTGTAACAGCATGAGACCGGCGGCGCTCCTTCTCGTTCTCCTTCTCGCGTCCTCTCTTTCCGGCCAGACCTCATGCATCCCGCAGCTCGACGCACCGCGCGAGTACGCGGCTCCCGGGCCGTGGCGCCTGGACGCGGTGGACCTCGATGCGGACGGAAATCCCGACGTCGTTTCCTCCGGCCAGTTCGAGGTGTCGGTGCTGTACGGGCGCGGGGAGACGCTGGAGCCGGCGGTGATGCTGATCGAAGGAGGCGTCTGGTGGCTCATCGAGGACGTCGACGCCGACGCGCGTCCCGACGTCGTGGCCACCCGCTACGAGCAGAGCACCGACACGGACGTGACCTTCCTGCTCCGCAACCTCGGCGAGCGCCGCTTCGCCGCGCCGGAAGAGCTCGCGCGCGAAAAGCGCGGCGTGGTGCAGGCGGTCGCAGACTTTACGAACGACGGCAGTCCGGATGTTCTCATTCCGCGGACGGGACGGGCGTCGTTGCTGCTCGTCAACGACGGCCGCGGCCACTTCATCTCGCTCGAGAGCACGATGCTCATCGCCGAGCGCATCGAGACCGTCGCCGACATCAACGGCGACGGCAATCTCGATCTCGTCCACACGCCGGCCGCGTTCCGGCTGACGATCTCGCTCGGCGACGGGACGGGCGCGTTTCCGGCGCAGCAGACGCGCGTCTTCAGCACCGAGCTCACGCCGGCCGCCGCGGACCTCAACGCGGACGGCCGCAGTGACCTCCTGGCTGCGCTCTGGTCGTGGGGACAGGTCGAGATCTACCTCGACTCCGCCGCCCCGAAGCCGACGTCCAGAGTCAACGCCGGCCTGCCGCGCAGCGTGACACCAGGAGACTTCAACGGCGACGGCGCGCTCGACCTGGCGGTGCTGACCGAAAGCACGAACGTCACCGGCCAGTACCAGTACGCGGCGCCGCGCGTGATGATCTTTCTCAACAACGGCGACGGCGGTCTGGCGCGCTCGCGCGACGTGCTGATCGGGTTCTCTCAGACGTTTTCGCCGGGTCTCCATGTGGTGACGGCCGACTTTAACGGCGACGGCGCGCTCGATCTCGTGGTGCCGGCCAGCGAGGGGAGCGTCGGACTCGTGTTCGGCCGCGGCGACGGCACGTTCGAGACGCCGCGCGTCCTGCAGGCGCGACGCCTGGAGGCAGTGGCGATGGCGGTCGATCTCGACGGCGACGGCATCGACGAGGTGATCAACCGCGGCCTCGCCGTCGGCTGGCTGAACGCCGCCGGCACGTACGACTTCGAGCCGCTGCCGGGGGTGCACTTCGCCATCGGCGACGTCGACTCGCGCGGCACGCGCACGATCGTCATCGCCGACGTCGATCGCATTCGCGTGCTCTCGCGCACGGCACCGCGCGTCTGGGAGGAAGTGTCGACGATCATCACCGGCGCCGGCCAGTTCCTGGCGCTGGCGACGGGCGACGTCACGGGCGACGGACGGCGCGAGCTCTTCGTCGTGACGCAGGACACCACATCAGGAGCGCGGCTGCGCATCTACGACGCCTCGGGCAATCTGCTCGACACGCGCACGCTGGTGCAGCCGATGTCCTCCGGCTACTCGCTGAGCATCGTCGACATCAACCACGACGCCAAGAACGACCTCGTCCTGACGCGCCACGGCTCGATCGCGCCGATCCATCACGATCCGGACCCGATCGACGGTTACCTCGACGCGCTCCTCGGCCGCGGCGACGGCACGTTCGACGCTCCGCGGCGCATCCTCGACAACACACGTCTCGGCCAGCCGCTGACCGGCGACTACAACGGCGACGGATACGTCGATCTGGCGACGGACACGCGCGTGCTCTTCGGCGACGGCACCGGCGGGTTCAGGGTGCAGGAGATTCCGTTCTACGCCAGCCTCGCCTACGACCTCAATCGCGACGGCATCACCGACCTGCTCTCCGGCACCGCGATCCGGCAGGGCACGCGCGGCGGCACGTTCGTGCACCGCGGCACGTACATGTTCGGCGCGAGCCTGAACGGACTGGTCATCGCGCGCCGCACAATCAACGGTCCGCTCACGCTCCTCGGCTCGATGGACCTCGAAGGCGAGATCATCGCGGCCGACTTTACCTGCGCCACCCCCCGCCGCCGCACCGCGCGGCGGTAGGGAGCGCGGGCCCGCGTATCAGCAACGCATGACGCGACGCAGCAAGAGTACGCGCGACACGCCTCCGCCGAAGCCTCCGTGCGACCGTGCCGACTATCGCCCGCTACGCGGGCTGGAGGTTTGGGTGTCGTGTTCCCCCGGCTGGAAGCCGGGGGCTATTGTCTTTGCGTGCTACGCACGCGTTGCTCCGCGCTTAACAAGACCATTCGGAGTGCGCCCGCGCTCCGCTGTGTAAACTCCTCCCGTGCGACTCGAACGTTCCTCCTCCGTGCTCCTGATCATCGACGTGCAGGAGCGGCTGATGCCGGTGATGCATGAGCGGGCCGAGGTGGAGGGGAACATCGAGCGGCTGATCCGCGGGGCGCATGTCCTCGGCGTGCCGGTGATCGTCAGTGAGCAGTATGTGAAGGGGCTGGGGCGGACCGTGGAGCCGTTGCGGATGGCGCTCGAGGAAACAGGCGCATATCAGCCGGTCGAGAAAATCTGCTTCTCGGCCGCGGCTCAGCTCGATGCGCTCGAACGGCGACAGGTGCTCGTCGCCGGAGTCGAGGCGCATGTGTGCGTCTACCAGACCGCGAGTGACCTGCTGGCGCGAGGGCTCTCCGTCACCCTCCTCGCAGACGCCATCACCTCGCGCAGCGCACACAACAAAAGCATCGCCATCCAGCGGCTGGTCAGCGACGGTGCGAAGCTGAGCTCGACGGAGATGGCGCTCTTCGAGCTCCTCGGCGCGGCTGGCACCGATGAATTTCGCGCGATCTCGAAAATCGTCAAATAGCGGCGCGCGCCTTGCTCTTCAAATAACTGATGTGAGAGGGCGTGGCGGCCGCATCAATGAGACTCGAAAAACGGATCCTTGTCGTCGATGACGACGATGCAATCAGAGCGCTCCTCCGGACTGTGCTGCGGCGGCGGGGGTTCACCGTCGACGTGGCGCGTAACGGCATCGACGCACTCGAGCAGCTGGTTGCGAACCGCTACGCCCTGGTCGTGCTCGACCTGATGATGCCGCGCATGAGCGGCTACGAGCTGCTCGACCACCTCGGAGGCCAGTCGATCATGACCCGGCCGCGCGTGCTCGTCCTCACCGCCGGGACGGAGTCGCGCACGTTCGACACGGAGCTCGTCGTCGGCATGGTCCACAAACCGTTCGACGTCGACCTGCTCATCGACATCGTCACAGCATGCCTGGACGCCGCCCCCGAGGCTCAGCCGCCGGCGGTCGCGGACGAGGTGGCCCTTCCCGAATCACGGCCGAACTGACCCTTCGACAGTAGGCACGCCTTTTGAGATTTACCGGGAATATGAGTAGCAGTGAACCGAGAGTCCTCATCGTCGAAAACAACGACGCTCTCCGGGCGATGTTGTTTACGATTCTCCGCCACCAGCCCGTCGAGGTCGACACGGCCGTTTCGGCCGCGGACGCCCTCAAGAAAGTGCTGACCTGTGACTACGCGCTCATCGTCCTGGACATGGACATGAGCGATGCCGGCGAGTTCCTGACCCGCTTCCGCGACGAGCGCCCCGAGGCGACTTCGTTCGTGCTGGCGGTCCGGGATGCGCGGAATGAAGAGTTTCTCGACCCGGAGATCGTCTCCGCAGTCCTCAACAAACCCCTCGAGATCGACACGGTGGCGGAGCTGGTGCGCGAGTGCGCGCTGGTGGTGCCGCTGCCGGAAGACCCGCTCCCATGCCCGCCCGCGGAAACCGAAATCCGCACGCGCCTGGAACGCGGACCGTACATTGCGAACTGACGCGTCATGATCGAGGTCATCGGGTGGGGCAGCTCGCTGATCCTCATCGCCACGATCGCCAAGCAGGTCCACAAACAGTGGCACGACCGTACGAGCGCGGGCGTCTCGACATGGCTTTTCGTCGGACAACTGGCGGCTTCGGTCGGCTTCACGATCTACAGCCTGCTGGTCAAGAACTGGGTCTTCGCCGTGACGAACGGGATCATGGTCGTCAACGGCCTGCTCGGCTACGCCATCACGGTGCGTCAGAAACGTGGTAAATCGCGCGCGTGAACGAGCGACGCCTCGGGCTTCTGTACATCGTCGGCGCGGCGCTGCTCTGGTCGACCGGCGGCATCGGCATCAAGGGTGTGGCCGACGCGCCGCTGAAAGTGACGTTCTACCGCTCCGTCTTCGCGGCCATCACGCTGTTCATCCTCTTTCGGCGCGACGTGCGCGTGCGTCCGACCGCGTCGTTCCTCGCCGCCATCGTCAGCTACGGGGCGTGCCTGACGGCGTTCGTCGTGGCGACGAAGTGGACCACCGCGGCGAACGCGATCTTCCTGCAATACGCCGGCGTGGTCTGGGTGCTGCTGCTCTCGCCGGTCGTGCTGCGCGAGCCGATGCGCTCGCGCGACGCGATCGCCATCGGCGGCGCACTGGGCGGCATGGCGCTCTTCTTCCTCGGCAAGTTCGAGACGCAGGGGATGGCCGGCAACGGCATGGCCCTGCTCTCGAGCGTCTTCTTCGCCGCGCTCATTCTGTCGCTGCGGCGCGAGCAGGCTTCCTCGCGTGCCGCGGTGACGTGGGGCAACGTGTTCACCGCCGTGGCGCTCTTTCCGTTCGTGATGAACGACCTCGCCCTGACCACGAAATCGCTGCTGGCCTTCATCTTTCTCGGCGTCTTTCAGATCGGCTTCGCGTACGCGCTGTTCGTGAAGGGACTGCAGTACGTGACGGCCACGCAGGCCTCGCTGACGGGGATGCTGGAGCCGGTCGCGAACCCGGTCTGGGTGCTGCTCTTTCTCGGCGAGAAGCCCTCGATTTACGCGATCGTGGGCGCCGCGATCGTACTGCTGGCAATCGGCTGGCATACGTTGCGGGGAGAGCCGGCCACAGACATGCCGGCGCCAGACTGAACATGCCGACAACTCTCATCGAGCCAGCGACCGGCGAGCCGCTCACCGACGTCGCCCAGCACACGACCGACGACCTCGACCGCGCCGTGCGCGGCGCCCATCGCGCGTTCACCGGCGAGTGGCGAAACATCAACACGCGCAAGCGCGGGCAACTGCTGAACCGCTTCGCGGCGCTCATTCGCGAGAACGCCGACGAGCTGGCGCGGCTCGAGTCGCGCAACGTCGGCAAACCGATCCGCGACTCGCGCGACGAAGTCGGTCTCGCCGCGAACGTGTTCGAGTACTACGCCGGCGCCACGAACAAGGTCGGCGGCCAGACCATCCCCGGCGCGGCCCCCGGCGTGCTGATGTCGTTCCGCGAGCCGGTCGGCGTCTGCGGGATCATCGTCCCGTGGAACTTCCCCGTCGCCATCACGGCGTGGAAGACCGCACCCGCGCTGGCCATGGGCAACACGGTCGTGCTCAAGCCCGCCGAGCAGACGCCACTCACCGCCGTGCGGCTCGCCGAGCTCGCGCTCGAAGCCGGGATCCCCGAGGGGGTGTTCACCGTGGTGACCGGCTCGGGATCGGTGATCGGCGAGGCGCTCGTGAAGCATCCCCTGATTCGCAAAATCGCGTTCACCGGCTCGACGGAAGTGGGCATGAACGTGATGCGGCTCGCGGCGGACGACATCAAACGCGTCTCGCTGGAGCTGGGCGGCAAGTCGGCGAACCTCATCTTCGACGACGCCGATTTCGACAAGGCCGTGGCCTCGGCCGCATCGAGCGCGCTCGGCAACGCGGGACAGGACTGCTGCGCGCGGTCACGCATCCTCGTGCAGCAATCGATCTACGACCGCTTCTCGAAAGCGCTGGTGGAGCAGTTCTCCGCGACGAAGGTCGGCGATCCGCTCGACGATGCGACGGAGATGGGACCGCTCGTCACCGCCGCGCATCGCGAGCGCGTCATGAAGTACGTCGATGCCGGCCGCTCGGAAGGAGCGACGCTCGCCTGCGGCGGCAACGCCACGCAGCACGCGTTCCTCGAGCCGACGATCTTCCTCGACGCGAAGAAGGACATGACCATCGTGCGCGAGGAGATCTTCGGACCGGTCGTCGCGGTGATGCCGTTCCGCGACGAGGCGGAGGCGATCGAGCTGGCCAATGACTCGACGTACGGCTTGTCAGGCTCGATCTTCACGCGCGACATCAGCCGGGCCATGCGCGTCGCGCGCGCGGTGGAGACGGGCAATCTCTCGATCAACTCCGGCAGCAGCGTGCATCTCGAGGCGCCGTTCGGCGGCGTGAAGCGCAGTGGCCTCGGGCGCGAGCTCGGGCTGCAGGCGCTCGACCATTACACCGAGTGGAAGACGGTTTACATCGACGTGACGTGAAATGCAGTTCCTCGGAGTTCCTCGGGTTTCCTCGGAGTTCCTCGGGGAACCTGATCAGGAACTCCGAGGAACTCCGAGGAACCCGAGGAACCCGAGGAACTCAGCAATGCAGGGACGAATCGACGTAGAAGAGCTCAAGCGAATGGTCGCGAACGACGAGATCGACACGATCCTGGTCGTCTTCCCCGACATGTACGGCCGCCTGGTCGGCAAGCGCATCGTGGCCCGGTTCTTCCTCGAACAGAGCGAGATCCACGCGTGCGATTACCTGCTCGCGTGCGACATGGACATGGACCCGGTGCCGGGCTACCAGTTCACGTCGTGGGCGAAGGGATACGGCGACTTCCGTCCCGTGCCGGACTTCAACACCATGCGCGTGGCGTCGTGGCTCGACAAGACCGCGCTGGTGATCTGCGACGTGTACGAGGAGGAGGCCGAGGGGCTGGTGCCTTACGCGCCGCGCGGCATTCTCCGCAAACAACTCGCACGCGCCGCGGAGCGCGGCTACACGGCCATGGGCGCGTCGGAGCTGGAGCTGTACGTGTTCAAGGATTCGTATGAGGACGTGGCGAAGAAGAGCTTCGTCAACCTCGAGCCGATCGGCCGCCTGATCGAGGATTACCACATCTTCCAGGGCACCAAGGAAGAGCACCTCATCGGCGCGATCCGCCGTCACCTCGAGCGCTCCGGCGTGCCGGTAGAGTCGTCGAAAGGCGAATGGGGGCCGGGGCAGCAGGAGATCGGCCTGCGCTACGCCGACCTGCTGGAGATGGCGGACCGCCACACGATCTACAAGCACGCGGCGAAGGAGATCGCCTGGCAGCAGGGGCACGCGGTGACGTTCATGGCCAAGTGGGACGAACGCTACGCCGGCTCGAGCTGCCACATTCACATGAGTCTCTGGAACGGCGACGAACCGCTCTTCAAGGGCGACGAGAATCTCGGCCCCATCAAGTGCTCGCCCCTCTTCCGCTGGTTCCTCGGCGGCTGGATGGCGCACATCCGCGAGCTGTTCCCGTTCTACGCGCCGTACCCGTCGTCGTACAAACGCTATGTGCCGGGCTCGTTCGCGCCGACCGGCATCGCCTGGAGCTACGACAACCGCACCGCCGGCTTCCGCATCGTCGGCCACGGCTCCTCGCTCCGCATCGAGTGCCGCACCGCCGGCGCGGACGCAAACGTCTACCTCGCCTTCGCCGCCACGCTGGCGGCGGGCCTCGACGGCATCGAGAAGAAGACCGAGCCGCCCCCCGCCTTCGAAGGCGACGTCTACGGCGCGCTGGAACTACCCCAGGTCCCCCACTCGCTCAACGAAGCGATCGTGGAACTGGACAAGAGCCAGTTCGCCCGCGAAGTCCTCGGCGAAGAAGTCGTCGAGCACTACCTCCACTTCTTCCGCACCGAACAACGCAAGTTCGACGCGGTAGTGACGGACTGGGAGCGGCGCCGCTACTTCGAGCAGGCTTAGGACTCCATTCGCTAACTTCGGTACAGAGCGCGTGAGCGCCGCGGTGTCGGGATGCGAGGCGGAGCGACGAGGCGATGCCGGGACCGTTCGGAGACGACGCGACTATCGCGCGCGCGACGATCGCGGTCACGGACGTGCCTCCGGTCCGCGAGGCTTCGCCGGCTCGACGATCATGTCGTCATCGTCGTCGTCAGGCGCCTCAGCGGCCGGGGACAACTTCAGCAGCAGCTTCGCGTCCGACTCGGGGAGCTCCTGGACGTCGCGCAGCTTGCGCGAAACGACGCGCGTGCGTGTTGCCAGAGCATCCATCTGATTGCGTGCGGTCTCGAGGTTCTTATTGACCTTCTCGATGACACCACCGAACTTCGTGAACTCCGTCTTCACCGCCTCGAGCAGCCGCCACACTTCGCTCGAGCGTTTCTCGACGGCGAGCGTGCGGAAGCCCATCTGCAGGCTGCTCAGGATCGCGGTGAGAGTGGTCGGGCCGGCGATCAGGACGCCCTGCTCGCGCTGGATCTGCTCGGCCAGTCCGGGGCGCCGCAGCACCTCGGCATACAAGCCTTCCGTCGGCAGGAACAGGATCGCGAAATCTGTGGTAACCGGCGGATTCACATACTTTTCGCGAATGGTCTTCGCGGAGTTGCGGACCGATGTCTCGAGCCGCCGTCCCGCCGCCTCGACCGCCTCGGCGTCACCGCATTCGTGCGCGTCGATGAGGTGCTGGTAATCCTCGACGGGGAACTTTGCGTCGAGCGGCAGGAGCAGCGGCACCTCCCCCTTTCCGGGGAACTTCACCGCGAACTCAACCGCGTCACGGCCGGCGTCCTTCGTCACCACGTTGCGCTCGTACTGCTCGGGCGAGAGCATCTGTTCGAGGAGCGACTCGAGCTGAACCTCGCCCCACCCGCCGCGGCTTTTCACGTTCGAGAGGACCTTCTTCAGGTCGCCGACGCCGGTGGCGAGGGACTGCATCTCGCCGAGGCCGCGGTGCACTTCTTCGAGACGCTGGGTGACGAGCGCGAACGACTCGCCGAGACGTTGCGTGAGCGTCCCCTGCAGCTTCTCGTCGACCGTGGCGCGCATTTCCTGCAGCTCGCGCGTGTTGCTCGCCGCGATCTCCTTGAGTCGCTCGTCCACCGTGCGGCGAACGTCCGCAATGCGCAGCTCGTTCGACTCCGTGAGCTTCTCGACCTGCGCGCGAACGGCTTCAAGATCCTGCCGCTGGGTTGTCCCGTGCGCGGTGACGGCGGAGACCACGGTCTCGTTGAATGCGTCCAGCCGGCGCGCGATCTCCTCACGCTGTGCACGCCGGTTTTCCGCCGCTTCGGTTCGCATGGCCTCATGTTGCTCAACGAGCTTCATCAGCAGCGACTCGCGCCCCGCTGCCGCACCGTTCGCCGCATCGCCCAGCAGGCGGCGGATGTCCTCGGTGAAGCGGTCGAACCGCTCGCGCTCCAGAGTCGCGGCGTCTCTGGCCGCGTTCTGCAGCACGGTGCCGAGCGTGCCGACGAGAGTCGTCACCTCCTGCCTCAAGGCCGTCGCCGCGACACCTGCTTCTTCGCGCGAGCGCACCGCCTCCTCGGCCACCAGCCGGCGGATCGCACCATCGTCCGCCGAAGCCGGCCGGCGCATCACCATCCACAGCAACACCACGAGCGAGGCAACCGCCGCCACGGCGGAAACGACTGAGAGCGCAAGCATCGGGAGGTCCTCCGCAATCGAAGACTCGGTTGCGGACGTCTTGTGGCGCTGCTGCCCACAATCTGCTGGCGACGGCGTTTCACGGCGCACGCAGAACACATTCGCCGGCGAACCGCGTGCACCGGACGGCCGCTGGCGACGAGTTGCTGCTGGTGGCTCGGCGCTGGTGGGGCCCCCTCAGCTCAGAGGCGAGGAAAGGCCGAGTTGTGCCGCAACGACAGCGAGCCGCTTATCGCGCGTCCAGAGCTTTGCGTCCTCGGTCAGCGTAACGGAGGCGAGCAGATGGGCGTCGATATAGCCGATGCCCCTCCCCATCAACGCACGCTTCTCGATGAAGAGGAGAGTCTCCGCGTCGGTGGCGACAAGTGCCGATGGAAGTCTCGCGAGCAGGCCCAGCACCTCCTCGCGAGCCCTCAGATTCCCGCAGGCCAGTTCGCCCAGGACGTAGGGGTGCATCAGCACCTCCCCCTCCTCGAGCACCTCTGCCAATGCGGCAACCCCTTTTCGCAGATGATCGATCCAGACGGAGGTGTCGGCCAGGATCACGACGTCCTTCGTCTCCGCGGGCGTTCGAGACGTGGGTCACTTCCGCCCAGCCGTGCCAGCCGCTTCGCGCTTTCGCGGGCAATCAGAGCACGCAGGCCGTCGTGAATCAGCGCGGTCCGCTCCCGTGTACCGGTCACGCGCTGCGCCTCTTCGATCAGTCGTTCGTCCAGGTTCACAGTCGTTCGCATCATGGCCCTCCGTGATGCTCGATTATGCATCACGTGATGCACAACGCAACGTTACTGGTCACTGGAGTAATTCACGGCGCCCGGCCGTTTCGATCCCCATGCGCGCCGCCATTCTTGCTGCTGCAATGAACCTCACGCCCGTCGGGGCGGTGGACATCCTTCGTTTTCTGCGCGTGCCGGCGATCGTGATGACGATCCGGGCGCGGGTGGCGCATACATGCAGTGCTACGGGTTGCCGGTCCGTTACTTCGCCAGCGAGCGGATCGAGATCCCGCCGTTCGTGGTCCGCATCCGGAGGGGCGTCCCGCCGCCGTTGATCGAGCCGCGGAGTGAGTTGCTGCCGATCTTTGTCGTGGTGACGGGGAGGTCGGAGTGGATCGAGCCGTTGGTGGTGCCGGCATCGACGTCGACCGCGAGGTTGGCCGGGACCGCGACCTCGATGCGGCCGTTGGTGGTCGAGAAGCTCAGCGGCTGACCTTTGGCCACCTTCTGCAGCTCCGCGGTGATCGAGCCGTTCGTGGTCGAGGCGTCGAGCGAGCCGGCGCAGCGCGACACTTCGATCTTGCCGTTTGTGGTGTCGAGCTCGTGCCTGCCGGTGACGTCGCTGAGGCGGATGCTGCCGTTCGTGTTCGTGACGTTGACGTTCATCGTGCGCGGCACCATCAGGTCGTACTGCACCTCCGCCTGCACGCGGTCGCCAAACATCCAGTCGAAGATCGAGGCGCCCTTGCGGTCCTCGTTCGGATAGCGGGTGTTGATGGAGAGACCGCCGTCGCGCTCGACGAACTCGACGCGCAGCTCCTTCATCGCGTTCTTCAGGTCATCGCGATCGGCCTCGACTTCCTTCACCGCGACGACTTTCACGCGCGGCTGGTCCCAGGCCTTGACGGTGATGCGGCCGTTGACGTTCTTCAGCGTCACGTTGGCGCCGGGGCGGACGTTGAAGGTCCGGTCGACGGTCTCGGTGAGCGACGCCGCGCTGGCGGCGGTCGAGACGATGAGGAGCATGGCCGTGAGGAAGAACTTGCGCATCGGGTGAATCCTCCGTCATCCGAATACGGCGCGGCGGACGCAGGGTTGCACGCACGTACAATCGCCCGCACATGCGCCGTGCTCTGGCCGTCCTCCTGCCGCTCGCCATCGTGCTCGCGCTCGCTGTCTGGCGCGCGGAGGGCCCCGCGCCGCGCGACACCTCCGCGCCGTCGGCTGAGTTCTCCTCGGCGCGAGCGAGCGAGACGCTGCACGCGCTGCTGGCGAACGAGGGACCGCACCCGGTCGGTACGGCGGCCAACGCGCGCGTGCGCGATCGTGTCGTCGCACGTTTCACGGCGCTCGGCTACGACACGCGCGTGCTGAATCAGTTCGCGTGCAACGCGGGCGGCGTGTGCGGGCAGGTGCAGAACGTCCTCGCACGGCCACGGCGCGCGACCGGCGAGACGGTGCTCGATACGGTGCTCGTCACGGCGCACTACGACTCCGTCGGCTCCGGTGCCGGCGCCTCGGACGACGGCGTCGGGACGGCATCCCTGCTGGAAGTGGCGCGCGCCATCCGCGGCGAGCGCTTCCGCAATCCGGTGGCGTTCCTCATCACCGACGGCGAGGAAGCGGGCCTCCTCGGCGCAGAAGGATTCGTCGCCGACGAGACTCTCTCGCGCGACGTCTCCGCGGTGGTCAACGTCGAGATGCGCGGCACGTACGGCCTCTCGAACATGTTCGAGACCAGCACCGGCAACCGCTGGCTGATCCGCCATCTGGCGCGGGCGCTGGAGCGGCCGCAGGCGACGTCTTTTTTTTACGCGATCTACAACCTGCTGCCGAACGACACCGACGTCACGATCTTCAAGCGCGCCGGCAAGGCGGCGGTCAACTTTGCCGCCATCCGCGGCGTGAACTGGTACCACACGCCGTACGACGACCTCGCGCACGTCAACCCGCGCACGCTGCAGCATCACGGCGACAACGTCCTGGCCACGGTGCGCGCGCTCGCGAATGCCGACCTGGCCGCGCGCAGTAAGACCGACGCGACCTACTTCGACATCCTCAACTTCAAGATGGTCTGGTGGCCGCAGGAGTGGACGCTCTGGCTGGTCATCGTCAGCCTCATTCTGCTGATCTTCGCCGCGCGCCGGCAGCCGCCGCGCGAGATGACCTTCGGCGTGCTGACCGCGTTCGTCGCCATCGTCTTCGCCGCCGGCGGCGGAATCGTGCTGGCCACGGTCGCGCAACTGCGGGCGCAGGGGATCAGCTTCGTGGCGCGCCCGACGGCGTCGGTCGCGGCGATGTGGCTGCTCGGCATCGCGGCGGCGCTGTTCGCCGCGGCGCTCTTCCGCAAGCGCGCGCAGCCGCTGCCGATGCTGTACGGCGTCACCATCGTCTGGCACATGATCGGGATCGCGCTGGCGCTGACGCTGCCCGGCGCGGCGTTCGTGTTCATCGTGCCGGCCGTCGCGGTCACGATCTGCGCGCTGGCGCGGGCGAACGAAACCGCGACGTCGGCGATCGCGGCGACCGTCGCGGCGATCCTCATCTTCCCGATGGGGCTCATGCTCTACGACGCCCTCGGCGCGCCGCTGATGTACGCGGTGGCGCTCTTGATCGGGATCCTGGCCACGCTCGTCGCACCGCTCTTCCGGAGCATTCGCGGCGCCGCCGTCGTGGCATTGCTCGCGGTCGTCTGCGCGGTGACGGCGATGCTGCTGCCGGCGTACACACCCGACCGGCCGCGGCGCATCAACCTCTCGCACGTCGACGACCGCACGCCGCAGTGGGTGATCGGCTCCAACGCCCTGACGCCGGAGCTGCAGCGCGCCGCGCAGTTCACCGCGTACGACGACGACCTGCGCGGCTCCGGCTACGCGGCGCCGGCGCCGCGTGTCGCGCCACGTGTCACGATCACTTCAATGCGTGACGGCGAGACGCTGACCGTCAACGTCCGTTCCGCGCGCGGCGCAAACCGCCTCACGCTCGTGCTGAACGGTGACGTGAAGATCCTGCGCGTGAACGGCACGCCCATCCCTCCCCGCCCGGCGCGCTTTCGCGAGCGGATGCCGAAAGGGATGCACCTCGCCGTGGCGAACGGCGTGGAGTCGATGACCGTGGAGTGCACCGCGCGGGGAAAGGTGGAGGCGACGGCGAGCGACCTCACGTTCGGATTGCCGGCCGCGGGTGCGGCACTGATGAAGGCGCGCGATGCGTCGACCGCAATTCCGATCCACGACGGCGACACGACCGTCACGCGCGTGCACGCCACGCTGATGCCGTAAAACAAAAACGCCCGCTGTTGCCAGCGGGCGTTTTCCGAAGAGCTACTCGTCTTCTTTCTTTTTGCGGGCGCGTTTCGGCTTGTCCTCGGCGGCAGCGTCGTCGTCCGCTTGCGGGGCGGCCTTCTTCGCGCGCTTCGGCTTGTCGTCCCCGGCCGGTTCGGCGGCGGGAGCGGCGGCCTTCTTCTTCGCGCCGCCCCTGGCCGGGGTGTCCGGCTTGGCGTCCGCGTCGGCGGTGCGCTCGACCAGTTCCAGGATGGCCATCTCCGCGGCGTCGCCGCGGCGCGCGCCCAGCTTCAGGATGCGCGTGTAGCCGCCCGGGCGCGTGGAGAAGCGCGGGCCGATGGTGTCGAACAGCTTGGCGATGAGCGCGTCATCGGGAACCTGACGGGCGGCCTGACGGCGCGCGTGCACGCTGTCGGTCTTGGCCAGCGTGATCAGTCTCTCGATCTGCGGACGCAGCTCTTTGGCCTTGGGAAGCGTGGTGATGATGCGCTCGCTCTCGATCATCGAGGCGAGCTGGTTGCGGAACATCGCGTTGCGATGGCTCGACGTGCGGCCCAGCTTGCGGTGTGCGTATCCGTGTCTCATGGAACGATCTCCTCAACTACTCGCGCATGTCGGCGCGGGAGCCGACCGGAACGCGCGTCATGCCGAACGACAGCCCGAGGCTGGCGAGGACGTCTTTGATCTCGTCGAGCGACTTGCGGCCGAAGTTCTTGGTGGAGAGCATCTCGCGCTCGGTGCGCTGCACCAGATCGCCGAGGGTGCGGATGTTCGCGTTCTTGAGGCAGTTCGCGGAACGGACCGACAGGTCGAGCTCCTCGATCGGCTTGGAGAGCATCTCGGCGAGGCGCGGATCGACTTCCGGAGCGGCGGCTTCCTCACGCTCTTCGGCGCGCGTTTCGAACGCGCTGAAGATGCGCAGGTGGTCGCCGAGCAGTTCGGCGGCCAGGCTGATCGCTTCCTGCGGCGAGACGGCGCCGTTGGTCCAGACCTCGAGAATGAGCTTGTCGTAGTCGGTCATCTGGCCGACGCGCGCGCCCTCGACGTGATAGTTCACGCGGCGGACGGGCGAGTGGATCGAGTCGACCGGGATGTAGCCCAGCGGCAGGTCGGTGTCGGCGTTGCGGTCGGCCACGACGTAGCCGCGGCCGCGCTTGAGACGGGCCTCGAGCTTGAGCGAGCCTTCCTTGGACAGCGTCGCGATGTGCGCGTTGGGGTCGAGGATCTCGAGGTCGGGATCCTGTTCGAAGTCGGCGGCCGTGACGACGCCCGGCCCCTTCTTCTCGAGATAGAGGGTCTTGGGGCCCGAGCCGTGGAGCTTGAACGGGACCTGCTTGAGGTTGAGGACGACGTCGGTCATGTCTTCGACGACACCCTGCAGCGAGGAGAACTCGTGCAGGACGCCTTCGACGCGGACGGCCGTGATCGCCGCTCCCTCGATGGAGGAGAGCAGGACGCGGCGCAGCGCGTTACCGATGGTGGTGCCGAAGCCACGCTCGAACGGCTGGGCGGTGAAACGCCCGTAGTTCGGGGTAAGGGTCTCGGGATCGTAATCGAGCTTCTTGGGTTTCTGGAAATCTGACCACATCATGGGAGCGGCCTCCTCGCGTGAAAGCTCGCAGCTCGCAGCTCGCAGCTCTCAGGATCGGGTGGACTCCTGAGAGCTGAGAGCTGAGAGCTGCCAGCTCAGGTTGAATTACTTCGAGTAGAGCTCGACGATGAGCTGTTCCTGAATCGGGAGACGGATGTCTTCGCGCTTCGGGAGATCCGTGACAGAGCCACGGAACGCATCCGGCTCGAGCTGGAGCCAGGCGGGGACGCCGCGGCCGGCGGCCGTCTCGACGGCCTGACGGATCTGGTCGTTCTTGCGGCTCTTTTCCCGGACCTGGATGACGTCGCCCTTGCGTACCTGGTACGAGGGGACGTTGATCTTGCGGCCGTTGACCTCGATGTGGCCGTGCCGGACGAGCTGGCGGGCCTGGGGCCGCGAGGCGGCGAAGCCGAGGGAGTAGACCACGTTGTCGAGCCGGAGCTCGAGCTGGCGGAGCAGGTTGTCACCGGTGACGCCGGTCCGCTTGGCGGCGCGCTGGAAGTAGAGCCGGAACTGGCTCTCGAGCAGGCCGTAAATGCGCTTCACTTTCTGTTTTTCACGAAGCTGCACGCCGTAGCCGAGGACCTTGGAACGGCGGCGGCCATGCTGGCCGGGCGCGTAGTTGCGGCGCTCGATGGCGCACTTGTCCTTGAAGCAACGATCGCCTTTGAGAAACAGCTTCATTCCCTCGCGACGGCAAAGCCGGCAGACGGGGTCGGTGTAACGAGCCACTATGCCTCCTGGTTGTTCGCACCCGCATCACCATGATGCGTTGCGTATACGCCGGCTGCTGCTCGGCGTAACTTTCTTACTAGCTCTCAGCTCTCAGCTGGCAGGCCCGCACACCCTCGGATTGACTCTCCTGAGAGCTGCGAGCTGACAGCCGACAACTCGTATCAGACGCGGCGGCGCTTGGGCGGCCGGCAGCCGTTGTGGGGGATGGGCGTCACGTCCTTGATCGACTTGATGTCGAGGCCGGACGCCGCCAGGGCGCGGATGGCCGACTCGCGGCCGGCGCCGGGGCCTTTGACCTTGACGTCGACCGAGCGGATGCCGTGCTCCTGCGCGAGCTGGGCGGCATTCTGGGCCGCGACCTGGGCCGCGAAGGGCGTGCCCTTGCGCGATCCCTTGAAACCGATGCGGCCGGCGCTCGACCACGACAGGATGTTGCCCATCGGATCGGTGATCGCCACGATCGTGTTGTTGAACGTCGCCGCAATCGAGGCGACGCCGTGCGGAACGTTCTTCCGCTCCTTGCGCTTGGTACCGGCGCGACGCGCGCCCGCTTTCGGTGCTCTTGCAGTTGCCATGGTTAGCTCTCAGCTCCCAGCTCGCAGCTCTCAGGCCCGCCCCGCCCCAGGATGTCTCCTGAGACCTGCGAGCTGACAGCTGCCAGCTTATTTCTTCGTTGCTTTCTTCTTGCCGGCAACCGCACCCTTGCGGGGGCCCTTGCGCGTGCGGGCGTTGGTGTGCGTCCGCTGTCCGCGCACCGGGAGGCCACGGCGATGGCGCATGCCGCGGTAGCAGTTGATTTCCATCAGCCGCTTGATGTCCAGGCCGATGTCCTTGCGGAGATCGCCCTCGACCTTGCCTTCGTCGGTGATGATCGTGCGGATCTTGCGAACGTCATCCTCGGTGAGGTCCTTGACGCGGACGTTCTTGTCCACGCCGGCCTGCGTGAGGATGTCGTTCGACCGCGTGCGGCCGATGCCGTAGATGTACGTCAGGCCGATTTCGACCCGCTTGTTCAGTGGAAGATCCACACCCGAGATACGTGCCATTTGCCTGTTGCTCCTGATTAGCCCTGACGCTGCTTGTGCTTCGGATTCTCACAGATGATCCGAATCACACCCTGACGGCGGACGACTTTGCACTTCGTGCAGATTCTTTTGACGGAAGAACGAACTTTCATGATTGGCTCACTTATAACGGTACGTGATGCGCCCGCGCGTCAGATCGTACGGCGAGAGCTCGACGAGTACTTTGTCGCCCGGGAGAATGCGGATGAAGTGTTTTCTCATCTTGCCGGAGATGTGGGCGAGCACTTTGTGCTTGTTCTCCAGCTCGACCTGAAACATCGCGTTGGGGAGGGTCTCCAGGACCGTTCCCGTCACCTCGATGGCTTCTTCCTTCGCCGAGACGTCCTTATCGGGTCTCGGCGACGAGGAGCGCTGCGGGGTTCTACGTCCCCTAATCAAACAGCACCATATTTTTTCTGTCCTTCATTTTCCTAAAACCCATGGCCCGCCGGCCGTGACGGCCACCGAGTTCTCGAAGTGCGCCGCGAGGGCCCCGTCGACCGTCCGCGCCGTCCATCCGTCGGCATCCGTCTTCACGTCCTGAAGCATCCCGTTCGCGCCCGCGCGCTCGAGGCGCGACCGCAGCTTCGACCCGATCTCGCAGAGCATCGGCTCGATGGCCAGGACCAGCCCCTCGCGCAACTCGAGGCCGCGTCCGCGACGCCCGAAGTTGTGCACCTGCGGCTCCTCGTGCATCCGCCGGCCGATTCCGTGGCCGACGAAGGTGCGGATGACGTGGAAGCCGCGCGATTCCGCGTGCTCCTGGACCGCCGCACCGATGTCCCCGAGGTGACGTCCCGGACGCATCTCTTCGATGGCCAGTTCCAGGCATTCGCGGGTCGTGTCCATCAGCTTCTGCGCGTTTGCGCTGACTTTCCCGACCGGGACGGTGATGGCCGCGTCGCCGACGAAGCCCTCGAAGATCGACCCGAAGTCGAGCCCGAGGATGTCGCCGTCCTGCAGCTTCGTCCGGTTGGGGATGCCGTGCACGATGACATCGTTGACCGACGTGCAGACGACCGCCGGATACGGCGGCAGGCCCATCGGAGCGTAGCCTTTGAAGGGCGACTTCGCCCCTCGCTTCGCGAGCTCCTCTTCGGCCATCGCGTTGAGCTGGGCCGTGGTCGCGCCGGGCTTGACCATGGCTCGCATCATTTCGAGGAGCTCGACGACGATCCGGTTGGTCCGGTCCATCGTCGCGATCTCGTCGCGACTCTTCAGCGTCGGTCCCTTCATTCTGTCGAGCATTTACGTAAGGGACTTTTCAATCCGTTCAAAGACCACATCGAGAGGACCGACACCGTCGACCTCCCGCAAAATATTCTTCGACTTGTAGTACGTCGCGACCGGCATCGTCTGTCTGTGAAACGACTCCAGGCGCTTGCGCACGGCCTCTTCCGTATCGTCGGGCCGTGCAATGACCTCGGCGCCGCAGCGATCACAAACGCTGTCCTGCGCCGGGGGGTTGTTCTCCAGATGGTAAATCGCCCCGCACGAAGCACACGTCCGTCGCATGGTGATGCGGTGGACAATGGCGTCGTCGGGAACGAGCAGTTGAAGAACCCGCAGAGGGGGCTGACCATTCCCGACGATTCCATCGAGCTTTTCAGCCTGCACCAGCGTGCGCGGAAAACCGTCGAGGATGAAGCCCTTCTGCGCGTCGGCTTTCGCCATCCGCTCGTTGATGATGCCGATCATCAGGTCGTCGGACACCAGTCCGCCGGAGGCCATGATCGGCGCGGCCTGCTGACCGAGCTCGGTTCCATCGGCGACCGCTTCGCGAAGCATGTCGCCGGTGGAAATGTGAGGGATGTCGAAGCGGCTCGCGAGCCGCTTCGCCTGAGTTCCCTTGCCGCTGCCCGGAGGGCCGATGAAGATCAGCTTCAAACGGTTCAGCCCCTGCGCCCGCGGATGCGGCCCTTCTTCATGAAGCCGTCGTAGTGACGCATCACGAGCTGCGATTCGATCTGCTGCATGGTGTCCATGGCCACGCCGACCACGATCAGCAGCGAGGTGCCGCCGAAGTAGAAGCTCAGCCCCATGCCCTCGGTGATCCAGAGCGGGAGCACGCGGTCGAGCGTCGCACCGACGCCGAACGGCAACTGCGCGACGTGCACGCCGGAGATGAGGAACTCCGGCAGGATGCAGACCGCGGCCAGGTAGAGCGAGCCGACGAAGGTGATGCGGGTCAGCACGCGGTCGATGTAGTCCGACGTCCTCTTGCCCGGGCGGATGCCGGGGATGAAGCCGCCGTACTTGCGCATGTTGTCGGCCGTGTCGACCGGATTGAAGACGATCGACGTGTAAAAGTACGCGAAGAAGATGATGCCGGCCACCTGGAGCAGGTAGTACAGCGGCTCACCCATGGAGATCTGGCGCCCGATGGCGTCGGCCCACGGCTGCTTGATCATCTGGGCGATGGTCTGCGGGATGACCAGGATCGACGAGGCGAAGATGACCGGGATGACGCCGGCGGTGTTGACGCGCAGCGGGAGGTACGTGTTCGAGCCGCCGTAAACCTTGCGGCCGACGACGCGCTTGGCGTACTGCACCGGGATGCGGCGCTGCGCGCGCTCCATGAAGACCACGAACGCGACGACGGCGATCATGAACACGAGCAGGAAGAGCATCGCGAAGATGTTCCGCTCGCCCGTGCGGATGTCGTCGAACGTACCGACGACCGCGGACGGAAGACCGACCACGATGCCGGCGAAGATGATCAGGGAGATGCCGTTCCCGATGCCGCGGTCGGAGATCTGCTCGCCGAGCCACATGACGAAAGCCGTGCCGGTGGTGAGCGTGAGCACGGTCATGATCGGGAAGCCGAGGCCCCACAGCGCGTCCTGCACGTGCGGCGGGACGAGCGGCGCGCCGCCCGGGGCGGACTGCCCGCGAAGCCAGAACGCGACGCCGAGCGCCTGCACGATGGCCAGGACGATCGTGCCGTAGCGCGTGTACTGGTTGATCTTGCGGCGCCCCATCTCACCCTCTTTCGAGAGCTTCTCGAGGTAGGGCCAGACCACGGTCAGAAGCTGCAGGATGATCGACGCCGAGATGTAGGGCATGATCCCGAGCGCGAAAACGGACAGGCGCGAGAGCGCGCCGCCCGAGAAGAGATCGAGAAAGCCGAACACGCCGCCGCCCATCGCCTTGAAGAACTCCGAGAGCGCGACGGGGTCGACGCCCGGCGTCGGAATGTGCGAGCCGAGGCGGTACACCGCCAGCAGCGCGAACGTGAAGAGCACGCGCTTGCGGAGGTCCTCGATCGCCCAGATGTTGCGGACTGTATCGACGACGTTAGGCACGTTACTGGATCTCCTGCACGGTGCCGCCGGCGTCCTCGATGGACTTCTTGGCGGTGGCCGAGAACTTGGTGGCGGAGACGGTCAGCTTCTTGGAGAGCTTGCCGTTGCCGAGCACCTTGACGCCGTCGTTCTGTCCCTTGACGAGACCGGCCGCGCGGAGCGCCGCCTCGTCGACCGTCGCGCCGTTGTCGAAGCGCTCCAGGTCAGCCAGGTTGATGACGGCGTACTCTTTCTTGAAGATGTTGGTGAAGCCGCGCTTCGGGATGCGGCGATGCAGAGGCATCTGACCGCCTTCGAAGCCGAGCTTGCGGGAGAAGCCGGAGCGCGACTTCTGCCCCTTCTCGCCGCGGCCCGAGGTCTTGCCGTGTCCCGATCCGGGGCCGCGGCCGACACGCTTCTTCGCGTGACGCGCGCCTTTTTTCGGTTTGAGGTTGTTCAGTTCCATTGTGGACTCCTACTTCACCACTTCGACGAGGTGAGGGATCTTGGCGATCATGCCGCGGACTTCCGGCGTGTCGGCGCGTTCGGACTCACGGTGCATTTTGCCGAGGCCGAGAGCCTTAAGGGTCTCTCGCATCTCGACGGGGCAACCGATACCGCTGCGCACCTGGCGGAGGCGGATGGTCTTCCCCTCACCCGTGATCTTGTTCTTGATGCGCTTGAGGAGGCTCATGCTTCAGTCCCTTCCGTGGGCTCGTTGCCGCCGCGCAGTCTCTTGTACTGATCCTCGGTGCGGAGCAGCTTCAGAGCTTCGAACGTGGCCTTGACCACGTTGTGCGGATTGGCGGTGCCGAGCGACTTGGTGAGGATGTTCTGGATACCGGCCGACTCGAGAATCGCGCGCACCGGGCCGCCGGCGATGACGCCGGTACCGTCCGAGGCGGGCTTGAGCAGGACCTGACCGGCGCCGTAATGGCCGACGATCGCGTGCGGGATGGTGGTCCCGGACATGGCGATCTTGATCATGTTCTTCTTGGCGATCTCGATGCCCTTCTTGATGGCGGCCGGAACTTCCTTGGCCTTGCCGGAGCCGAAGCCGACCCGGCCCGCGCCGTCGCCGACGACGACCAGCGCGCTGAAGCTGAAGTTCTTGCCGCCCTTGACGACCTTCGTCACGCGGTTGATGTGGACGACCTTGTCGATCATCCCGCTTTCATTGCGCTCTTCCTGACGGCGATCGCCGCGCTGAGAGCCTGGGCCACCTTGACGCTGCCCGGGACGCTGCATTGGACGCTGCATGTGATCTCCTAGAATTCCAGTCCGTTCTCACGCGCCGCATCCGCGAGCGCCTTGATGTTGCCGTGGTAAAGGTATCCGCCGCGGTCGAACACGACCCGGGTAATGCCCTTATCCTTGAGCTTCTTCGCGATGAGCGCGCCGACGGCCTTTGCGGCCGCTGCGTTCGAGCCCTTCGCGCCGGCATCCTTCTCGAGGCTCGAAGCCGACACGATGGTCTGCCCCGAAGCGTCGTCGATCACCTGCGCGTAAATGCTCTTGAGGCTGCGGAACACCGCCAGACGCGGCCGCTGCTCCGTTCCCGTGACCTTGCGGCGGATCCGTTCCCGGATCCGTCCGCGAGCTTCGACTCTGTGTCTACCTTTATCCATTGTGTCCTCTGTGCCGAGGGGTCGATCGCGTGCGCGATGTTCATACCCGGCCCACTAGTTGGTTGCTGGTTTCTGGTTCCTGGTTGCTAGTGCCTTTAGCCGCTACCGCACTAGCAACCAGCTACCAGCAACTATTTACCGGCGGCCTTACCCGCCTTGCGGCGAATGACTTCATCCGAATACTTGATGCCCTTGCCCTTGTAGGGATCGGGCTCGCGCAGGCTGCGGATCTCGGCCGCGGTCTGCCCGACCTTCTGGCGGTCGATGCCGGTGACGGTGATGTGGCCCGTCTTCGCGTCCACGGTGATGTCGATTCCGTCCGGAATCGCGAAGCGCACCGGGTGCGAGTAGCCGAGCTGGAAGACCACTTCCTTCCCCTTCACCTCGGCGCGGTAACCGACGCCGACGATGTCGAGCTCGCGCTTGAAGCCTTCGCTCACGCCGCGGACGTTGTTCGCCACGAGGGCCCGCATCAGGCCGTGGAACGCGCGGGTCTTCTTCTCTTCATTCGGCCGCTCGAACTTGACGACGTTGTTCTCGACCGACACCTTGATCCCGGCGATCATGGGCGTGGAGAGCGAGCCTTTCGGCCCTTTGACCACGACCGTGCCGGCGTCCTCACGGACTTCCACGCCCTTGGGCAGAGGAATCTCTTTCTTACCAATTCGCGACATTGCGGGATCTCCTTACCAGATGCTTGCTACCAGACCTGGCAAAGGACTTCGCCGCCGACGCCGGTGCGTGCTGCATCGGCTCCGGAGAGAACGCCCTTCGAGGTCGAGACGATGGCCAGCCCGAGACCGCCCAGAACCTTGGGGATCTCTTCCTTGCCGCGATAGACGCGGCGGCCCGGGCGCGAAACGCGCTCGATGCCGTGGATGACCGGCTCGCCGTCGTCTGAGTACTTGAGGTAGACGCGGAGCGTGGCCTGCGGCTTGCCGTCTTCCGGCGGCTGTACTTTGTAATTACTAATGAAACCCTCGGACTTGAGGATTTTCGCGACTTCGATCTTCAGCTTCGAGCTCGGCATCTCGACGCGATCGTGGCGCGACTGAATTCCGTTGCGGATTCTGGTGAGCATATCCGCGATGGGATCTGTCATCGACATTCTGTGACTCCTGATATCGGTCTTGAGCGAGCTACCAGCTCGACTTGGTCACGCCCGGGATGTAGCCACCGAGCGAGAGCTGACGGAAGCAGATGCGGCAGAGCTGGAACTTCCGCAGAAACCCGCGCGGACGTCCGCACTGCTTGCAGCGGTTGCGCTTGCGCACCGAGAACTTCGGTTTCCGCTCAGCTTTGACGATCATTGAAGTTTTGGCCATTGGTTCCTCTTACTTGCCGAACGGCATCCCGAGCTCGCGGAGAAGGACGCGCGCCTGCTCGTCCGTCTGCGCGGTCGTGACGATGGTGATGTTCATGCCCTTGGCCTTGTCGACCTTGCCCGCATCGATCTCGGGAAAGATGACGTGGTCACGGATGCCGAGGGTGTAGTTGCCGCGGCCGTCGAACGACTTCGTGGGCACGCCGCGGAAGTCGCGGACGCGCGGAAGCGCGATGTTGATCAGACGGTCGAGGAATTCGTACATCTTGTCGCCGCGCAGGGTGACCATCGTGCCGATGGACTGTCCTTCGCGGAGCTTGAAGCTGGCGATCGACTTCTTGGCCTTGGTCACGACCGGCTTCTGACCGGTGATCGTGGCCAGCTCCTCGACCGCGGTGTCGAGCAGCTTGGCGTTGGAGATGGCTTCGCCCATACCCATGTTGAGAACGACTTTCTCGACCTTGGGAACGGCCATCGGGTTCTTGATGCCGAACTCGTCCTGCAATTTCTTGCGGACTTCGTTCATGTACTGCTCTTTGAGTCTGGTTGCCATCTCTGGGTCCTTTTGGTGGCCCGGCGTTGTACGGGCGCTGGTTCGATGTCTCTACTGCTTACTTGGTGAGGTCCGCTTTGCACTTGCGGCAGAAGCGGATCGCTTCGCCTTCTTCGTTACGGTGAGAGCCGAGGCGCGCGGCCTCGTTGCAGCTCGGGCAGATCACCTGGAGCTTGTCGACCTTGATCGGCGACTCGCGCTCGAGGATGCCGCCCTTGACGTTCTTCCCGGGGTTCGGCTTGGTGTGCTTCTTGGTGAAGTTGACGCGCTCGACGATGGCCGTGCCCTTCGTGGCGTTGACGCGCAGCACGCGGCCCTGCTTGCCCGCGTCCTTGCCCGACAGAACGACCACCGTGTCACCCTTGCGAAGGTGCGGCGTGTGGCGCGTCGTCTCCTGCGGTTTGCTTCTTCCGTACAGTCCCATTGTTCGTGCTTCCTTTAGATGACTTCGGGCGCCAGCGAGATGATCTTCATGAACTTGCGCTCACGAAGCTCGCGGGCCACCGGTCCGAAAACACGCGTGCCGACCGGCTCGCGCGCGTCGTTGATGAGAACGGCCGCGTTGTCGTCGAACTTGATGTACGAGCCGTCGCGGCGGCGATTCTCCTTGACGGTACGGACGATGACGGCCTTGACCACCGCGCCCTTCTTGACCGTGCCGTCCGGCGACGCTTCCTTGACCGAGGCGGTGATGACGTCGCCCAGGCTCGCGTACTGGCCGGCCGTGGAGCCGCCCAGCATCTTGATGCAGAAGATCTTCTTCGCACCGGTGTTGTCTGCAACCTGCAGAATCGTTCCCATCTGAATCATTGGCGTGACTCCTAGCTGGCTTTCTCGATGACTTCGCGCACGTTCCAGCGCTTGCGCTTCGAGAGCGGGCGCGTTTCCTCGATGAGGACGCGATCACCCACGTTCACAGCCGGGTTCTCGTTGTGAGCCAGGAACTTGTTCGTGCGGCGGATGTACTTCTGATACATGCCGTGCTTGACCAGGTTCTCGACCGCGACCACGACGGTCTTCTCCATCTTGTTGGAGACGACCACGCCGACCTTGGTGCGCTTGCTGTCCTGCTGCGCAGTGGTTTCGGTGCTGTTTTCGGTTGCCATTGCTTATGCCTTTACGCGCTCTTGGCGCGCTCGTTGATGAGCGTTTCGATCTGCGCGATCTCGCGGCGGACCTGGCGCATCTTCATCGGGTTCTCGACGCGGCCGGTGGCGCGCTGGAAGCGCAGCTTGAACATCTGCTCGCGCAGATCGCGCTCACGGGCGCGCAGCTCGTCGACCGTTTTGTCGCGAAGGGTTGAGAGTGTTTTCCTGCTGGCCATTATTCGCCGATCTCCGTCTGTTCGCGCGTGACGAAACGCGTCTTGATGGGGAGCTTCGAGCCGGCCAGGCGGAACGCCTCTTCGGCGACCTCGCGCGTCACACCCTCCATCTCGTAGAGGATGCGGGCCGGCTTGATCACGCACACCCACTCTTCCGGTGCACCTTTGCCCTTACCCATACGGGTCTCGAGCGGCTTCTTGGTGATCGGCTTGTCGGGGAAGATGCGGATCCAGATCTTGCCGCCGCGCTTGATGTGGCGGGTCATGGCGATACGAGCCGCCTCGATCTGGCGCGCCGTCACCCAGCCCACCTCGAGCGCCTGCAGGCCGAAGTCTCCGAACGAGACCTTCGCCCCGCGCGTCGCCTGACCACGGCGCCGTCCGCGCTGCTGCTTTCTGTATTTGACCTTCTTCGGCATCAACATGATGCGTTTCTCCTAGTTTCTAGCTCTCAGCTGGCAGCTCTCAGCTCTCGGCCCGCCGCCCCCAGTTTTGCTGAGAGCTGCCAGCTGCGAGCTGCAAGCTTTGTTTCTACTTCTCGCGGCGGCGGCTGCGCGCCTTGGCCATTTCGCCTTTGTACAGCCACACCTTCACGCCGATCTTCCCGTACGTGGTGTTGGCCTCGGCGAAGCCGTAGTCGATGTCGGCTTTCAGCGTGTGCAGCGGCAGACGGCCGTCCTGGTACCACTCGGTGCGGGCGATCTCCGCGCCGTTCAGGCGTCCGCCCACGCGCACCTTGATGCCCTTCGCGCCGAAGCGGAAGGCCGACTCCATGGCCTTCTTCATGGCCCGGCGGAAGGCGATGCGGCGCTCGAGCTGCGTGGCGATGTTCTCGGCCACCAGCTGCGAGTCGAGCTCAGGACGCTGGATCTCCTGGATGTTGATGTAGACCTCGCCGTTGACCATCTTCTGCAGCTCGTCACGCAGCTTGTCCACTTCCGCACCCTTGCGGCCGATGATGATGCCCGGGCGCGAGGTGTAGATGTTGATGCGCATCTTGTTCGCCGTGCGCTCGATGTCGATCTCCGACACGCCGGCGTGCTTGAGACGCTTCTTGAGATCGTCGCGAAGCTTCAGATCGCGATGCAGCGTCTCTGCGTACGCCTTGCCCGCGAACCAGCGCGAGTGCCAGGTCTTGTTGAAACCCAGCCGAAAACCGTAAGGATTGACCTTCTGACCCATCGATTACCCCTGTTTCCTGGCGCGGGCGCGGCCTTTGCCGCCGCTCCGCTCGTTGACCGCTTTCACTTCGTCCGAGACGTGCACCGTGACGTGCGCCTTCCGCTTCTGAATCTGGTAGGCGCGCCCCATCGGAGCGGGCTGGATGCGCTTCTCGCGCGGCCCCTCGTTGACGTAGATCTTCGAGACCACGAGCTCGTCGACGTCGGCGCCTGCTTCCTTGTTCTCCGCGTTGGCAATGGCCGAGCGGAGGAGCTTCTCGAGGTCTTTCGCGCAGGCCTTGCGCGTGAAGCGCAGGATGTTCAGCGCTTCCTCGACCTTCTTGCCGCGCACGAGGTCCGCCACCAGGCGGACTTTCTGCGGCGACGCTTTCAGGTATCTGAGAGTTGCGGTTGCTTGCATTGTGGTCTCCGCGCCCTTACTTGCCCGCGGGCTTGGCCGATTTCTCGGCTTTCTTGCCGCTGTGGCCCTTGAACGTACGGGTGAGGGAGAACTCGCCCAGCTTGTGGCCGACCATGTTCTCGGAGATATAGACCGGGGTGAACTTCCGGCCGTTGTGCACCGCGATCGTGTGGCCGACCATGTCCGGCGTCACGGTCGAGCGGCGCGACCAGGTCTTGATGACTTTCTTGTCGCGCTCGCGGTTCATCGTCTCCACCTTCTTCTCGAGGTGGGAATCCACGAACGGACCCTTCTTCATTGAGCGCATTACTTGGTTCTCCGCTTGACGATGAACTTGTTCGTCTGCTTGTTGCGACGGGTCTTGTAGCCCTTGGTCGGCTGACCCCACGGGGAGACCGGATGACGGCCGCCGGAGGTCTTGCCTTCACCGCCGCCCAGCGGGTGATCGACAGGGTTCATCGAGACGCCGCGGTTGTGAGGCTTCTTGCCGAGGTGGCGCGTGCGGCCGGCCTTGCCGATGGACACGTTCTCGTGCTCGAGGTTGCCCACCTGGCCGATGGTGGCGTAGCAGCGCACGTGCACCTTGCGCATCTCGCCCGAGGGGAGACGGAGCGTGGCCCAGTCGCCCTCGCGGGCCATGAGCTGCGCGCCGGCGCCGGCGGAACGGACCATCTGTCCGCCCTTGCCTTCCTTCAGCTCGACGTTGTGGATGACCGTGCCGAGGGGGATCTTCGTCAGGGGGAGCGCATTGCCCACCAGGATGTCGGCTTCCTCACCGGACACGATGGTCGTGCCGACGGCCAGGCCGTTCGGCGCGAGGATGTAGCGCTTCTCGCCGTCCACGTAATGCAGGAGGGCGATGTGCGCGCTGCGGTTCGGATCGTACTCGATGGCAGCGACCTTCGCGGGGATGCCGCGCTTGTCGCGCTTGAAGTCGATCTCACGATACTTCTGCTTGTGGCCGCCGCCGATGAAGCGGGACGTGATGCGGCCCTTGCTGTTGCGGCCACCCGTCTTCGGCTTTCCCTTGGTCAGCGACTTCTCGGGCGTCGACTTGGTGATGTCGTTGAACGAGGCGTGCGTCTGAAACCGGATGCCGGGGGAGGTCGGCTTATATCTGTTCGTAGCCATAGTGTTCTTTCTTTATCGGCTGTTTACAGGGACGAGGTATGAGGGATGAGGGATGAGTGGCGCTCCGCGCTTTACTCGTGCCTCATGCCTCGTTCCTCATACCTGTGTGTTACACGCCTTCGACGAACTCGGGCGCCTTTTCGCCTGCCTTGAGCCGGACGTAAGCCTTGCGCCAGTCGCGGCGCTTGCCGACCCAGCGGCCCATGCGTTTCATTTTTCCGCGAACGTTGAAGAGGCGGACCTCTTCGACCTTCACCTTGAACAGTTCCTCGACGGCCTTCTTGACCTCGATCTTGTTCGCGTGCGGATCCACTTCGAAGGCGATGACGTTGCCGTCCTCGCGGAGGATGGTGGACTTCTCGGTGACCAGAGGCCGGCGGATGATCTGATTAGCGTTCATTGCTGAGGGCCTCCGTCAGACGATCGAGCGCGGCCTGGCTCAGGACGATGTAGCGGCTGTTGACGACGTCGTAGACGTTCACGTGGAGCGCGTCGACGAAGTTCAGCTTGGGGTTGTTGCGCGAGGCGAGCACCGCGTTGGTGTTCTCCATGGTGTCGATGAGAAGAGCCTTCCCCTCCACGCCGATGGTCGCGATCTTCTGCGCGAAGGTCTTGGTCTTCACTTCGTCGACGGCCATGCTGTCGACGATGACGAGCTTCCCTTCCTTCACGCGCTGGGAGAGAGCCGACTTGAGGGCGGCCTTCTTCTCTCTGGTGTTCATCTTGTACGAGTAGTCGCGCGGGCGGGGGCCGAAGACCGTGCCGCCGTGGCGGTGGATCGGCGGACGGGCGCCACCCTGACGGGCGCGGCCGGTGCCCTTCTGGCGGAACGGCTTCTTGCCGGAGCCGCTGACTTCCGAGCGGACCTTGGTGCTGTGCGTTCCCTGGCGCAGTCCGGCCAGGTAGTTGCGCACTGCCTCATGGACGAGATGCTCCTTGTACGGGTACGCGAAGATCTCTTCCGGCAGGTCCACCGAGCGGAGGGTTTTGTTGTTCCAGTCTTTGACGTCAATGGTCGGCATGTTACTCACCCCGCTTTCCGTTTTTGGCAAGGCGGACGTAAACGAGGCCATTCCGGGCACCGGGGACGGCGCCGCGGATGTAGAGCAGGTTGTTCTCGATGTCGACCTTCGCGATGCGGAGGTTCTTGACCGTGACCTGATCGCCGCCCATGCGTCCGGCCATGCGCATGCCCTTCATGACACGCGAGGGGAACGCGGAGGCGCCGATGGAGCCGGGCGCGCGGTGGAACATCGAGCCGTGCGACTCGCGGCCGCCGGCGAAGCCGTGGCGGCGGACGACGCCCTGAAAGCCCTTGCCCTTCGATTGCCCGATGACGTCGATCGAGTCGCCGGGCTTGAACATGTCGGCCGTGACGCGGTCGCCCACGTTCGCCTCGCCCGAGTACGGGACTTCGGCGAGCGTCTTGAGCGGCTGCACGCCGGCCTTCTCGAAATGCCCGCGCATCGCGCTGGTGACGCGGCGGTTCGAGACTTTCTCGACCAGTCCGATCTGCACGGCGTCGTAGCCGTCCTTGTCGGCGGTCTTCTTCTGGACGACGAAGCAGGGGCCGGCCTGGACGACCGTCACCGGAACGAGTGCCCCGTCCTCGGCGAACACCTGGGTCATCCCGACCTTCTTGCCAATGATTCCTTCGATTGCCATTTGTCTTTGTCTTTCACCTTGGAAACGGATCGCTCCGTTTCGTGTGTCTCGTGCCGAGCAGCTCGCAGCTCTCAGCTCTCAGCCCGCAGGACCCGCCCGCCCGCATCTCCTCAGAGCTGCGGGCCGCGAGTTGCGAGCTACTTCCCGAAAGCCTTGATCTCGACGTCGACACCCGCCGGGAGCTCGAGCTTCATCAGCGCGTCGACCGTCTGGGTCGTCGGCTCGAGGATATCCAGCAGGCGCTTGTGCGTCCGCATCTCGAACTGCTCGCGCGACTTCTTGTCGACGTGCGGCGAGCGCAAAACCGTGTACTTCGAAATCTGCGTCGGCAGAGGGATCGGTCCCGCCACCCTGGCACCGGTACGCTTGGCCGTGTCGACGATCTCCGAAGTCGACTGGTCGAGCACGCGGTAGTCGTAAGCCTTGAGACGGATGCGGATCTTTTCGTTCATCATGGTTTCGTACCCTTACAAAGAACATGGAGGGGCGGGCGTGAAGCCCGCCCCCACTGTGCGAGCTACTCGAGAACCTCGGTGACCGTGCCGGCGCCGACCGTGCGGCCGCCCTCACGAATCGCGAAGCGGAGACCCTTCTCCATCGCGATCGGCGCGATGAGCGTGATCGTCAGCGAGGTGTTGTCTCCCGGCATGACCATCTCCGCACCCTCAGCCAGCGCCGAGGTACCGGTGACGTCGGTCGTGCGGAAGTAGAACTGCGGACGGTAGCCGTTGAAGAACGGGGTGTGACGTCCACCCTCTTCCTTGGTCAGGATGTAGACCTCGGCCTTGAACTTCGTGTGCGGGGTGATCGAGCCCGGCTTGGCGCAAACCTGGCCGCGCTCGACGTCCTTGCGCTCCACGCCGCGGAGCAGGAGGCCGACGTTGTCGCCCGCCTGACCCTGGTCGAGGAGCTTGCGGAACATCTCGACGCCGGTGACGACCTTCTTGATGGTCGGACGGAGGCCGATGATCTCGATCTCCTCACCGACCTTGACGATGCCACGCTCGATGCGGCCGGTGACGACCGTGCCGCGGCCCGAGATCGAGAAGATGTCTTCGACCGGCATCAGGAACGGCTTGTCGATGGCGCGCTCCGGAAGCGGGATGTAGGCATCCACGGCGTCCATGAGCTCGATGATCTTGTTCGCCCACTCGTCGTTGTTGTCGGTGGTCTGCAGCGCCTTGAGCGCGGAGACGCGGACGATGGGAATGTCGTCGCCGGGGAACTCGTACGAGGCCAGCAGCTCGCGGACTTCCAGCTCGACGAGCTCGAGGAGGTCCGGATCGGCCGCGTCGACCTTGTTCAGGGCCACGACGATGTACGGCACGCCGACCTGACGGGCCAGCAGGATGTGCTCGCGCGTCTGCGGCATGGGGCCGTCGGTGGCGGCGACCACCAGGATCGCACCGTCCATCTGCGCGGCGCCGGTGATCATGTTCTTGACGTAGTCGGCGTGACCCGGGCAGTCGACGTGCGCGTAATGGCGGTTCTGCGTCGAGTACTCGACGTGCGCCGTGGCGATGGTGATGCCGCGCTCGCGCTCTTCCGGAGCCTTGTCGATCTGGTCGAAGGCCACGAACGACGCCGTGCCCTTCGAAGCGAGGACCTTGGTGATGGCGGCCGTCAGCGTGGTCTTGCCGTGATCGACGTGGCCGATCGTACCGATGTTGACGTGCGGTTTGCTGCGATCGAATTTCTCTTTAGCCATTTGAGATCAACCTCCCTGATTTCTACTCGTGTTCGTGGATTGCGGTGCAACCCGATTACATTCGCTGTGTGGCGCCGCCGCTCTTGGCGATGATTTCCTCGGAGACGTTCTTCGGCGCCGGCTCGTAAGCCAGGAACTGCATGGTGTAGCTGGCGCGGCCCTGCGACATCGACCGCACCTGCGTGGCGTAGCCGAACATCTCGGACAGCGGCACGTGGGCGCGGATGACCTTGGCCCCGGCACGCTCTTCGAGCTGCTGGATCTTGCCTCGACGGCGAGAGAGATCGCCCATGACGTCGCCGGCGTAGTCCTCGGGCGTCACGACTTCGACGTCCATGATCGGCTCCATCAGGATCGGACCGGCCTTCTTCGCGCCGGCCTGATAAGCCATCGAGCCGGCGATCTTGAACGCCATTTCGGACGAGTCGACGTCGTGGTACGAGCCGTCATAGAGGATGGCCCGAATGCCCGTCATCGGATAACCGGCGACGATGCCGCGCTCCATCGCTTCCTTGATGCCCTGCTCGGTCGGCTTGATGAACTCTTTCGGAACCGAGCCGCCGGTGATCTCGTTGACGAACTCGAAACCGCCTTCCGGAATCGGCTCGAAGCGCATCTTGACGTGCCCGAACTGACCCTTACCACCCGACTGGCGGACGAACTTCCCTTCCGCTTCGCTGTTCCTGGTGATCGCTTCGCGGTACGCGACCTGCGGCTTGCCGACGTTGGCCCCGACACCGAACTCGCGGACCATGCGGTCGACGATGATCTCGAGGTGCAGCTCGCCCATGCCGCGGATGATGGTCTGGTTCGTTTCCGGGTCCGTGTGGACCTTGAACGTGGGGTCTTCCTGCATCAGCTTCGCGAGGGCGACGCCCATCTTTTCCTGGTCGGTCTTGGTCTTCGGCTCGATGGCGACCGCGATGACCGGCTCCGGGAAGATCATCGTCTCGAGGACGATGGCCTGCTTCGGATCGCAGATCGTGTCGCCGGTCGTGACCGAGCGGAGACCGACCGCGGCGCCGATGTCGCCGGCGCGGACTTCCTTGATCTCTTCACGCTTGTTGGCGTGCATCTGCAGCAGACGGCCGATGCGCTCGGTGGTGCCCTTGGTCGAGTTGAGCACCGCGGTGCCCGACTCCACGCGGCCCGAGTAGACGCGGAAGAACGCCAGCTGGCCGACGAACGGGTCGGTCATGATCTTGAAGACCAGCGCCGAGAACGGCGCGTCGTCCTTGGCCTCGCGCTCCATGAACGACTCGTCGTCCGGGTTCACACCCTTGACCGGCGGGATGTCCATCGGGCTGGGGAGGTAGTCGACGACGGCGTCGAGCAGCGGCTGCACGCCCTTGTTCTTGAAGGCCGTGCCGCAGATGACGGGGGTGATCTTCTGATGGATGGTCGCGTCGCGCAGGGCGGACTTGAGCTCCGCGATCTCCAGCGTCTCGCCGGCGAGATACTTCTCGAGCAGCTCGTCGTGCGATTCGGCGATCGACTCGACCATCTTCTCGCGGTAATGCTCGGCGTCAGCGCGAAGCTCCGCCGGGATCTCTTCGATGTCGTACTTGGCGCCGAGGGTCTCGTCCTTGAAGACCAGGGCCTTCATCTGGACCAGGTCGATGACGCCCTTGAACTTGTCCTCGGCTCCGATGGGGAGCTGCAGGGGAACGGCGTTCTTGCCGAGCTTGGTGCGGATCTGGTTCAGCACCGCTTCGAAGTTCGCGCCGATGCGGTCCATCTTGTTGATGAACGCGATGCGGGGAACGCCGTACTTGTCGGCCTGACGCCAGACGGTCTCGGACTGCGGCTCGACGCCGCCGACCGCGCAGAACACACCGACGGCGCCGTCGAGGACGCGGAGCGAGCGCTCCACTTCGACGGTGAAGTCGACGTGACCGGGGGTGTCGATGATGTTGATCCGGGTATCGCCCCACTTGGCCGTGGTGGCGGCCGAAGTGATGGTGATGCCGCGCTCCTGCTCCTGGACCATCCAGTCCATGGTGGCAGTGCCCTCGTGTACTTCACCGATCTTGTGAGTGATGCCGGTGTAGTAGAGGATGCGCTCGGTGGTCGTCGTCTTCCCGGCATCGATGTGAGCCATGATGCCGATGTTGCGAGTCTTCTCGAGAGGTACCTGACGTGCCATTTTGCTTAGTTCTCAGTGACTGCAGACAAACAGACAGGCGGCGACACGGGATCGCCGCAAGTCAATAGAAACCGGTTTTGTTTTTTCCCGTTGCTCGGTCCGGAACCGCAGAACGATTTCTGTGTTATCCGGTCGAGACGGAGCTACGGAAAGCTGAGTTGGGTACTGCGTACTGCCCAGGTCCCGCGATGAGCGGGACCGGTAAACCTACGACCCTGCGGTGAGCGGGGCCGCGAATCTTACCACCGATAATGCGCGAACGCCTTGTTGGCTTCCGCCATCTTGTGCGTGTCTTCGCGCTTCTTGATCGCGTTGCCGCGATTGTTGGCCGCGTCCATGATCTCGCCGGCCAGCTTGTCCATCATCGTCTTCTCGCCGCGCGAGTTGGCGTACTGGATCATCCAGCGGATGGCCAGCGCGGTGCGGCGCGTCGGACGGACTTCGATCGGAACCTGATAGTTCGAGCCACCGACGCGGCGGCTCTTGACCTCGAGGGCCGGCTTCACGTTGTCGATCGCCTTCTTGAACAGCTTGAGCGGATCGTCCTTGGCGCGGTCCTCGACCTTCTTCAGGGCGCTGTAGAACACGCGCTCGGCCACCGACTTCTTGCCGTCGCTCATCAGGGAGTTGATGAACTTCGTCACGAGCTGGCTGTTGTAGACCGGATCCGGGAGGATCTCACGCTTGGGAACTTCTCTTCTTCTCGGCATGGTGGTTACGCCTTCTTGGGTCGCTTGGCCCCGTACTTGGAGCGGCTCTGGTTGCGCTTGGCGACGCCGACGGCGTCCAGCGTTCCGCGGACGACGTGGTAACGCACGCCCGGGAGATCCTTCACACGGCCCCCGCGAATGAGCACGATCGAGTGCTCCTGGAGGTTGTGACCCACGCCCGGGATGTACGTCGTGACTTCGACACCGTTGGTCAAACGGACACGGGCGACCTTGCGGAGAGCCGAGTTCGGCTTCTTCGGCGTCGAGGTGTAGACGCGCGTGCAGACGCCGCGCTTCTGCGGGCTCGACTGGAGGGCAGGCGACTTCGTCTTGTACTTGACGCTCTCGCGGCCCTTCGCAACAAGCTGATTGATGGTTGGCATTCGGTTGCTTATCCTTCTGAAGACACGTACAGCGAAAAAGTCTGCTCCCGCAAGGGAAAACCCGCGCACTTTAGGCGTGGGAATGAGCTTTGTCAAGCCCGGACCAGCGCTAACCGGGCATCCCTAAGCTCTTATTCCGCCTAGAAGTTCACCCATGTGCCGCGGTTCAGCCCGCGTGCTTTTTCGTACAGAAACGCGGCCGACGCGAGGTCTTCCACGGCTAGCCCGAGCGACTTGAACAGCGTCAGCTCGTCTTCCGATTTCCGCCCCTCGGCCGCCCCGGTCAGCAGCTCGCCGAGCTCGGCCCGGATGTGAGTTTCGTTGATTGCACCGTCGCGCCTGGCGAACAGAAAGTCACCACTCTCATTGACCGTGGACTCGCGCCGGTCCACAAAAAGCGCACAGGCCGCCACTGTCTCACTGTCGAGCTCGCGCGCGGCGGCGATGCTCGACCCAACGGCATTGATGTGCACGCCCGGGCTCAGCCATTCGCGTTTCAGGACCGGCTCGCGCGAGCTCGTCGCGGTGACGATGATGTCCGCGCCGCGAACGGCCTCTTCCGCACTGTCGCCGCGTCCGCACATCCGGATCTCCCGGATCTCGCGCACCAACGGGATGGCCCGGCGGTGACTCTGCCCCTGCACGCCCGTCCCGAGGATGGCGAGCACGGCCGCATCTTTGCGGGCGAGCAGCTTCGTCGCCACGGCCGAAACCGCCGCCGTCCGGATGGTCGTGATCGCCGACGCATTCATGAACGCCAGCGGCTCCCCGGTCTCGCCGCTATGCAGGATCACCGCGCCGAGATGCGTGTCCAGGCCGCGCTTCGGGTTCTCCGGGAAGACGCAGACTTCCTTCAGGGCGTAGTACGGCGTCCCGCCGCTCCGCCAGGCCGGCATCAGGCCGAGGAGGCCCGGCGCACCGGGAGCGCGAATGGCCTGCCGCAGCGGGTTGTGCACCTCCCCGCGCCCGAGGGCGGCCAGCGCGTCCTCCATCACGGCGATGCACTCCTCCATGGTGAGGAGCTCTTCGACTTCGTGCTCGTTGAGGATGAGGACTTTCATCGTCACTCATCGCGATGGACCGTACCCATCGAGAAGGCTGGCAGGCAGACGGCCACGTACTCGGCCCCTTCGGCGCCGGGCGTCGAGTACTGCACCCATTCGCCGCCGTGCGTGATCACGGCCTGTCCGGCGTGCACGTCGGTCGAGCCGCTGCGGGTGGTCACGCGGAGCGTTCCGCGAATGACGAGCGTGTACTCGTCGAACTCCGGCGTCTGTCCCGGCTCGACCCAGCCACTCGGGCTCTTCATCCGCGCGATCGAGACCGCCTCGGTCTTCGAATTCACGCGTCCGACATACTCCTCGATGATCTTCGGCTTGTTCCCCGCGGCCTGCACGATCGACGGCTGTTGAATGAAAGTCGGCATAGCGCGGGAGTTTACAGCGCCGAACCCAGCCATCGCTCGATCGCGGCGAGCACATGGCGCACTTCTTCGTCCGTGAGCGCGTGGCCCTTGGCGATGCCGTACGTTTTCTCCAGACAGCCGCGGCAGCACGTGGCTGTGGCGTGCTGGGCGACGAACACCGGATGGTTGCGCCACGGCGTCTGCCGTCCGTCGTTCGGGATGACTGCCGGCGCGAGGCGTTTCCGGATCAGCTCCTCTGCCTGTTTCATCACGTGCGGCAGTCCCCACGTCTGCAGGTACGCCAGTTCCCGCCCCTGCAGCCGGAACTTCCGGCGGAACGCCGACCGCGCCAGCCACGCGAAGGCCTCATCCAATCCAATCATCGGGCTCGATCATCAGCGCGTCGCAACAACGAAGCGCCCGATCTGCATCCGCTTTGGATACGTGGCCTCGATCCACCGCGCAAGCTCGGGGACGCGCTGCGTATTGGTGACGCCGTCGAAGCCCTCGATCTCCGGATACCCGCGCACGATCACGCAAACCGGCGGGTTCGCGTTCAACTGTCCCATGGCCTCGGACAGCATGCTCGGGACGGAGAGCATCGACACTTCCATGCAGCGCGTGGCCGGCTTCCGCTGCAGCAGGTAATAGAGCGCCCGTTCATTGGAAAAGTCGAAGATCGTGCCCGGCCCGAGTGCGTCGACAGCCGCCGCCAGGGCGGCCAGGTCATTGGCGTTGTCGGGCGTCGTGTAGATGCCGCGTCCCGTTGCCAGCGGATACGGCACCAGCCCATCGTGTTGCTGCCGCGCGGACCAGCCCGCGATGAGCTTCGCGCCGGCGACGACGTTCTCCCTCACCTCGAAGTAGATGAACAGCGGCGCCGCGAGCAGCGCCGCCGCGATGGTGCCGCGCCGCGTGCGGAACAGCGGCTCGACCACGAACGCCACCACCGCGATGCCGAGCAGCGGGACGGCGAAGCGCGTGTGGCTCCACCCCGCGCGGCCTGCAGCGGTGCGGAACAGGAGGATGGAGAACAGCATCACGATGGCGACGTTCGCCGCGAACCGTTTGTCGCCGCGCCGCATCGCCACGACCCCGAGGACGAGGGCGAAGCCGTAGAAGACCGGCGGGAGGTAGTAGCGGACACCGTTCGCGGTCAGCGGCGCCGGCGCGGGCAAGGCCCAGAGCGCGTCGATCGCTCGAGGCATGACCACGAACGAGTCGACGAAGAACTGCCGCAGGTCGGCCCGCACGGCGATCAGCACGACCAGCGGCAGCAAAGCGGCGACCGCCCCGAGCGCGAGCACGCGCGGCCACGGCAGCGGCTTCGTCTCGAGGCGGAACACGCGCAGCACGACGATCGCGGCCGCCGTTCCGGCGACGGCGAAGAGTCCCGTGTCGAGACTCCAGAGGACTCCCAATGTCGACGACGCGAGCGCGAGAAAGAGCGGCGCACTCCGCCCGCTGCGCGCGTAGCGGAGCAGGCCGAGGACCGCGAGCAACACGGGCGCGAGACGAAAGTACGGAAACACCGGCAGCCACAACGCCGCGCACGCGCAGAGCGACACGAGCACTCCCGCGATGAGGCCGGCCATCGTGACCGTCACCTCCGCCGCGATCGGCACGAGCAGCGCCAGCGTGGCCGCGTCGAGCAACGTCTGCAGGCGTCGCGGACGGAGCGGCGACGGCGGGTCGCCGAGCACCATCGCGTCCAGTCCGGCGTCGACCGCCAGTCCGTGAAAGACGTAAAAGTCGCCGTACGGCCGCGCGCCGCTCTTCATCAGCCAGCCCGCGGTGAGGTGCTCCCCTTCATGGAACGGGTCCATGAGTGCGTACGGATGATCGTGCGCGAAGAACATCACCGCGAAGACGATCGCGCCGAGGGTCAGACGCGGCCAGAGCCGCGATTCCGGGCGCTCGCCGCTCCACGCCTCCCCGCGCGCACGCCACGACGCGAGCACACCGCCCGCGAACGCGCCGAGGATCAGCAGCGCGACGACGGCGTAATCCCAGCTCTTCGGATACCCGGCGATCGTCACCGGCCCCACGCCGCCTGCCGGAATGGAGAAGAGCGGGCGCACGAGCGGGGCCGCGGCGGCAGCGAGCGCCGCGCCGAACAGCGAGCCGGCCGCGGCGCGGCCCATCGGAATCATCGGCCCCGGATTGTATGGGAACGCAGGGCGCGGCTTCAGCCCGCCCCCTCGTGCGCCGTCCCAGCCGCGCACCCTGCACGGTCTGAACGGGCTGAAGCCACGTCCTACGTTCGGCTCACGCTGCGTGACGGTCAGCGGCGCGCGTGCGCGGTTGACGCGGGTCCGCGGGCGATGTTCGAATCGCGCGCATGGATTCGTTCAGCCGCGCGTTTCTGGAAGAGAGCATCGAAGTCCTCCGCCGCATCGACGCCGAGGCCATCGACCGCATGGCCGCCGGCCTGGCCGCCTCCCGTGAAGCCGGCGGCCGTCTCTTCATCCTCGGCGTCGGCGGCTCGGCCGGACACGCCAGTCACGCGGTGAACGACTTCCGCAAGATCTGCCGGTTCGAGGCGTACACGCCCACCGACAACGTCTCCGAGCTCACCGCGCGCGTGAACGACGAGGGCTGGGACAGTTGCTTCTCCGAGTGGCTGAAGATCTCGCGCATGACCGCGAACGACGCGGTGCTGGTCTTCTCCGTCGGCGGCGGCAACGTGGAGAAGAACGTCTCCGTAAACCTGGTCAACGCCATCGACCACGCGCGCGAGCGCGGCGCGAAAGTGTTCGGCATTGTCGGGAAGGACGGCGGCTACACGAAACAGGTCGCCGACGAATGCGTGCTGATCCCCATCGTCTCGAACGACCGCATCACGCCGCACACCGAGGGGCTGGCGGCCGTGGTGTGGCACCTGCTCGTCTCGCACCCCGCGCTCAAGGTCACGCAGACGAAGTGGGAGAGCGTGAAGTGAGCGATGAATGATGAGCGATGAGCGGGGATGTTCACCGCTCAGTCGTTTGCGAGAAGCACGCAATTCTGTCATCCCGAGCGTGAGTCGAGGGACCTGGGTGGGCGGGGACGCGCGGCATGCGCCGAAGCGGAACGCTCGCACAACAAACGCGCTCCCGAGCGATCGGCGGCAACGGCTGGCGGCATGTGCTGCGCGTCCCCTCCCGCCCAGGTCCCTCGACTCACGCTCGGGATGACAGAATTGCGCTGACCAGTTCCGCGAGGTCGCGCACGCGCAGATCCGGCTCGATCCTGCCGCGCTTATGAGCCGATCCGGGATGCTCGAGCAGGGCGACTTTGCAGCCCGCGGCGCGGCCGCAGGCGAGGTCGCTGTCCTGATCGCCGACCATCCACGAGCGCCAGAGATCGACGTCGAACTCGCGCGCGGCCTCGTGCAGAAAGAACGGATTCGGCTTGCGGCACCCGCATTGATCCGAGGCCTGGTGGAAGCATTGGTAGCTGCGCGTGATCGGCACGCCGAGGCTCTGCACGATGTGTTCGTGCACCGCGTGGAGATTTTCGAGTGAGGTCTTTCCCTTCGCGAAGCTGGGCTGATTGGTGACGATGAACAGCAGCCAGCCGGCATCGGACAGGCGCTGCAGCGGCTCGGTCACGCCGTCGATCATCTGCACGTCCTCGACGCGGCGCGGCGACTCCCATTCCCCGTGTGACGGGTAGAACACGAGCTCGTCGAGGATGCCGTCGCGGTCGAGAAAAAGTGCGCGTTTCATAGGTCCGGCACGTGCGTGACGCGCGTCGACTCCGCCTCCAGGCTCACGCCGGGGGGCGGCTGGCGGAAGAGCACGCGGTCATCGCCGGCGATCATGATGACGCCGATCGGCTCCGCCGCATGCGAAGTCAGCGAGAGGCGCTCTCCTTTCCGCAATTGCGGACCGCCGGAGATCGTGACCGGCGGATCGGCCATTCCGCGCAGCGTCAGCGGCTCGCCGCGATATGCCTCGAACGGACTGCGGAACCACGGATGCCGCGCCAGCTCCGGCGACGCATAGAGGCGATAGGTCCCGTCGCGCGGGACGATCCACGTCACCGTCTGTTCGGGCCGCACGACCGCGTTCAGTCCCGGCACCCAGACGTTGCGCCAGACCGGCAGGTAGTGCCGCACCAGATACGGCGCCAGTTCGCGCTGCACCGTCCCCACCCACAGCAGCGTGTTGTGATCGAACGCGACGGCCGCGGGCGGATCGTCGAGCGAGTAGCGCGGCGCGAGCCCCTGCGCGACGAGCAGGCGCGCCAGTTCCGGCAGGAACCAGAAGCGGTACGCCGGCTCGCGGCGCAGCGCCCACGGCACGCCGCTCCAGACTTTCTCGCCCGGCAGCGTGCGCGCGTGCACCTCGCGCATGACCAGGTCCTGATACGCCCGGTCGCCTTCCTTGCCGCGGAAGATCGACGCGAACGCGTTCACGCCCCACGCGACGACGAGCAGCGCCACGACGAAACCCTGCCGCGGAATGCGCTCGACCGCGGCAGCCATGAGAGGCAGCGCCAGGATCACGACGAGCGCGAAGTGGTAGTTGTAGATGAACTTCATCGAGGAGATGAAGAGCAGGTTCACGAGCTGCAGGATCGCGATCACGCGCAGCTCGCGCCGCCGCCACGCGAACAGCAGTCCCGCGAAGCCGAGCAGCAGCACCGCGATCCCGCCGACGTCCACCGCCGCCCACTCGAACAGCCGGTCGGAGGCCATGATGCGCATGCCGAACGGCACCAGCAGCCGGTGAATGAACGCGCCGATCACCGGCACCGCGAACTTCTCGGCGAGGTTGTCGCGCCACACCTGCTGCCACAGCTCGTCCACCGACGACGTGGCCGCAAAATATGTGAGACACGCCGCCAGTCCCGCGAAGCCGCCGGCGATGATGCGCTTACGAAAGTGCAGCAGCACGGCCACGACGAGCACCGGTCCCAGGCGCAGGTTCGCGAAGCCCGCCAGGCAGAACACGAATCCCGCGGCGAAGTCGCGGTTGCGTTGCGCGAGCACCAGTCCGGCCACGAACAGCAGGCATCCCAGCGACTCGACGCGATACTCGACCGCCGGGATCATGAACAGCGAGCTGCAGAGCGCGAGCGCCATCGCCTTCCAGCGCGCGTGAGCTCCGATCCCCGCGCCGCGCATCCAGACATTCGCCAGCCAGAACGTGCCGATCCAGACCGGAATCTGCGCCCAGCGCATGGCGATGATCGCCCCCACACCCGGCGAGTCGCTCAACCACGTGAACGGCGCGAACACGAACCACATCAGCGGCGTGTGGTGCTCCCAGAAGTCGCGATACGGCACGCGCCCTTCCGCGATCCAGCGCGTGGCGCGAAAGAATTCGAGCTCGTCCCAGTTGAGAGGATGCAGGAACTGGAGGGGAAGCAGCCGGACCAGAGCCGCGGTGAGTGCGAGGAGAAGCGGCCACCGGAGCGCCGGCATTCTGCCGGCCGGTCCGCTGGCATTCTGCCGGCCGTCTTCCTCGTCGGGCCGGCTGGAAGCCAGCGGACCGGCCGGCTGGAAGCCGGCGCTCCGTTTCTTCACGTGAGCTGCTCCACGACCTCCGCGATCGTGCGTCGCACCGCCTCCGCGCTGGTGTGCTTCGGCGTCCACCCGAGCGCGGTCATGCGGCGCGTGTCGAGTTGCACCTGCGGCACGTCGCCGCGCCAGCCGCGCGGACTGTCGCCGTACTGCACGTCGATCTTCGCGCGGTCGATGCCCATGGCCTCGATCGTCCACTCCGCGATCTCGCGCACCGAGGTCTGGTCGTCGACGGCGAGGTTGTGCACGCTGACGTGGTCGCGCGCGTGGGCGATGCCGAACTCCATCCCGTCGAGCGTGTCCTCGACGTAGACGTACGGCTTGGCCTGCGTGCCGTCACCGAGGACCACCAGCTTCGCCGGATCGTCGCGGAGGCGCAGCACGAAGTCGTAGATCACGCCGTGCGTCGGATTCGGGCCGACCACGTTGCCGAAGCGGTAGATCCACGCGCGCAGGTCGTAGTTGTGCGCGAACGCGGTGATGAGCGTCTCGCACGCCACCTTGCTCGCCGCATAAAGCGAGATCGGCAGGATCGGACCGTAATCCTCGGGCGTCGGCATGACCGTCGGCTCGCCGTACACCGCGCCGCTGCTGGAGAAGACGATCTCCTTCACCGCCGCGCGGCGCATCGCCTCGAGCACGTTGTACGTGACCAGCGTGCCCCCCTTCAGGTCAAAGTCGGTGTACTTCGTTCCGAAGCTGATGTCGCTGTTCGCGGCCAGATGCCAGATGCGATCCGGCTTGAACTCGGCGATCAGCGCGACGAGGCGATCGAGGTCGAGCAGGTCCATCGCGTGAAACGTGAACCGCGGATGCTCAACGACGTACTCGCGTTTGCCGAGAAAGAAATTGTCGACGCCCGCGACCACGTCTCCGCGTTTCAGCAGCCGCGGGATGAGGTTCGAGGCGATGAAGCCGGCCGCGCCGGTGACGAGGATTCTCAAGCGTTCTCCAGCGCCGCGCGAGTGCGCGCGAGCTCGTCCGGCGTACCGATGTCGAAGAATTCGTGGTCGACGATCTCCGCTTCCAGCCCGCCGTGCTCGGCGAGGTTCGAGAAGACGATCTCCTCGAACGAGCACGGGCCGGTCTCCGGCAGCAGGTCGATGGTCGAGGCCTGCATGACCGAGAAGCCGGCGTCGACGTACGGCAGCTCCGGCGCCCGCTTGTTGAAGCGCACGATGAAGCCTTCCGCCACGTCGGCGTTACCGACGGTCAGCTTCGGGTAGACGGCCAGGCAGTTTCCGATGTGCTGCTGCACGAAACGATCGTAGTCGAAGCGGCGGAGCACGTCGCCGTACGTGAGGATGAAGCGGTCGCCGAGGAGCGGGCGCGCGTCGCGCAGCGCACCGCCGGTGCCGAGCGGCTCCGCCTCCCGGCTGTAGGCGATGCTCACGCCGAAGCGCGAGCCGTCGCCGAAATGCTCCTCGATCGCCTTCGCGCGATAGCCGGTCAGGAGCACGAATTCGCGGATGCCGCTAGCGGAGAGCGACTCGAGCACGCGCTCGAGATACGGACGGCCGCCGATCGGAATCATCGGCTTCGGCAGTCCCTGCGCGAGCTCGCCCAGGCGGGTGCCGAAGCCGCCGCAGAGAATCGCCGCCTTCACGGGCGCCCTTTACGAGTCGAGCGCGCGTTCCATAGCCGCTTGAACGTCCACCACGTGCTGGAAAAGCGATGCAGCGTGGTCGTGCCGATGCGCTCGCGGTAGTCGATCGGGATCTCCGTGACCCGGAAGCCGCGGCGATACGGGATCACGTACATGTCCACCGGCAGCGCGGCGCCTTTCGCGACCCACTGCACCGCGTCGATCATCGACTTGCGATACGCGCGCATGCCGCTGTGCACGTCCGTGGTCTTGAGGCCGTGCATCACGCGCGCGCCCAATGCGAAGAAACGATTGGCGAGAAAGTTCGCGAACGGCATCGCCTTCGGGCGTCGCCAGGTGCGGGTCGTGTTGACCAGGTCGTAGCCCTCCTGTTCGACGAGCCGCACCAGTTCCGGGATCACGTCGACCGGATACGTGTCGTCGCAGTCGAGCGTGATGACGACGTCGCCCGCGGCCTCGCGTACGGCGCGGTCCATGGCCGGGCCGTAGCCCTGCGGCGGGAACTGCTTGAGCACGCGGCAGCCGAGTTCCTGCGCGATCTCGGCAGTGCGGTCTTTGGACGAGTCGACGACGAGGATTTCGGCGTCCGGCGCGACGGCGCGGATGTCGCGCACGACCTTCGCGATCGCCCCTTCCTCGTTCATGGTGATCATGGAGACGGTCAGTTTCATTTTTTCGCTTCGAAGATCATCTGGAAGGCCAGCATTCCCGGCCAGAGCGACGCCACCGCGCGCTCCAGCGGATAAACGGTCCTGAGGTAGAGCTGATACGGACGCGAATTCAGCAGCGAATCCGGCGCCGCGCTTTCTTTTCCGCCGACGAACTTCTTCGCCAGCGGGACGAGCGGCCGCACGAGGCCGGGGTTATACACGGTCTTCGCCACTTCCAGTCCCGCCGCGCCGATCATCCATCGCGCCGATTTGCGCGTGAAGAAACGGAGATGGGTGCGATCGAGGACGCCGGTCTCTTCGTACTCCCATCGCCCGAGGAGATGCGCGAAGCGGACCGACCAGAGTCCGACGTTCGGCAGCGAGATGATCACGCTGCCGCCCGGCGCAAGCCACTGCAGGTAGCGCTTCAGCACGCCCACCGGCCACGGGAGGTGCTCGAGCACGTCGGCGAAGATGATCACGTCGTACGCGCCGCCCGGCTCCGCGTGCACGAGATCGCCCTGCACCACGCGCGACAACCGCGTCGCCGCAACCGCGCAAGCCTCGGCACTCTCTTCGATCCCGGTGACGTCGTTGCCGAGCTTCTGAATGCGCGCGCTCGTGGTCGCGAAGCCGCATCCGACGTCGAGCACGCGCAGGTTGCTGCGTTTGCCCCAGAGCCGCAGCAGGCCCCAGTTCACGTCTTCGAAGTATTGATACGGCGCGTTCTCATCCATCGCGCAGCTCGCTCGCGAGCGCCAACGCACGCTCCACGCACACATCGGAGTTGATGTAGTCGAACTGCGCGAACCGCCCCAGGAGATGAAGCCCCGTCGCGGCGACGGAGGCGCGCATTTTCGTGACGTTCGCGCGGTACTCGAGGTCGTACACCGGATAGCCGTAGAGGAAGCGCACGACGCGCGTGTAGACGATCGACTTCCGGTCCACGAACCCGATCCCCTCGACCTGGGCAATGGCGCGCTGGAGCAACGCTTCGTCGCTCAGCTCCCACACCCCGTCGCCTTCGTTCGCCGTGATCTCGGCCATGATCGACGAGCCGCCCGGCGGCACGCACTGTTCGCCGAATGCCTTCGGAAAGGAGAGCCGGTGGAACAGCAGCTCCGGATCGGGGACGTAGAGCGCGGTGTAGTTGTGCCCCGGATCGGTGTTGCTGCCGATGCAGATGTTGATCAGCGAGTTGTAGCGGAGCTGCGTCGCCAACTCACGTGTTTCCGCCGGCGCGTCGGGCCAGATCTTCAGCAGCTCGTGCAAAGGGATGGTGTTGACGAGATGCCGGTACCACCGAATCTCCCCTTCGGTTGATGTCACACGCCAGCCGTCACCGTCTTTCTCAATCGAGGCCACGGTCCACGACGTGACGATGTTGCCGCGCACGCGTTTCGCGAATCCGTGCACGATCGCTTCGAACCCGCCCACGGTCGGATACGAGTAGTACAACTGATGCAGATACCCCTCGGTCGGGATGCCGATGGCCGACTTCAGCACGTCTTCCATCGGCGGCTTCGGGATACGCGCCACGAACTCGAGCCCGATCTTCGTCGGGTCGTAGTTCCAGATCTTCGCGTTGTACGGGATGAAGTATTTGTCCGAGATGCCGGCGCCGAACGTCGCGTACGACCACTCCGCGAGGTTCGTGGGCGTGTCGCCCGCGTGCGGGTTCTGCAGGTAGCCGAGGATGCACTCGTAGTTGTCTTCCTTCGGCAGCGAAGCGAGGTCGTTCTCGAACGGATACTTCACGAGCGCGCCCTTGTAGTAGATGCGGTTCTCGCGGCGGTTCTGGTGCACGTTGCCGTCGAGCACCTCGATCATCAGGTTCAGCACTTCCTTGTTCTTGCTGAACATGATGTGCGGCCCCGCCGCGTCGAACGTGAACCCATCCTCGACGATCGTCCCGCACAGACCACCGGTACGCGTGCTCTTCTCCAGCACGTCGACGTCCTCGTCCAGCTGCGCCGCCAGCGCGATGCCGGAGATCCCGCCGCCGAGGATGCCCACGCGTCTGCGGATCACGCGATCCCCCGTCTGTGCAATGAACTTAACTTAGCGCAATTTGCACGACCCCTCACCCGCCCTTCGGGCACCCTCTCCCCGCTCACCGCGGGGCGAGGGGCAACAAACACGCATCTCGCGAGACGCTTAGTTAGTTGCCCTTCTCCCCTCGTGAGGGGAGAAGGTGCCGAAGGCGGATGAGGGGTTGTCGCTCGCGCTAACCGACATCGCTCGGGATGACAGGCGCCGCGATCTCCTGCCCCCTGCGCCCTGCCCCCTGCGCGCTCGATCCCGATCACGTCGTCCCCTGCATGGCCATCGATTTGTGCGGCGACAGAAACCCATGCCCCATCTGCGCCACCACTTTCGTCCCCTCGGGCTCGATGGTGTAGTGCATGCGCGGCATGCCGCTCTGCTCCATGAACCGCTCGAGCTGCGCGTGGTGCGTCGGGCAGTAGAGCATCAGGAAACCGCCGCCGCCGGCGCCGATGATCTTGCCGCCGAGGACGCCGAAACGCTCGCGCACTTCGTCGTAGACCTGGTCGACCTTCGCGAACGAGATCTTGCCGGAGAGCTTCTTCTTGTTCTCCCAGTGCTCGTGGAGCATCTGCCCCCACGCGTCGTAATTCGAGGTCTCGATCGACTCGAGGATGCGGTAACCGAGGTCTTTGATGCGCGACAGGGAGTCCTCGACGCGCGTGTGCGCCGCGCTCTCCTTCTGCTGCATGGCCACGTTCTGGTCGTGCAGCACCTCGCGCGCGTCGCGCTGCGAGCCGGTGTAGTAGATGTGCGTGTGCGCGACGAAATCGGCGATGTCGCTGCTGCTCGGCCTGAGCTGGCGCACGTTGACCGTGCCGTCTTTCGCGATCTCGAGCACGGTCAGGCCGCCGTACGTGGCCATGTACTGGTCCTGTTTCCCGATCGGCTGCTCGAGGATGTCGAGCTCGATGTGACACGCCTCCTCGGCCAGCGCCTGCAGCGGCACGTAGTCGCGCCGGTCGTGATGCAGCGCGTTGAGCAGGCCGACCAGGTAGCAGCTCGACGAGCCCAGTCCCGTGCCGGCGGGGAGATCGGCGATCGAGCCGACTTCGAATCCGTAACGGACGCCGTGCGCGCGCAGCGCCTCGCGCGCCAGCTCGTGCCGCAGCTCGTTCACGTCGTCGACCACTTCGCTCTGCGAGTAATGCAGGCGGATCTTCGAGCCGACCGTGGGGCGGTTCACGATCACGTACATGTACTTGTCGAGCCCCATCGCGAAGATGAAGCCGCCGTGCTGCGAGTAGTACGACGGCAGGTCGGTGCCGCCACCGCCGAGGGTGACGCGGAAGGGAGTGCGCGTGACGATCACAGCTTGAATCCCGCGGCCGCGGCGTCGTTGAAGAACATCTTCACCGTGTCGAGCGAGAGCTCGTCCAGCGGCTGGCCGACCATGCTCAGTTTCTTCAGGATCTCGGCCGTGCAGGTGATGATGTCGCACCCGCACTCCTCGGCCTGAAAGATGTTCAGCAGCTCGCGCGGGCTGGCCCACAGCAGCTGCGCTTTCGGCTTCGCGCTGCAGATCGCCTTCGCCTCGCGCATCAGTGGAACGGGATCGCGTCCCGTGTCGGCGATGCGGCCGGCGAAGACGGAGATGATGGCCGGAGTATCCGGATCGAGCGCGTCGACGACGTCGCGGACCTGCTCGAGCGTGAGGATCGCGGTGACGTTCAGCTTCACGCCGGCGCTGGAGAGACGCCGGATCAGGTCGACCGACGACTCCCCTTTCGTATTCGTGATCGGGATCTTCACGAAGACCGCGTCGCCCCACGTCGCGATGAGCTTCGCCTGCCGCTCCATCTCCGCGAAGTCGTCGGCGAAGACTTCGAAGGAGATCGGCATGCCGCCGGTCGAGGCGAGCGCGTCGCGGGCAAACGTCTCGTAGTCGGTGATGCCCGATTTGCGCATCAGCGTGGGATTGGTGGTGAAGCCTTTGACCAGGCCGGCGTCGCGCGCGGCGACCATGGCGGTGATGTCGGCGCCGTCGGCGTAAATCGCGATCTTCAGTTCAGGGACCATTTCGAGGCGGGATTCTAACCGCGCCGACACACCAGAGCGATCACGAGCACTGCCGCGCGCGCGGCGAGGGCATCTACTTTTACCTTTTTCCTTTTACCTTTCACCTCGCTGCGATCACGAAGAGAGCGCCGGGCGCGTCACATCATCGCGACCGGATCGCGGCGCGATACACCGCGCGGGTCAGCTCGGCGCAGCGTCGCCAGGTGAAGAGACGCGCGCGCTCCTTCGCGCGCTCCACATGCTCGCGCGTGACGTTGCGCATCGCATGCGCGATCGCGTCGGCCGAGCGCGGGTCGACGTGGAACGCGGCGCCGCCGGTGACCTCGCGCAGCGACGGGATGTCCGCCGCGATGACCGGCGTCCCGCACGCCATCGCCTCCACGACAGGCAGCCCGAATCCTTCCTCGAGACTCGGCATCACCAGCGCGACCGCACCGCGATAGAGCGCCGCCAGGTCGTTGATGCTGACGAAGCCCGGCGTCACCACGCGCGGCACCTCGCGATACTGCTCGAATGGCGCGCCGACGAGCACGAGCTGCGCATCGCTGACCCGCGCGAACGCCTCCATCAACCGCGGCAGGTTCTTGTGCGGCTTGTCGTTGCCGACGTACAGAAAGTAACGTCCGACCGCGGGGAGCCCTTCGTCGAAGAAGATTTCGTCGACGCCGTTCGGCGTGACCACGATCTTCGACGGATCGCTACCGAAGTCGTCGACGATCGACTGCTTCGCGGCCTCGCTGACCGTCAGCACGCGCACGCTCTTGCGCAGCGTGCGCCGCATCATCACCGACAGATACAGCGACGCGCCGGGCCGCGGCGGCGGGTAGTGCACGAGGATCGTGTCGTGCACCGTGGCGATGCTCGGGCACGACGTCCACGGCAGGACGAAATGCGGCGAGTGGAAGAGGTCGAGCCGCGCCTTCGCGATCGCGCATCCCAGCACCAGCAGCTCGCTCACGCTGTACTGCGGCGCGTCGACGAGCACGCGCTCCATCGTCGCCGGCACGTCCGCGTCGCGCGGCGTGAAGAGCACGTACTCCTCGTCGCCGCCGAGCTCCGCCAGCGCATACACCAGGCCGCGCACGTAGGTGCCGATGCCAAAGTCGGCGATCTTGCGGCAGTCGATTCCGATTCTCATCGCAGCGGCGTCAGCACCATCACCCGCCGTCCCCGGTCGCCGAACACCGCCACGAGCCGCAACGGATCGCCGGTGACGAAGCGGCACTTGTACTCGTGCTCGTAAAGAACGATGTGTCTGACCGGCAGCAGGCGCAGCATCGCCCGCGTCGACTCCGGCGTGGCGTCGCACCAGCTCCAGTAGAGATGCGCGTCGGTCATCGAACCGAGGATTTGCGCGTTGGTCGCGATAGCCGAGACTTTGTTCGCTTCCAGCCACCGCACGAGCTCCGTCTCCCCTCGCGTGAGCTGGGGATCCGGTGCCCGCACGGCAGCGGCGATGTGGCGCGCGTTCACGGCGACGGAAATCAGCAGCACGACCGCGATCGCCGGCGCGAATTTTCCCGCGCGCGCCGCGAGCCACGGCAGCGACAGCGCGATCAGAAACACGAACGGCAAGCCATGCCGCCACCCGAACAACCACGGCATCCAGACCTCGGAGTGATACAGCATCAGGTTGAAGAAGAAGAACGCGCCCGCGACGAACACCGCCAGCAGCAGCACCGACCGCGGCGCCGCAAACTTTCTCCGCACCAGCGCCACCAGTGCCGCCAGCGGGACGAGGAACGCCACCACGCCGAACGACCGCACGTACGAATGTTGATTCGACGGATCGAACATCACGCCGAGGCTGCCCGCACGATGCTTCAGCCAGTCAAGTCGCGACGGAAACTCCGTCCAGCCCTCGAACTTCGGCAGCTCCACACGCGGCAGCGCCATCGCCGTCACACCGGGGATGAACCCCAGGAACATGAACCACGGCACCAGCACCACGACCGCAAAGATGCCCCATACGACCAGCGGCAAAAGTGGAGCCGCCACTCCGCCGGCACCTCGCCGGCCGGAAGCCCGCTCCCGCCAGGCAAAGAACGCCAGCGCGACGAAGCAACCGATCGCGACGCCCACCATCTGCGTGCGCACGAGAAACGCGAGCCCCGCGAACAATCCGCTCGCCGCCGCCGCGCCGAGCCCGCGCGTGCGCTCGTACCGCGCCAGCGCCAGGAACGAAGCGAACGCCATCGCGAACGCCGGCCCCTCCGTGTACGGATGCGTCGTCGCGCCGAAATAAGGAGGCGTGAGCGCGAAGATCGCCACCACCCAGTGCGCGCAGTCCGGCATCCACCAGCGCTCGCTGATGCGCAACGCGCCGATGCGCAGCGCGATCGCGCGAGCGAGCACGTACAGCAGCACGAGATTGACGCAGTAGAAGAGCCGCGGCAGCAGGTCCGCCGCGCGCGCGAGGCCGATCGCGCGGCCGGCGTAGCCGAGCATCAACGGCCACAGCGGATAGATCGGCGTCTTCGCCGGCAGCACCCACCCCTCGTGATACAGCGAGACCGTCGTGACCAGCCCCTCGCCGTTCATGACGTGCCGCGCGAGCTGAAAGTAGTACGCCGCGTCGATGCCGTACGGCGGATCGCCCGCGCCCTTGAGCATCCGCACGACCAGGAGCACGCCGATGATCGCCGCCGCCCACCCGATCGCATGCGCGCGCCCGTTCCTCATCTCCCCGTATCATCGCACGCACGTTGCGACGCTTCCTCTTCGTCCTCGAGTTCTTCCCGCCGCACATCGGCGGCGTGGAGGTGTTGTTCGGCGAGCTGGCCTCCGAGCTCGCGCGCCGCGGCCACACGGTCGAAGTCATCACCTCCGCCGATCCGGGCGAAGCACGACGTGAGGTGCGCGGCAACCTGACCATCCGCCGCATCGCCGCGCCTGCATTCGCGCGCCGCTATCTCTTCATGCTGATGGCCATACCGGCGGCTATCCGCGCCGCGCGCCGCGCGGACCTCGTGCACACCACGACCTACAACGCCGCCATCCCCGCGTGGATCGCCGCACGGCTTGCGCGCAAGCCCGCGGTCATCACGGCGCACGAGGTGTTCGGCCGCCAATGGCAGGAGATGCGGGGCATGAACCCGCTCCTCGGCTACGCCTACCGCGCCTTCGAAGCCCTGGTCATCCGCCTCGGCTGGACTCACGTCATCACCGACGCGGAGTTCACGCGGCACCGCCTGCCCGATCCATCGCGTGCGACCGTGGTGCACGCCGCGGTCGATCATGATTTCTGGTCGCCGTCGCGTCACGAGGCGCGGTCACTGCCGGGCACGTTCAACTATCTCTACTTCGGCCGCCCCGGCGTCTCGAAAGGCGTCGAGTATCTGCTCGACGCCGCGGAGGTCGTGCGTCGCGAGCGGCCCGACAGCCGGTTGGTGATGATCCTCTCGCGCGAGCCCGCGGGACAGTACAAACGCCTGCTCCCGCGCATCAAAGCGCTCGGCGAGCACGTCGTCCTCATCGACTCCGTCCCACGCAACGAGCTTGCGTCGTATCTCCTCGGCGGCGACGTCGTGGTCGTTCCGTCGATCTCCGAGGGCTTCGGCTACTCCGCGATCGAAGCGGCCTGCCTCGGCTGCCGCGTCATCGCCACCACCGGTCATGCGACCGAGGAGATGCTCGGCGATTACGCGACGTTCGTTCCGCCGCGCGACCCGTGGGCACTCGCGCAAGCGATCCTCAACGTCGAACGCGCTCCCGCTCCTCCGCCGCTAGTGAAGCGTTTCACCGCCGCCGCGCACGCCGCCGCGGTCATCGACGTCTATCGCCGCGCCGGCGTCGACGTGTGACGCGGAGCGGATGGCCAGCTCGCGGACAATGATCGTGAGGTCGCGTTCGATCCGCCGCAGCCGCACGTAGACCGCGAAGAAGCCGAACACCATCCCCAGGATGGCGAAGTAGAGGACGAGGTCCGTGCCGCGGCCGATGCCCAGCACGCGCGCCACTTCGCCGGTCAATTCGGGACGCGCGATCGCGACCGCGGCCGCAATCCACAAAAGGCCCCACGCAAATCCCACGCGCGGCGCGAGCGTGCGGCGGACAGTGAGCGTCAGCGTGACGGCGAACGAGACACCGAGCACGGCGAAGGCGATCCACTGGAACGAAGTCAACGCATCCACCTCCCGAGGACATAGTCCGCCAGTATGCGCAACGCGGCGAAGGACGACTGCCCTTTGCGCCGCGAGTAATCGGTGTAGCGCACGTGCACCGGCACCTCCTCGTAACGCAGCTCGTGTCGCACGATCTGGTCGAGCAGCTCGCTCGCATGGGCCATGCGATCGAGACGGATGTCGAGCTTCGCCGCCGCCGCACGCGTGAATGCGCGCAGTCCATTGTGTGTGTCAGTGACGCGCACGCCCGATGCGAGACGCGTGAAGATCACCGCCGCCGCGAGGATCGCTTTGCGGCGGCGCGGCATCCCCTCGGTCGTACCGATGAAGCGCGAGCCGAGGACCACGTCCGCACGCCCGGCGCGCAACGGCGCGACCAGCGTCTCGACGTCTTCCGCCGCGTGCTGCCCGTCACTGTCGAATGTAACGATCTCCTCGGCACCACGCTGCAACGCGCAAGCGATCCCGGTCTGCAACGCCGCGCCCTGCCCGCGGTTGATGGCGTGTCGCAGCACGATCGCGCCCTGCCGCTTTGCGACGTCCGCGGTCGAATCGCGCGAGCCATCATCCACGACGATCACCTCGTGCCCCCGCGCGACGAGCTCCGCGACGACGGCCCCAATCGCCTCCGCCTCGTTGTACGCCGGGATCACCACACTCGTCACCGCACGATTCTAAGGTGAGTTCGACGGCAGAGCGCGCGAGCGTCGCGCACAGCCATGCCGCGGAGCGTTTATGGAGTGCGGCGGCCTGGCCGCCGCTTTCATATTCGGGAGCAACCTGCCGTTCGGGTGCGGCATCGCTGCGCTGGTCGCGAATACAAAAGCGGCGG
>DASVSV010000316.1:0-8797 GCA_036387915.1 Thermoanaerobaculia bacterium
CGCGCGATCGGCGAGAAAGCGGCCGGCGCGCCGATGGTGCTGCGGCACGTCGAGGTGAATGCGCGCGACCGGGACGCCGTGCCGGTCGGTCACCGCATCGTCGAGCGTGACGAACGTCTGCGCGTTCGGCAGAAAGTCGTGGAAGGCCTCGAAGTAGAGGATGCGCTGCGCGTCCGTCGGCGTGAGGAATTGCGTGGCCGAGGGCACCTGCGGCGCGATGCCGAAGCGAATCATTCCTCCTTTCGGCAGATCCGAAACGCTCTCGGGGAGGAAGTAGAAATCGGCGATCGAGCGTCCGAGGAACGGGTGCTCGTCGCGCAGGAGGTCGAGCTCGAAGAGTGCCTGTCCCATCGTCACGGCATGGAACTGCAGGTTGCGCCCGACCTGACCTTCTTCGTTCGCGAGGTTCGACAGCAGCAGCAGCCGCGCGGACTCGATGGCCGAGGCCGAAACACACACCACGCGCGCCGCCGCAAAGTGCTCGCGTCCCTCGGCGTCGAGATACGTGCAGCCGGTGGCGCGATCGCCGTCCGCGGCGACCTGCCGGACCATCGACAGCGGCCGCACCTCGCAGCGGCCGGTGCGCTCGGCGTGGGCGATGAACGTTTCCTGCGCCGTGCCCCGCGCGCCGACCGGACAGCCGTACGAGGCGCAGACGCGGCAGTAGTCGCAGGCGGGCCGTCCACCGTACTCGCGCGAGTTGATCGCGCGCGGCGTCGGGAACGAATGCCAGCCGCGTTTCGCGCACGCCGCGTCGAGCGGCGCCGCGATTGGATGCGCGTCGAGCGGCGGCATCGGATACGTCGCGGAGCGCGGTCCCGCGAATGGATCGGCGCCTGCCAATCCTGAAACGCCCATCATCTCCTCGGCCAGCGTGTAATACGGCTCGAGCTCCGCGTAGCCGTACGGCCAGTCGGCGATGGAAAGGTACTCGCCGAACCGCGAGCGCATGCGGAAGTCGTCGGGATGGAAGCGGTAGAAGTAGCCGCCCATGTGCACCGTGCCGCCGCCGACACAGGTGGCGATCCAGCCGAGGGACGTGCGCAGAGGCGTGGTGGTGCGCGCGGTGACGACGGTGTGCGGGTCGAGCTCGAGCGGCGGGACGAACTGCCCCGGCTGCAAGCCGCCGGCCGCGTGACGATAGTCGTCGCGCGAGTAGCGCGGACCTTTCTCGAGGACCAGCACGCGCCAGCCCGCGGAGGCGAGCCGCCACGCCAGCGCCCCGCCACCCGCGCCACTGCCGACGATCACCGCATCGTGCACGCGGGGCAGGATACCGGAGCCGCACAGGCTCACGGTCTCACAGGCTCACAGGCTCATAGGCTCACAGTCTCATAGGGGATCCGGGGCGACGGGAGTCTCTGAGGCTATGAGGCTATGAGCCTATGAGCCTATGAGCCTATGAGCCTCTGAGCCTCTGAGCCTATGAGCCTATGAGGCTATGAGGCTACGGGGCTACGCGCCGGCCGGCACTCCGTCGATCAGCCCTCATGTCCATAAAGAAACAGCGACTCCGAAAGTTGTCACCGAATGGACGCGGCGGGGTACCCGCGGCGGTGCTAGTTTCTCAGCACCCCATGCGAGATGACTCCGCCGACGGGATGTTGCGCGAGTATCTTGGGACGTCCGAGGACGCCGATGCGGAGCGGCTGCTGGGAAGCATGCTCGACGGGCTGGCGCGGACGGTGGTCAGCCGAATCGTGAGCTCGGTCTGCCGCGGTCCGGTGGGCAGCGCCGAAGGGGAGGACCTGGTCGCGGAGACGCTGACCGACCTGCTGCAGCGGCTGCGCGAGCTGCGCGCCGATCCTTCCCGTGCCATTCGCGACCTGCGCGGCTACATCGCCACGTGCGCGTACAACCGCTGCCACGCGCGGCTGCGCGAGCGCCATCCCGCGCGCAACCGGCTGCGCAATCAGGTGCAGTACCTCTGCGGGCAGCACGCGCGGCTGGCGTCGTGGCGCACGGCGCAGGGCGTCACCGCGTGCGGGCTGCGCGAGTGGGCCGGACGCGAGCCGGTGGACGCGGCGCGCGCGGAGCGGGTCCGGCTCGCCGCGCGAACCGATCCGGCGGCCGAGAACCGCGCGCAGCTCGTGACGCTCGTCCCCGCGGTTTTCCGCGAAGCGGGCGGGCCGCTCGACCTCGACACGCTGGTCGACACGGTCGCGCGGCTGATCGGCCTCGAACAGCAGCGCGTCGAAGTGCCGTTGGAGTCGATCCCGCTGAACGAGCTCGCCGCCGACACGGCCCTGGAGCTGCGCGGGTCGCTGCGCGAGTTGTGGGACGACGTGCGCCAGCTCGCGCCGAAACAGCGCGCCGCGCTGCTGCTCAACCTCCGCGACGCGCACGGCCGCGAGTGTCTCAGCCTGCTCCCGCTGACGCGCACGGCCACCATCGCGGAGATCGCCGACGTGGTGGAGATCCCGCCGGAGCGCTTCGCCGCGCTCTGGAACGAGCTGCCGCTGAGCGACGTCGCCATCGCCGAACTGCTGCACGCAACGGCCCGGCAGGTGATTAAACTGAGACGTCTGGCGCGGGAGCGCCTCCGCCGCATGGAGAAAAACCGCACCCGTCAGAACCTCGGCAGACAATTCGACTCTTCACCATCAACGGATCTCGCCCTGGTACCGAGAGGAAGAAACATGAGATGACCAGTACGCATCCCACGGCGGACCAGCTCGAGCGGTACCGGAGCCGCGCCCTCGCGCCGGCGGAACTGCTCGACGTCGACGCGCACATCGCCACATGCGACCGCTGTTTCGACGCGGTGCGCGCGGACACGCATCTCACTTACGAAGACGCCGAGGCGTATGTGAACCGGCGCGCCGATCGCGAGCGCGTGCAGCGTCACATCGTGCTGTGCGAGCTTTGCCGGAGCGAGGTGGCCGACCTCACGCAGATGCGCGACGCCATGCGCCGGCCGCGCGTGCCGGTGCGGTGGGCCATGGCCGCCGCGGCGCTGCTCGCGTTCGTGCTGGTGGCGGCGTGGCTCGTCCGCCGCGGAACGCCGGCCGCGATTCCGCAGGCGCAGACCACACCGGCAGCGCCGGTGACGCCGCCGGTCGAAACGACGCGTGCGCCGGAGGAGGCGCCGCGGCAGATCGCGCTGGCGCGGCCGCCGATCCTCGACGACCTGCTGTCCGAGGATCGCGTGCTGCGCGGAGGCGGCACGTCGCGCGCGTTCTCCCTGCAGTCGCCGGTCGGGACCGTGGTCCTGGACGATCGTCCGCGCTTCCATTGGGCGGCCACGACGGACGCGCGCTCGTATGCGGTGGTCGTCGCCGACACGCAAAGCAGCGCCATCGCCGCGAGCGGCTCGAGCGGGACGGCGTCGTGGCGCCCGGCGACGCCGCTGCCGCGCGGACGCACGTACGCGTGGCAGGTGACGGCGCACACGGGCTTGGAATCGATCGTGTCGCCCGGACTCTCCGCGCCAGAGGCGCGCTTCCATGTGGCCACGCGTGAGGTGGTCGCGGAAGTCGAGGCTGCAAAGACGCACTTCGAGCGCGGTGTCGTCCTGGCGGAGCGCGGCGTACTCGACGACGCGGAGCGCGAGCTGGAGCAGGCCGCCAGTGAAGGGGAGAAGCAGGCTCCGACGCTCCTCGAGCAGGTGCGCTCGTGGCGCTCGGAAGTCGACTACCTCGTGCTGCCCAGCACCACGAACGGCACCCAGTAGAACGGATGCCGGTACTGGCGCCGCCTCTTCATCCGGCGTGCAGGTCGAGCCGCATGAACTGGAGAGTGCGGCGGCACGAAGGCCGCCGCACTCGTCCGGTCAGTAGTTGAAGACCGCGGGCGGCAGATCCGAGTCGGCGTGGCCGACCTGCTTGTACTCGATCTTCTTCTTCAGCGTGCCGGCGCTGTCGAAGACCAGCAGGAGCGTCGACTTCAGCGGGATGGTGCCGCTGGATTCGACGGCCACGCCGGCGTCGACGTTGATCTTCAACGCATTCGTGCCGCTGACCGTCGCGGTATTGAGGCGCACGGTGTAGGTGAAGTTGGTGGTGTTGCTCTGATTCAGGATGATCACCGCGATCTGGTTGACGTCCTTCGCCGCGAAGGCTTTGGCGTACGCCTGATTGTCGGTCGTGGCCATGGCATTGCCGCGGAAGTTCCCGGCCATCATCTGGAAGTGATAGTAGGAGGAGCGCCTGGTATTGCCGTCACCGCTGATGTAGCCGAGCTCGTTCCCTTCGATGGTGCTCCAGAAGTTCACGAACTCGACCCCCTGGCGCATGGCCACACCCATGAAGTCGGCCCACCACTGTCCGCCGAGGAAGCTTCTGGCGTTCTCGTCGTCGATGCCGGTGTCGGTGCCATTCTCGTAATTGACGTTCGCTTCGGTGATGGCGATCGGCAAAGTACGGCCGTGGCAGGAGGCCACGCGCGCTTTCAGCGTCGTGAGACGGTCGTTGAAGCCGCCGGTTTGCATGAGCGTATTGACGACCTGGTCGCGCGTCTGCGATCCGGAGAAGCCGTTGTAGAGGTGGAACGACAGGACGTCGACGTAATAGCGGTTGCTCGAGTCCTTGCCGGTGATGTCGGAGCCGGTGCCGTCGCAGGTCGTGAGCGGATTGAGGATGTTCGGGTCGTCCCACGTCAGTTCCGGCCCGATGATCTTGATCGACGGGTCGACCGCTTTCATGGCCGACGAGAAGGACTTGATGTAAGAGGCAATGGACGCGGTCGAGGTCGAGGAATGGTCATAAGGGCTGCTGCTCAGGTCGGGCTCGTTGCCGATGACCCAATACTGCACGCCGCGCGAATTCGGCGAGCCGTTGACGAAGCTGACGATGCTCGCGGCCTGTGAGGCGTTATAGAGACCGCCATAAACCGGGACCTGCAGGATCGGCTCGATGCCGCGGGCGCGCATTTCGTCGACGAGTGCCAGATACTGATTGAGCGTCGACTTCGAGGAATCATTGGGGTCGACCCACGACGGATCGGCATGATGATCGACGCCGTTGCCGCCATAACGCATGCTCCGCGTGTTGCTGGCCTGCACGTCGGCCCATTTCAGGTCGAGCTTTCCGTAATACTTGTGTGCGCCGATCTGATGCGGCATCCAGGCATTGGTGCCGAAGAAGTACGGCTTGATCGGTACGCCGCCGGTCACGGTGGTGCTGCTGGTCGTGGCGCTGGCGGTGGAGGTATACGCGGACTTGCCGGCCGTTCCTTCCGCGCGGACTTTGTAATAGTAGGTCGTCGACGCGGCGAGGCCGGTACTGGAGTACGTCGTCCCCTGGATATTGCCGGTCCAGACGACGTTCTGCGTGAACGCGCTGTCGGTGGCGCGCTTGACCTCGAACCCGGTCTCATTACTGGAGTTGTCGGTCCAGCTCAGGTTGACCTGCGAGCCGGAGACGGCGGTGGCCGTCAGGGCGCTCGGTGCGGTGGGGATGGAAGAGCCGGCCGCGTTCGTGGTGGCGCTGACGGCGGAGGAGTATGCGGAATCCTGCGTCGCTCCTTCCGCGCGGACCTTGTAATAGTAGGTCGTCGAGGGACTGAGGCCGGTATTGGAGTACGACGTTCCCTGGATGTTGCCGGTCCAGACCACGTTCTGGGTAAAACCGCTGTCGGTGGCGCGTTTGAGCTCGAAGCCGGTCTCATTGGAGGAGTTGTCGGCCCAGCTCAGGTCGATGCGCGTGTCGGACATGACCGTGGTGGTGAGGTTGCTCGGCGCGTTCGGCGCGGCGCTGCTCGTGGCAGCCGTGACGTGCGCGGTGAACGGCGAGTCGTATCCGTCCGAAGAGCCTTCCGCCTTGATCCTGAAGTAGTACGTGGTGCCGGCGTAGAGCGCGGTCATGCTGCTGCTGGTGCTGCTCGCGTCGGAGACGTACTTGTAGCTGGCGCTGGTGAACGAGCTGTTCGTGGCCGTGGCAATCGTGTAGCCGATGATGTTCGAGTTGCCGGCGTTGCCGGTCCAGGAGAGATTGATCTGACTGCTGGAGACGACCGCCGCCGCGAGACTGCCCGGCGCGGTGGTGGCGGCATCGACGGCGGTCCACGTGGAGTCGGGGCTCCCTTCCGCCTTGATCTTGTAAAAGTACGTCATGGCCGCACTGCGGCCGGTGTGCGTGTAGCTGGTGGTGTTGACGCCGCCCGCGTAGACGTACGTCGGGGCGACGAAGGTGCCGGTCGTGTCGAAGGCGAAGGTGAAGCCGGTTTCGTCGCTCGCGTTGTCGGTCCAGGTCAGTCCGACCTGCGTGCTGCCGGTGCCGGTGGCGGCGAAGTTGGTGGGGGCATTCGCGGCGAATGCGCTGGTGGCGAGGATGAACGAGCAGAGTACGGCCAGGGAGAGGTGCTGCCTCGTCGAGGTCACTTTGTGAGTCTCCTGCGTTTGCCGGGACGGAGGTCGGGCGAGCCTGTCCCGGTCGAGAGTTCGTATCGTGCAGGCCGGAACAGCCCGGCCCTCAGGGGGACGGCTCGGGCGCTCCGAAGCAGGCGCTCCCTTCTTTCCGTCCGGACGGAACTACTGCCACAGGCGTGCCGACTTTGTGGTTCAGGCCATCGAATTTGCCGCCACGGTCTCCGGCATCGGTAATCGTCCGAGAAGCCGCCGTCCTCACCAACGCCCAGACCTTGGCCGCGGAGCTCGTCCCGCCCGCCAGTGAGGACCGGATCCTGCACACCGGCCTGCTCTTCCGGCAACGCGCCCGCGGCCCGACAGGAAGAAAGAAAAGGAGAAGAGAACAATGCGAGTGATGGTGATCGTCAAGGCATCGGCGGATTCGGAAGCGGGCGTCATGCCCAGCGAAAAGCTGCTCACCGAGATGGGCAATTACAACGAGGAGCTGGTGAACGCCGGCATCATGCAGGCCGGCGAAGGCCTGCATCCGAGCTCGAAGGGCGTGCGCATCCGCTTCTCGAACGGGCAGACGAACGTCGTCAACGGTCCCTTCGGCTCGACCGGCGAGCTGATCGCCGGCTTCTGGCTTTGGAAGGTGAAGTCGATGGACGAAGCGATCGAATGGGCGAAGCGCTGCCCCACGCCCGAGGGCGTGGACTTCGAGCTCGAGCTGCGTCCCGCGTTCGAGACGGAAGACTTCGGCGACGAGATGACGCCGGAGCTGCGCGCGCAGGAAGACCGGCTGCGCGCCGCCGTCGAGTCGCAGTCGTGACGGCGTGAGCGCGGGGAGCGTGGCGCGCGTCGTGAACGGCCACGCTCCTCATGCGCCCCACCTTCCTCGCGCTCGCTCTCCTCCTTGTCGCCTGCGGCGGCGAGAACACTCCGTCGAACGTCGAGACGCCCGGCGCACCACAGGACGCGAAGTCGAAAACGCTGGAGGCGGGCGCCGCGGTGATGCAGGACAAGACTCCGGTCGCCAAGCTGAACGCCTACCTCGACGGCTTCCACTTCTACAGCGGAAACCTGCAGGGACAGATGGAAGCGCATCACTACTGCGAACAGGTCAACGAAGACCTGCACCAGTGCGTGATCTTCGACGGCAACGGCGAGAGCGCGCGCATCATGGGCGTCGAGTACATCGTCAGCGAGCGGCTCTTCAAGCCGCTGCCCGACGCCGAGAAGCAGCTCTGGCACAGCCACCAGCACGAGGTAAAGTCGGGCACGCTGATCGCGCCCGGCATCCCCGAAGTTGCCGAGCATGAGCTCATGGAGAAGCTCGTCTCCACGTACGGCAAGACGTGGCACACGTGGCACACCGACAACGCCGCAAACTCGCTCCCCCTCGGACACCCCATGCTGATGATGGGCTTCACCGCCGACGGCCAGCTGCGCCCCGAGCTGATCGCCGCTCGCGACGCGCGCTTCGGCATCCGCACCGAGGACAAACGGCGCAATCGCGCGGACATCCCCGCGCCGCCGGTACAGCCCGGCGCCAACGCCTGGCAAAGCGGCGCGGCCGCGCAACTCGAGCTGATCGTGACGGGCGCGCCGGTGCGGCATGCGCCCGCGAAACCGTAGCACTCGACTCGTCACCTGTTGAACGCGCACGGGATCACGCCGGATGAGAAATACCTGTGGACGAGATCTGTCGCCCGCGACCGCGGGCTGGAGACGTGGGGCTCGCGTTCCCCCGGCTGAAAGCCGGGGGCTATTGTCTTTGGCGTGCTACGCACGCGTGGAGCCGCGTTTCAGCGTTCAGCGTTAGCGAATCGCAGGTGGCGCGTCTCGTCGCGTACATCGCTCGTCAGGAGATTCATCAGGAGGCTCATTCCGAGACGAGTTTGTTTGCCTGTTGAACGCGCACGGAATCGCGCCAGAAATACCTGTGGACGTGACCTGTCGCCCGCTACGCGGGCTGGAGATGTAGCCTGCGTTCCCCCGGCTGAAAGCCGGGGGCTATTCTCTTTCGGCGTGCTACGCACGCGTCGATCCGCGCTTCACGCACGCGTCGATCCACGTTTCACGCACGCGTCGATCCGCGCGTCACGCACGCGTCGATCCACGTTTCACGCACGCGTCGATCCACGCTTCACGCACGCGTCGATCCGCGTTTCACGCACGCGTCGATCCGCGTTGCACGCACGCGTCGATCCGCGCTTCAGGCACGCGTCGATCCGCGCTTCACTGAAGACCGTTGCCCGGGCCCTTTCACCGCACTTTCCGGCGGGAAAGGGACTGGGAAGCCGCGCGGGCACGAGCGTGCCGGTGCCGCGGTTACTCTGGTAGAGATCGCGCGCGTAGCGCGCTGACAGACAATAGGTGTGCCGAGCATGCTCGACAGCTCGGAAGTGAAAGTCTTCTGTCCAACCTGATGGAGGTGAAGGACTAGCGAAGCGCAAGGGCGAGACTCACCGCGAGGTGGGGCCTGAAAGAAGCGTGGAGCAAACCTGC
>DASVSV010000317.1:0-5229 GCA_036387915.1 Thermoanaerobaculia bacterium
CCGCCGCTTTTGTATTCGCCGCCGGTACTGCAGGGTCTGCACACAAATGGCAGGTTGCGCGCGAATAGGAAAGCGGCGGCTGGGCCGCCGCACTCCATAGCTCACAATCCCGCTTCGTCCCATTTGGCGATCGTGTCGCGGATGAGCGCCGCTACTTTGTCGGTAACTTTGCGGTAGTACTCGTCGGCTTTTTTCTGGTCGAATCTGGGGTAGCCCTGGTTGGGCTGGTAGAGGCCAATGGACGACGGGAAGGGGGCGGCGCTCCAGGTGTTGGGGGCCGGATAAGCGGTGGCGAGTTTGTCGTTGTAGCGTTCGGGGTGGACGAGGGTGCGGTCGATGGCCTGGACCATGGCGGTCTCGTTCCAGCCGGCGTGGCCCCCGTCCTCGCCGAAGACTTCCTTCGTGACGTCCGAGGCGAAGGACCACCAGTTGATGACGAGCGTGCGCACGCGTTTTTCGGCGGCCACTTCGGCGGCAACGGCGTTCAATACGGCGGTCTGCGGGCCGCCGTGGCCATTGAGGACGATGATGTTGCGGAAGCCGTTCTTCGCCAGTCCTTCCAAAACCGCTTTCATGTACGGGCGGTATGCGGCCTCGGGGATCTGGAATGCGCCGGGATAGGCCTCCATCGAGCCGGTGATGCCGTATGGGACGGCCGGCGCGATCATGGCGTTGAGGCGTGGCGCCATGGTGCGGGCCATGGCCTCGGGGGCGGTGATGTCGGCGCCGTTGTTGGCGACGCCGTGCGGCTCGAGCGTTCCGGTGGGCAGCAGCACCGTCGTGATCTTCGACGGCACCAGCTCGCGGAACTCCATCCAGTTGACGCGCGACATGTCGCGCTCCTGCGCGGAGAGCGACAACGTGAATGCGAGGAAGAGTGCGTACGCGGTATGACGTGTCATGCCGCGTATCGTATGCCGCTCTTTCTGACGGCGACGACAGAAGATGTATGATGCGCTTACCGCATTCCATCATTACGTCGACCCAGATCGGAGACTCACGTGCGCATTCTGTTCGCGACTGTCCTGGCTGCGCTCTTCGTCAGCGCTTCCGCCTTTGCTCAGCTTCCCCTCGTCGCGCTCTCGGTCACGCCGGAGCGCGTCGTCCTGGAGATTAACGAGGAGTCTCAGTTCACCGCGACGGCAACGCTCGCCGGCGGTGGCATTGCGGACCTGACCGACTCCGTGACCTGGAGCAGCAGCAATCCCGGGGTGGCCACAATCGACGCCGGCGGGCGCCTGCGGTCGTTGGCAGCTGGCGTCACGGTCGTGTCGGCGACATACGCGCTACTGAGAGACACCGCAAACGTCGAGGTTCTCGCACCCGGTCCGTTCGCGCCCGATCCCTCGCAACTGGCGACAGCACTGAACAAGAGCGAACTGACTTCGTTCGCTGATGCAACGAGTTTCCTCTACACCGGTGCTACCCCTGTCCAGACGGGAGTAACGGCCGGAACGATCGTGCCGCTCCGTGCCGCCGTGACACGCGGGATGGTCCGCACACGTCAAGGTGTGCCCCTCGGCGGCGTCCATGTCAGCATCCTCGGTCATCCCGAGCTCGGCAGCACGTATACGCGGCCGGACGGCGCCTATGACCTCGCCGTCAACGGCGGTCGCACATACGTCACTCGGTTCAGTCGTCCCGGATATCCGATCGTGCAACGCACCGTCTACGCGCCGTGGCAGGATTATGCGATCGTCGAAGACGTGGTGATGACCCGTTACGACGGTGCGGCGACCGTGATCACGGCCGGCGCCACCGCCGGGCAGTCGGCGCGCGGGACGCCGATGTCGGACACGAGCGGCCAACGACGCGCAACGCTGCTCGTCCCATCTGGCACGACCGCAAGCATGACCCTCCCGGACGGCTCGACGAGCTCGCTCGGGCAGCTCACGATACGACTCACTGAATACACGATCGGTGCGAACGGCCCGTCGGCAATGCCTGCTGCGCTGCCGCCGGAGTCCGGCTACACGTACTGCGTCGAGCTGAGCGCGGACGAGGCCGTGAATGCATCGGCAACGACCGTCGCATTCAGCAAACCGCTGGCGTTCTACCTCGAAAACTTTCTCGGCTTCCCCGTCGGCGGCGTCGTCCCGTCCGGCTACTACGACCGGCAGAGAGGCGCATGGATCGCATCGGACGATGGGCGGGTCGTCAAAATCGTGTCTGAGAACGGCGGTATGGCGGATGTGGACATCAGCGGTGACGACGTCGCCGACAGCTCCACGGCCTTGGCCGGCCTCGGCATCGACGACGAGGAGCGGCGCCAACTCGCCGCTCTGTATGAGCCGGGAACTTCTCTCTGGCGTGTCCCGGTGACGCACTTTACGCCATTCGATCTCAATTGGCCGGCCGGTAATTACTATGAGATTGACCCCAACAGCGAGACCAATCCCATCCCGCCGAACGCGCCGCCGGAATGGTCCGAGACGGTCGATGATCCAGCCGAGTGCGCGGGATCGATCATTCGGTGCGATAACCAGACCCTCGGCGAAACGATCCCCATCGCCGGCACTCCCTTCGACCTCGTCTACGACAGCGGACGCGTTCACGGCAGAACCGCGGAGCGGAAGTTTCGGATCCAGGTGAGTGGTCCGAATACACCTTCATCGGTCACGAACATCACGGCACGCGTCGAGATCGCGGGCGTCGTCACCGAGCAATCGTTCACCCCCGGCACGGCGCAGACGATGGAGTTCGCGTGGGACGGCCGTGACGCATACGGACGCATCGCCACGGGAGCGGCCGACGCCCATGTGAGCGTGAGCTACACCTACGCGGCCGTCTACTTCGTTCCCACGTCCGCGGGACGAGCGTTCGCACAGCGTTCTGGTGTGCGCTTCCTCGCTCCCAGGCTCGCCCGCACCCCTGAGGTGAAGACGTCGAAATGGACGGTACCGCTCGGCGGACTGCGGGCAGAGAGCGCGCATCTCGGCGGATGGACGTTCTCCCCGCACCAGCTCTACGACTATTCGCGGCGTGCACTCCTCATGGGAAACGGCCGCCAGCGCACCGCTGATCTGCGCGAGCTCGGCAAGTACCAGGTCAGCAGAGTCGCGGGTCGGCTCGCGTGCTGCGACGACGGCTCCGGCGTAGCCACACGAACAGCGATCGATGCGCCGTATCAGGTCGCCGTCGGAGCCGACGGAACGCTGTACCTCAACGAGCAGCGCTACATCCGCCGCGTCACCCCGGACGGCATGATCGAGCGCATTGCAGGCACCGGTACGACTGGATACAGCGGCGACGGAGGACCAGCCGTCGACGCGCGGATCAACGCGCGCCGAAGCCTCGTCGTCGGTGACGATGGCTCGATCTATTTCCCCGACTGGAACAATTATCGCGTGCGCCGGATCTCCCCTGCCGGCATCATCACAACCGTTGCCGGAACGGGTGAGCCGCCGGAGTTCGGCGTGATCGAGGAAAACGTACCGGCCACACAGGCGCGCGTAAACCCACAGGACGTCGCAGTCGCGCCCGACGGCACGCTTTACATCGCCGACCGTTACAAATACATCCGGCGCATTTCTCCCGACGGTATGATCCACACCGTCACAGGCGCCGGCACGCGCCGCGATGACGGCGCGCCGGCTCGCGAGTTCCGCGTCAACTTCAGTACGCTCGAGGGACTCGCGCTCGCGCCCGACGGGTCACTCTACTTTGCGGAAGAGGGGACTTACGGGGCGGTCCTGCGCAAGATCGGTCCGGACGGTCTGGTGCGCACTGTCGCCGGCGCAGGATCTCACTGCGGATACGCTCACAGCCGGCCGTACGACGGCCCTGCTGTCGACGCGTGTCTCAATCTGGTCTGGTTTCTGCGCAGCGGTCCGGACGGGTCCCTCGTGATCGCCGACCAGAACGCAAGCCGGGTTCGGATGCTGACGCCGGACGGAATGATGCGCACCATCGCCGGCAATGGCCTTTTCGCCGGATCCGACCGCCGCGACAGCGGCGTGGCCACCGGTGAGCGCATCAGGCAGCCCTTCGGCGCTGCCTTCGGTCCGGACGGCAATATCTACTTCACCGAGGTGCTCGCGTACGGTGTGGTCTGGAAGCTCGCGCCGCTGGTGCAGCGCTTCGTCGACGGCGAAACGTACATCCCGTCCGCGGATGGCAGCGAGCTATACTTCTTCAGCGGCAGCCGTCATCTCCGCACGGTCGATGCGCTCACTGGTGGTACCCGCCTCGAATTCTCCTACGACTCGCAGCAGCGCCTCGTCGGAATCACCGACCTCGACGGCAACCTGACTGCCATCGAGCGCACTGCTGCAGGAAACGTCACCGCGATCGTGGCGCCAGGCGGACAGCGCACGGAGATCGTGCTCGACGCAAACGGCTACCTCAGAACGGTTTCGGATCCCGCCGGACGGACCCATACCCTCACGCATACGGGCACTGGCCTGCTGACCGCGCTGCAGTCGCCGCGTCTTCTCACGCACACCTTTACCTACAATGCAGACGGGCGCCTGGAGAAAGACACCGCACCGGACGGACGCTCGCTGTCCCTGACGCGCGCTGGCTTCGGCGATGACTGGACGGTCACGAGCACCACCACCCTCGGCCGCACGCTCGAGACCCGGCGTGAACGCGAAGTGACCTCGACGCGTCACATCTCCATTCTCACCTCAGGCCTGCAGATCGACAGAAGCGGCGCCAATGGCTTGACGACCGTCACGACCGCGGACGGAGTGGTGACGACGAGCACCCCCCGAGGCGATCCACGGTTCGGGATCGCCACGCCGGTCGTTGGGACCACAATGCGGTTCCCGTCCGGCCGCACGTTCGCGATCACACGCGGCCGCAGCGTGACGTTGACCAATCCCAATGACGCTCTGAGCCTCGCCACGCAGACCGACACCGTGACCGTCGCCGGCCGCACCACGACTGCTGCATTCGACACGGCGACGCGCGAGCTTCGCATCACCACTCCCGCGGCACGGCAGTACCTGCTGCGCACCGACGCCGCCCGGCGACCGGTCCGCATCGAGGCACCGGGAACGACGCCGGTCGATCTCACCTACAGTGCCGGGCTTCTGAGCATGGTCACGTCAGGCTCGCGGCAGTACACGTATGGATACGACGCCAAACGGCGACTGACCTCCGTGACCGATCCGCTGCTACGCCAGACTACGTTCACGTATGACAACGCGGACCGCGTGCTGACGCAGACACTGCCCGACCAGCGGGTGATTACTTTTACGTATGACGCCGCGGGCAACATCACGT
>DASVSV010000318.1:0-3901 GCA_036387915.1 Thermoanaerobaculia bacterium
ACCGCCACCCCCGCCGCCGCCGCTCGCGCGCCGCGCGGCGCCGATGCAGGCGCCTTCCACGATCAGGATGCCGCTCGTCGCGCCAACGATCATCCCCGACGAGATCCCGGTCGTCACGAACGAGCCGGTCGTGCTCGAAGAGCTCCCGGCGCTGCCAGCCGAAGTCGACAGTGGCGAACAGGGCGGTGTCGCGGGCGGCGTCGAAGAAGGCGGCGAAGTCGGCGGGACGGTGGGCGGCGTCGCCGACGTCAAGCCCGAGCCGCCGCCCAATCCGGACGTAGTCCAGGTCAAGCGCGACGATCCTCTCCCGGTCGGCGCGATCGCGCAGGAGTTCCCCGCCTATCCTGATTTTGCCCTCAAGCGGAATTGGGAGGACACGCTCGTCGTCCGCTACGTCATCGGCAAAAACGGACGCGTCCGCGAAGTCGCGGTGATCACGCCGCCGGAGCGCGAGGAGTTTTCCCGCGAGGCCGTGTCGAAGATCAGGCACTGGCGCTTCCACCCCTATCGCGACGCCGAGGGGCAGCCGAAGGAAGTCGTGCACGAGCTGACGGTCAACTTCCGCATCGTGCGCAAGACGCCCGGCGCGCGGTGAGGCCGCGTCGCTTGTGCTCGGCGCAATCCTTGCTCCCTCTCCGGTGTCCGCGTTTATGTCCGCCGATCCCATTCGATTCCCGTATCGCAACGAGCTGATCCTGCCGGTCGTCGGCCTGGAGGCCGAGTTCCGCGTCTTCATCGACGGCGAGGAGATCGTGCCCGAGGAGTACTGGCGCACGCCTTCGGCATTCATCACCCGGCCGATGCTCGAGCGGAGCAAGAAATCGTCGCAGATGCCGACCGGCGGCGCGGTCTATTTCGACGGCGGCGTGCTCGAAGTGGTCACGCCCGTGATCGAGCTCGCGCCGCAGTGCACCGCGCGCGTCGTGCGCAGCCTGTGGGAGCAGATTGGCTTCGTCCGCGACCAGCTCGACGGCTGGGAGCAGCGCAACGCCAAGCACGTGCGCCTCGAGGCGTTCAGTTGCCACTTCAACATCTCCTACGAGCTCGCGCGTGAAGAGCGCAATCGCAACCGCACCATCCAGAAGCTGGCGCTGCTCCTCGCCCATCTCCTCCCCATCCCGGTGATCGTCCTCGGCGCGAACCGCCGCTCGACCGGCATGGGCGTCCGTCCGCGGCGCGACCGCATCGAGATCACCCTCGACTTCACACCCGATCCCGGGATGATGGCCGCGACCACCGCGTTGATCGTCGGCATCGTGCGCGACGTCATCAGCTGGCCGTCGTACCGCGTCGAAGAGCTGGAGGCGCGCGGCCTGCCCATCCTGGCCGACGTCACGCCCGGCAAGCACGCCACGCGCAACGGCTGGGTCACGCGCGACTTTCACTTTCCGAAGAATCCGTTCGCGACCGGCGTCGACGAGGAAGTCTGGCCGACGACCGATGGACGCACCGTTTCGATGCGCGGCATGGCCCTCGAGATCGCGACGCATTTCCGCGAGTCGATCCGCCGCTGGTCCGACGCGTTCAGCTATCGCGTCCTCTTCTCCGTGCTGCGCGGCGAGACGCCGTCGCTGCTCGATCTCGGCGAACGCCCGTCCGCGTACGACGACGTCGGCCGCGAGATCCGCTGGGGCTCGACCATCCCCGAGCTGGCGAACTACGCCGCCGCGATGTCCGACGACGCCGACCCGGCGCCGCGCCGCCGCCGCAACGACCTCGAGGAGAAACTCGCGCCGCCCTGGCGCGGCGAGAGCACCGGCCGCCGCGAGACCGTCACGCTTCCCGCGCGCCTCGAGCGCCGCGACGCCGCGGATCGCCGCAGCGAGCCGGCGTCCACTTCTCCGCGACTGGGGCGCTCCGCGTACGAGCGCGTCTTCCGCCAGCTCGGCAGCGGCAAGCGCCTGCAGATCGGACGCGAGCTGCTGACTCCCGTGGCCGTCCGCGGCTGGTATCACGCCGTCTTCAAAAACGCGCGCGGCGAAGAGCGCCTGCTCTCCATCGACCAGGTGCTCGAGCACATGGACCACTGGCGCGCGTGAAGTGAATTCCGAGTTGGCATTCCACTCGCACTAGCACAGAAACGTAAGCAGTTTCGCTGGCGACTTACAGCGCGTCGATATTCGCAAGGCGGTCGACGCGCTTATTTTTTGTCCGCGCGTTTCCGCGTGTCGATTTGCGGCTTCTCCATTCGTCTGTAGAGTGAAGAAAGGAGAAACACCATGCCGCAATTCGTCGTCGTCCTTCGCGATTCCGGGTCCTTCCCCTCCGACATCAGCGCCGAGGAGATCCAGGACATCATTCAAAAATATGGTGAGTGGATTCAAACGATGGGAGGGCGCGGGGAGAAGCTCCGCGACGGTGAGGGACGCATCATCACCCGCGACCGGGAGCGCGTCACCGTGACCGACGGTCCGTACGCCGAGTCGAAGGAGATCGTCGGCGGCTACTTCGTCGTCGAGGCGGAGAGTTATGACGACGTGGTCCGCCACTGCCACGCCTCGCCGCACCTCGAGTACGGCTCGATCGAGGTCCGCCAGATCGAACAGATATGAGCGGCGCGACGTGAATCCCGTCAGCAGCCTCGTCGACCATCTGTTCCGCCACAGCGCGGGACAGATGGTCGCCACGCTGACGCGCGTCTTCGGCGCGGAGCACCTCTCGCTGGCGGAGGAGGTCGTGCAGGACGCGCTCATGGCCGCGCTGCAGCAGTGGAGCCTGCGCGGCGTGCCGGAGAATCCGCGCGGCTGGCTGTTCCAGGTCGCGCGCAACCGCGCACTCGATCAATTGCGCCGCGACGCGAACCTGCGCACGAAAGAGGAGGAGCTCGTGGCCGTCTTCCGGGAGCGCTCGCCGGACGAGGAGCCGCTCTTCGCCCACGAGCTGCGCGACGATCAGTTGCGGATGATGCTGATGTGCTGTCATCCCGCCATCGGCAGGGAAAACCGGATCGCGCTGACCCTGAAGACGGTCGGCGGCTTCTCCGTCGACGAGATCGCACGCGCGTTCCTGACGAAGAAGGAGACCATCGCCCAGCGGCTGGTCCGCGCGAAACGGCTGATCCGCGACGAGCACATTCCGATGGAGCTGCCGTCGCGCCCGGAGCTGCCGGCGCGGCTGCAGTCGCTGCTGGAAGTGCTCTATCTCCTGTTCAACGAGGGCTACGGAGCGCACGCCGGCGAGGACCTGATCCGCGCCGATCTCTGCGCCGAGGCCATCCGCCTCGGTCGTCAACTGGTTGACCATCCGGCCGCGGCGCTGCCGGAGGCGCACGCGCTGCTCGCGCTGATGCTGATGCAGGGCGCGCGGCTGCCGGCCCGCGTCGACGCGGCGGGCGAGCTGACGACGCTCGAGGAGCAGGATCGCTCGCTCTGGGACCAGCGCATGCTGGCCGAGGGGCTGCGGGAGCTGGGACGCTCGGCGAGCGGGCCGCGACTGACGGCGTACCACGTCGAGGCGGCCATCGCCTCGTGCCACGCCATCGCGGCGTCGTTCGACGAGACGGACTGGGACGCGATCGCCGCGCATTACGAGCAACTGCTCGAGCTCAAGCCGACGCCGGTCGTCGCGCTGAACCGCGCCGTGGCCGTGGCCATGGCCGAAGGTCCGCGCCGCGGACTGGCCGCCGTCGAAGAGATCGCCACCCACCCCGCCCTCCGCGATTACCTCCCCCTCCCCGCCACGTTGGGCGAGCTCTGTCTCCGCGCCGGCGACCGCGCCGCCGCCGCCCAACACTTCACCCGCGCCCTGGAGCTGCCGGCCACGATGCCGGAGAAACGGTTTCTCCTGCGCAAGCTCGCGCAGTGCCGGTAGAGGACGGCGTTTGTAGTTACTGGTTGCTGGTTGCTGGTTACTAGTTGCTAGTGCTTTCAACGCAACGGCTGCCAAACGTAGGGCGTGGGGG
>DASVSV010000319.1:0-3901 GCA_036387915.1 Thermoanaerobaculia bacterium
CTGACGTGCAGATGATGCTCGTTCACTATCTTCCGCGCCGCGGCCGCACGCCCGAGGACCTGATCGACCTCCTCCGCAGACGCTTCAAACGGCGAGGACAACACTTTCCCGATGACCTAATGGAAAAGTGACAAAGTAGAATTAAACAAACGCTGGATTTCTGGAGCGTCCCGGAGGCAAAGCGCAACGACGCGCAGCAAAAATTCGCGGAGCAAGCAGCCGGCTTCGCGAATGCGGACGGTGGCGTGTTCTTCGTAGGGTTTACGGATGAGCATCGGCGGGCCGTGGGTGTCGACAAGCTCGAGCCACGGATGCAGCAAACTGCGGAGGTTCTCCACCGGCTTGCGCCAGATCTCCAGGGCGTTGTCATGGAGCCGGTGACCGTCACGGTCGGGACGGCGGGAGTACAGACGCTCGTGATCGTCGTCCCGCAGACAAAGGCGGCCATCGCGGTCCGCGATGCCGCCGGCCGATACTCCTATCCGCAACGTGCGCAGACCGGGCTCGTATACTTGGCGCCGGACGCACTGGAGCGATTGAAGGCATCAATAACCCGCGACAACTTTGCGTTTCTCGCACGCCTGCGAACGTGGAGTTTAAGTGCGTGACGCCGTGAACGGCCGCGAGCCACCGCCGATGCTGCATGCGGCGATACGAACTTGGAAGGAATCGCTGCTGCTTCGAAAGGTTTCGTCGACCAGAGTCTCAGCGCCTCCGTAATTGCGTGCCAGCCGCGCGTCTTCGTTCCGCCCCTTCCCCTTCGTGCTTGGCCACGCTATAGCTGCACGAGGTAGTCGTAGAGGACGAGCTCGTGTTCGAAGCCGGAGGAACGGCAGACGCGGGTTGATGGACATCTGGAGGAGGCTAAGGAGGATTACGGGGACGGCACGGTGGAGGCGGTGGAGGCGTTCACGCGAGAGGAGCTCGCGGATGGTGAGAGTGTGTACAACGGTGGTCGAGGGCGGGATGGGCGGCGGTGGGTGTGGTCGAGGAGGTGCTGCAGGGAGGTGCGTCGCGGCGGAAGCGGTCGGCCGTCCCGCGCGGGATACACAGCTCGGTGAGACGCTCCTGATCGTTCTCGACTCCATAGGGGGCGAACGGAGGCGGGTGCGTACTGGGGCTGCTGCCAAGCAGAGGGATCGCGCAAAAGAACGGGCGTACGGCACTGCCTCCGTCAGATATAGACGGACGCGGACGCCCAACTTCCGTGCGACACTTTTCGCAATGATCGACGCTGACGCGAAGCTGCTCGCAGAGGCCGCGGAGTTTGCGCGTCCCCCCGTCTCGAACTTTCGTGTCGGTGCGTTTGCGCGGGGGGTGAGCGGGAAGGTGTACTTGGGGGCGAATGTGGAGTTTGCCGGGGAGGCGCTGAGCTTTACCGTGCATGCGGAGCAGTCGGCGGTCGCCAACGCTTGGATGAGTGGCGAGCGTGCGCTCGACGCCGTCGGCACCAGCGCCGCGCCGTGCGGGTATTGCCGGCAGTTTCTCAACGAAGTGGCCGGCGAGTTGATGATCGTCATGCCGGGGGAGTCGCGGCGGTTGAGTGAGCTGCTCCCCAGCTCGTTCGGACCGCGGGATCTCGGCATCGACGGGGGGCTGCTCGAGGCGCGCGATCATCGGCTGCAGATCGACGACGGTGACGAGCTGGCGCAGGCCGCGCTGGCGGCGGCGAACATGAGCTATGCGCCGTATTCGAAGTCGTTCGCGGGCGTCGCGCTGCGCACGCACGACGGCGCGATCGTCAACGGGGCGTACGGCGAGAACGCGGCCTTCAATCCGAGCCTCTCGCCGCTGCAGGCGGCGCTCTCGCAGCTCAACCTGCGCGGGTTTGCGTGGGATGCGATCGCGGAGGTGGTGCTGGTGCGGGTGGATGGGATGCATGACAGCGCGACGCGGGTCGTGCTGGCGGCAATCGGCAACGCGCCGCTGCGCGTGGTGACGGCCCGGAATTCGGCCTGATCGGCATGGGGTTGAGAGCGCCATGGACAACGAGCAGCCGCAGCCGCCGCAGACGATCCGCATCACGCTCGACGACCAGGTCGCGCAGGGCGAGTACGTCAACTTCGCGAACATCATTCACTCCCAGAGTGAGTTCATCCTCGACCTCGGCCGCGTCGTCCCGGGCCGCACGGACGTCAAGATCTACAGCCGCGTGATCCTCACGCCGCTCCACGCGAAGCAACTCCTCGAAGCCCTCGGCCACAACCTCGCCCTGTTCGAGCAGAAGTTCGGCGAGATCCGCGCCGACGCTTCCATTCAGTTCACCCACAACGAGCCGAGCAACTAAAACCCTGAGCGACAGCGAAGGGTCCATGGAGCCCTCTCGAGATCGGAGCCATCTGCAGCGCCTGTGGCACATTCGTCGAGAGGGCTCCATTGACTCTTCGCTGCGGCTCTGAGTTGAGGACCAGATGAAGATCAAGATCATCGGCGCCGGCCTGGCCGGCAGCGAGTGCGCGTACGCTCTGGCGAAACGCGGCCATGACGTGGAGCTGCACGAGATGCGTCCGGTGAAGTCGACGCCCGCGCACGCGACGTCGAACCTGGCGGAGCTGGTCTGCTCGAACTCCTTCCGCTCCTCCGCTGCCACGAACGCGGTCGGCCTGCTGAAGCAGGAGATGCGGCTGCTCGACTCGATGGTCATCCGCTGCGGCGAGGAAGCACGCGTGCCCGCCGGCGACGCATTCGCCGTCGATCGCGACCGCTTCGCCGCGGCCGTGACGAACACAATTACGAGCACTGATCGTGTGACGCTTTATCGTGATGAGATTGTGTCGCTGGATATCGGCGACGCCGATTATCTCGTGGTGGCCAGCGGACCGCTGACCAGCGATCCGCTGTTTCACGCGATCAACGACTTTCTCGGACACGACGGTCTCTATTTCTACGACGCCATCGCGCCGATCATCGCCGCCGACTCGCTCGATTTCTCGAAGCTGTTCTGGAAGTCGCGTTACGGCAAAGGCAACGCCACGGATTACCTGAACGCGGCCATGACGAAGGAGCAGTACGAGGAGTTCGTGCAGGCGCTGCTGACCGCGGAGCTGTTCGCCGCGCACGATTTCGAAAAGGCCGTGCACTTCGAGGGCTGCCTGCCGGTCGAGGAGATCGCCAGCCGCGGCGTCGACACGCTGCGCTTCGGCCCGATGAAGCCGGTCGGCCTCGAGCATCCGGAGACGAACGAGCGCGCGCACGCGGTCGTGCAGCTGCGCAAGGAAGACCTTTCCGACGAGTACTTCAACATCGTCGGCTTCCAGACCAAGATGCGCATCCCCGAGCAGCAGCGCGTGATCCGCATGATCCCCGGCCTCGAGAACGCGCAGTTCGCGCGCTACGGCTCGATGCACCGCAACACGTTCATCAACGGGCCGAAGCACCTCACGCCGACGTTCCAGACGAAGCGCGATCCGCGGATCTTCTTCGCCGGCCAGATCACCGGCGTCGAAGGTTACGTGGAGTCCTCCGCGGTCGGTCTCCTCGTCGCACGCTACATCGACGAGCTCGGACGCACCGGCACCGCCAAGCCGCTCCCCTACCACACGGCCCTCGGCGCCCTCGGCCGCCACGTCGCCGAATCCTCCCCTGACCGCTACCAGCCGTCGAATGTGACCTGGGCACTGATCGAGGACGTGATCGGCCGCGCGAAAAAGATCGAGAAGCGCGAACGCCAGGTCGCTCGTGCGATCGCTACGATCGAGCAGATCGCAGCCGCGTAACCATCTATGGAGTGCGGCGGCAAGGCCGCCGCTTTCCAACGCGCTGCGCGTCTGTAGAACGCGGATGCGTCTGAGTTGCGAAGAGGGTGCGGAACGGCGATCGTGCCGACGGCAAAACTTTTCCAATCGTGCAACGTTGTCGCCGTTCGCACCCGAATTAGAAAGCGGCGGCCGGGCCGCCGCAC
>DASVSV010000320.1:0-27486 GCA_036387915.1 Thermoanaerobaculia bacterium
CATGGCCCGGGCCATGACCCACGTCGACAACGCGTACTGGATTCCCGACATCGAGATCCGCGGCACCGTCTGCCGCACGAACATGCCGCCCAACACCGCCTTCCGCGGCTTCGGCGGACCGCAGGGCGTGGCCACGATCGAGAACATCATCGAAGAGATCGCGGCCACGCTGAAGAAAGACGCGCTGGAGATCCGCCGCGCGAACTGCTACGGCGTCGACACGCGCAACGTCACGCCGTACCAGCAGACGCTCGAGCACAACACCCTGCCGCGCCTCTTCGCCGAGCTGCCCGAAAAGTGCGACTACGCGGCGCGCATGCAGCAGGTGCGCGAGTTCAACGCCGCCTCGTCGACGCATCTGAAGGGGATGTCGCTGACGGCGGTGAAGTTCGGGATCTCGTTCAACACCAAGTTCCTCAACCAGGCCAACGCCCTGGTCAACGTCTACCTCGACGGCAGCGTGCAGGTCTCGACCGGCGCGACGGAGATGGGCCAGGGCGTGAACACGAAGATCCGCCAGCTCGTCGCCGACGAATTGCGCGTGCCCATCGAGCGCGTGCACGTGATGCCGACGTCGACGGAGAAGAACAACAACACCTCCGCCACCGCCGCCTCCAGCGGCGCGGATCTCAACGGCAAGGCGGCCGTCGACGCCTGCCGCCGCATCCGCGCCCGTCTCGACGAAGTCGAAAAGAATCACGCCGCCCTCACCTGGGAAGAGCTGGTCCGCAAGGCCTACATGGAGCGCCTCTCCCTCGGCGAGCGAGGCTTCTACGCCACGGAACGCATCGACTGGGACTGGACCTCGGGCCAGCGCCATCCCTTCCTCTACTTCACGACCGCCACCGCGTGTTCCGAGGTGCTGATCGATCGCTTCACCGGCGAGTTGAAGGTGTTGCGGACCGACATCCTGATGGACATCGGGAGGCCCATCAATCCGGGCGTGGATCGCGGCCAATGTGTCGGCGCGTTCGTGCAGGGGATGGGCTGGGTGACGACCGAGGAGTTGCGGTACACGGACAAAGGCGAGTTGCTCGCGCATTCGCCGACCACGTACAAGATCCCGAACATCAACGATCTGCCGGAGCAGTTCTCGCTCGAGTGGATCGACCATGAGAACCCGGTCAACATCCGCGGCAGCAAGGCTGTCGGCGAGCCGCCGCTATTGACGGCGATCTCGATCTGGTGCGCGGTCAAGCACGCGCTGTCGTTCGTCTCGAACGGCGACGTGCCGAAGCTGCGCCTGCCCGCGACGAACGAGGAGATTCTGATGAGGTTGACGCAGTATGTAAAACGCGGAGCGGCGGTCGCTTGAGTTACGCCGTTCAGGAGTGGCTCAACCTCGTCTTCCGCTGGGTGCACGTCTTCGCCGGCATCATGTGGGTAGGCGCGACGTACTACTTCACCTGGCTCGACCGCCGCTTCCACACCACCGATCCGGACGAAGTCTGGATGGTGCACAGCGGCGGCTTCTATCGCGTGCTGAAGACGAAGACGTCGTCGCCCAATCACACGCTGCACTGGTTCAAGTGGGAAGCGGCGCTGACGTGGATCAGCGGCGTGCTCCTGTTGATCCTCCTCTATTACGCTGGCGGCCTGCTGGTCGACAACGAGCCCGGTAAGCCGTCGTTCAAGGTCGCGGCGATCATCGGCGTGGCGGTGATTCTGGTCGGCTGGAAGGTGTACGACCTGCTCTGGCTCTCGCCGATCGCGAAGAGCGAGCCGGCGGCGATCGCGATCTCGTACGTGCTGCTGGTCGGCCTGGCGTGGTGGCTGCCGCAGGTGATGTCGAGCCGCGCCGCCTACATGCACGTCGGCGCCCTCCTCGGCACCTGCATGGCCGCCAACGTCTGGGAGCGCATCATCCCCGCGCAGAAGAAAATGGTCCGCGCCATCGAGGAAGGACGCGACCCCGACCCCGTCCTCGCCGAGCGCGCCAAGTTCCGCTCCAAGCACAACACCTACATCGTCATCCCGGTCGTGCTGATCATGATCAGCAATCACTTTCCGGTGACGACGTACGGCCACCAGTACAACTGGCTGGTGCTGGCGGTGCTCACGCTGGTGGGGTGGGGCGTGGCGCATGTGGTGCGGAAGCAGTAGCCTCACAGTCTCATAGGCTCAGAGTCTCATAGGGGCTCTCCTCTGAGACTATGAGCCTGTGAGACTGTGAGACTTTGAGACCAATGAACACGACACTAACGCCAACCGAGCTCTCCACGCTCACCGCTCCTCTCAACCGCGCGCTCGTCCCCTTCATGAAACGCTTTCCCGGCGATGCCGGCGAGCGGCAGCCGGTGCACACCGTGTACGGCGGCGCGCATCTGTTCAAGAGCGACACGACGCGCAAGCTCGGCGAGAAGGCGCTGCAGGTCCTCGGCGAGCAGGGCGTGGACGCGTTCACGTTCTCGCGCGCGATCGGTCTGCCGGAGCAGCACGCCGACACGATCTGGACACGCGTGCACGAGAAGCTGCGCCGCGAGCCGGTCGAGGATTTCCGCGTCGACTTCGAGGACGGCTACGGCAATCGTCCCGACGAAGAAGAAGACCGTGACGCGCAACGCGTGGCCAACGAGTTCCTGAAAGGCATCCGCGAGAGCACGCTGCCGCCCTTCATCGGCATCCGCATCAAGCCGTTCACGCAGGAGCTGATGCAGCGCTCCATCCGCACGCTGGACATCGTGTTGACGACCCTCGGCGGGATGCTGCCGCAGAACTTCGTCGTCACGCTGCCGAAGATCCAGCTTCCCGAACAGGTGTCGCTGCTGTGCGACGTGTTCGACGCCATCGAGTCGCGCGTCGGCCTGCCGCCGAACACGCTGCGCCTCGAGTTCATGATCGAGACGACGCAGTCGATCCTCAGCGAGCGCGGCGAGTCGAACCTGCCGCGCTTCCTCGACGCCGCGCGCGGCCGCGCCGTGGCCGCGCATTTCGGCACGTACGACTACACCGCGAGCTGCAACATCACCGCGAACCAGCAGCGCATGGACCATCCGGCCTGCGACTTTGCGCGGCACATGATGCAGGTCGCGTATTCAGGCACCGGCCTCTGGCTCTCCGACGGCGCGACGAACATCCTCCCCATCGGCGACCGCGAGACCATTCACCGCGCCTGGAAGCTGCACGCGGACCACATCCGCCACTCCCTCGTGCACGCCTACTACCAGGGCTGGGACCTCCATCCCGCGCAGCTCCCGACGCGCTACGCCGCGGTCTACTCATTCTTCCTCGAAGGCGCCGGCGCCGCCACGGAGCGCCTGCGCAACTTCATGGACAAGGCCGGCCAGGCCACCCTCGTCGGCGACGTCTTCGACGACGCCGCGACAGGGCAGGGCCTCCTCAACTACTTCCTCCGCGGCATGAACAGCGGCGCCCTCACCGAAGAGGAAGCCCTCGCCACCGGCCTCACCCTCGACGAGCTCCGCTCGCGGAGCTTCGTGAAGATTCTGAAGGGACGGCGGGGCGGGCGGTGAGGGGCCATTCACCACGCATGTGCCAAACGTAGGGCGTGGCTTCAGCCCGCCCCTCCCCGGGCAATCGCGCGCAGCTAAACGCCGGTGCAGTTCGCGTAACCCAGTCCCCTCTCCCCACGGCGAGTGGGGAGAGGGGACTGGGTTTGCGAAGCGTGCGCGGTCTTTCCACTTCACTGAGCGCCCGCCGCCCACCCACGGGAGGGGCGGGCTGAAGCCACGCCCTACGTTTCCACCGTCGGCGTAGCTGGCTAACGCGTCTGCTTGATGCGCCGCTCTTCCAGCCCCGCCCACTCACACAGCGCGTGCTTGTCCGCCTCGGATAATCGCGCCGAGGGATGCCCCCACACGTATTCGCGGAGCGGCATCTCGCCTTTCTTCACGACCTCGCAGACCTCTTCCATCTTGTGCGCGGCTTTCTTCGGCGAGTAGGTGCCGAACTCGGAGAAGGAAAGCTCGTGGCGTCCTTCGTCGATGTGGTCCTTGAGCCACCACGACACCGGCGTGATCTGGCTGTACCAGGGCCAGCGCGTGCGGTTGGAGTGGCAGTCGTTGCACGAGCGGTCGAGGATCGGCTGGATGTGCGCCGGTGCGCGGTACTCGACCTTCGGGTCGACGGGCGGATTGGTCATGTCGGGGCGGACGAACTGCGCTGCGACGAACATCACGGCCAGGACCACCGCGATGCGCTTGAGCCATTTCTTCATGTTCACGATCCTCTGTACGTTGCGTACCCGAACGGACTGAGTAGCAGCGGTACATGGAAATGGTGCGAGGGATCGTCGACCGTGAACACGATGATGGCCTCAGGGAAAAATCCGCCGGGGTTGTACGCCCCCGTGTCGAACGTCAGCCGGTACGTCCCGGCCTCGGCGTGCTCGGTCAGCCGCGCCCGTCCGTCGTCGTCGGTGACGCCGTCGAAGACGACGCGCTCTTCGCGAGTGAGGACGATACGCACGCCCACCGCGGGGCGCCCTTTGGCCGTATCGAGGATGTGTGTGCTGATGCCCATCGTGTGAGTTCCTCGGGTTCCTCGGAGTTCCTCGGAGTTCCTCGGACTTTGTCGGGTGCCGCTCTCGCGCGTCCACCCGAGGAACTCCGAGGAACCGAGGAACCCGAGGAACTGCGACTACATGACCAGTTTCTCGAGCCGGAGCTCGGTGATCTTGCGCTGCTCTTCCGCGGCGTTGCGGAGCTCGGTGTCGCGGTCGTTGGCGAGGCGGGATTGGAGGATGGCCAGCATCTCGTCGGCGCTCTTGCCCGTTGCGCAGACGAGGTAGACGAAGCCGAACTTTTCCTCGTAAGCGCGATTGCCTTCCGCGAGCGCCTGCATCGTTTCGTCGGACGCGGTGCGCGTGCCCGACTGCTCCTGCGCCGTCCATCCCGGTTTGCGCTCGCCGATGCGCGGATGGGCGGCGAAGGCCTCCAGCCAGTCGGCCGGCTCCAATCCGCGCCAGACCCGCTCGGCCGTCTCGACGAGCGCGTCCCACGATGCGAACGGTCGTGCCTGCGCGATCGCTTCCGTCCAGCGCTGCGAGCTGCACACCTTCAGCAACTCGTTCGGCTCGAACGTCGTATTGACGCGCCGCACGGCTGCATCGCGGCGTCCCTGCTGCGTGGCCACTCCCCAGACGCGCAGGCGGCTGATGCCGCCGTCCGGAAACACGTTCACGCGCAGGTGCGTGAACGGGCCGTCGGCGAGCAGCTCGTCGATGAAGAAGTGGCGCGTGTGCGCCTGCAGCTTCGTGCGCGGCAGGAGGTCGATCCAGTTCTCGCCGTCGGTGCTGCCTTCGATCGAAGCCGTGTCCGGGTAGTTCCCCTTGAAGTGATTCGTGTCGACTTCGATCCGCCGCACGCGCCCCTCGGTGGCCAGCTTGACGATCACCCAGTCGTAGCCGGGGCCGCGGCGACGTTTGGTCTCCCATCCATCGCTCATGTTGAGCGCGCGGCCGGGCATGATCAGGTTGTGCTTCGGGCCGAAGAACATGTCGCTGCAGGTCAGGACCTGCGCGCCGTTCTCCACCGCGGCCAGGTCCACCTCGTTGCCGAGGCCGCCGACGAGACGCCAGTCGGGGACGACTTCGCCGAGGACGCGCAGGCGCGCCACGCCGCCGTCGGGAAAGATGTTCAGGCGGATGTGCGTGACCGCGTCCGTGCTGGTTACCGGAAAGATATTTTCGTGATTGCCCTGCAGCGGGGAGCGCGGCAGGAGCTCACGGAACCCGACTCCGCTGACGAGCTTCTCCACCGGCGTGTCGGCGCGCATCGACGCGCCGTCGATCGAGCACGACTCCGGATAGTTGCCGCGGAAGAAGGCCGTGTCGACGATGACGCTGCGCACGATGCCCGGGAGGCCGAGGCGGACGACGGCGAAGTCGTAGCCGGGAACGCGCTTGCGGCGGCTTTCCCAGCCGTCCATCCACTTGCCGCGGTCGGTGTACTCGTGCTCTTTCCACACTGGTGCGTGGGGCTTGAGCAGGTTTTCTTTTTCGGCGAAGAAGTCGTCGTTGGCGTAGAGCACGCTGCCGCCGAGGCGTTCGGAGGCGAGGTCGAGATAGTCAGACACGGCGGTGGAGTTTACCGCGCGACCAGACATCCCTGACCACCCCGTGCAGCTCCGCGCCGAGGTAGGGCGTGACTTTGTGGCGATGCTGGATGAGGTCTGGCGTGACGGTGAACGTTTCGTCGGGATTCCAGACGACAAAGTCGGCGTCGTTGCCGATCGCGATCGCGCCTTTGTGCGGCAGGTTGGCGAGACGCGCGGGCGCGGCGCTGCACCATTGCGCGAGGTGCTCGGGCGTGAAGCCGCGACGGCGCGCGTTCGTCCAGACGATGGGGAGCACGAACTGCAGCGAGGCGATGCCGCCCCAGGCGGAGGCGAAGTCGCCTTTCTTCAGCTCGGGCGTGCAGGGCGAGTGGTCGCTGACCACGAGGCCGATCGTGCCGTCGCCGAGGCCCTGCCAGAGCTGCTCGCGATTGTCGCGCTCGCGGATCGGCGGGGCGCATTTGTATTCGGTGCGGCCGCGCGGGACCGACTCCGCGTCGAAGTGCAGATAGTGCGGCGTCGTCTCCGCGGTCAGCGGGAGACCTTTCGCCTCGCGCAGGATGCGCAGCGCGCTGGCGGAGGAGAGATGGACGATGTGCATGCGCGCGCCCGTGTCGCGGCACACGCGTACCACCAGCTCGATGGCCGCGTCCTCGGCCGCATTCGGACGCGAGTGGAGATACGTCGCATAGTCCACCGGATCGCCTTGCGGCTCGTGCAGATGTTCGCCCAGCTCCGCGTGCACGAGCAGCGGCGCGTTCGTGCCGGCCAGTTCGCGCGCGGCCTCGTACAGCTCGCGCTCGTTGACGTTGGGGAACTCGTCCACGCCGGAGTGGACCAGGAAGCACTTGAACCCGCGCGCGCCCCGCTCGAGCATCGGACGCAGCTCGTGCGTGTTCCCTGGAATCACGCCGCCCCACAGCTCGACGGAGATCTCGCCGCGCGCATGCTGCTGCTTTTCTTCCAGCGCCGCCACGGTGGTCGTCGGCGGCAACGAATTCAGCGGCATGTCGACGATGGTCGTGATCCCCCCCGCCGCCGCCGCCCGCGTGGCCGTGGCGAACCCTTCCCACTCCGTGCGCCCCGGCTCGTTCACGTGCACGTGCGAGTCGACGAGGCCCGGCATCAGCACGAGGTCGCCGTAGTCGTGATCGGCGGCGCCGTACGGCTCGATGGCGGCGACCCGCGGGCCGTTGAGGACGAGGGTGGCGGGTTTGGTTTCGGTGGGGAGGACGACGCGTCGAGAGGCTAGTCTCACAGCCTCATAGTCGCATAGGCTCATAGGCGGAGCTCCTGTGCGCCTGTGAGCCTATGAGCCTGTGAGACTGTCCCCATGACCTTACAGCCTCACAGCCTCATCGTCGCATAGGCTCATAGGCGGAGCTCCTATGCGACTGTGAGCCTATGAGCCTGTGAGACTGTCTCCCATGACCACCTTCTTCGAAGCCCAGAACCAGCTCATCGACGACGGCGCGCCGTTCGTGGCGGTGACGGTCGTCGACACGCTCGGCTCCACGCCGCAGGACCGCGGCGCGAAGATGCTGGTCACGAGCGAGGGGCGGGTGTTCGGGACCGTCGGCGGCGGCAAGATCGAAGCGCGAGCGATTCAGGAGGCGCAGGCGATGCTGGCCGACGACTCCGCGCCGAAGACGCGCTTCTACCAATGGTCCCTGGAGAAGGACATCGGCATGACCTGCGGCGGCATCGTGCGGGTCTACTTCGAAGCCTTCAACGTCACGCGCTGGAACATCGTCGTCTTCGGCGCGGGGCACGTCGCCGCGGCGCTGATCGAGAACCTGATCCGGCTCGATTGCCGCGTCACCTGCGTCGACCCGCGCTCCGAATGGCTGGAGCGGTTGCCTGCCTCTTCCAAGTTGCATCGCGTGCAAAGTTCCGATATGCCGTCCGAGGTGGCGAAGATCCCGGAAGGGAGCTTCGTGCTGCTCATGACCATGGGGCACACCACCGACAAGCCGATCCTGATCGAGATCCTCCGCACGCGAAAGTTCCCGTACCTCGGCGTGATCGGCAGCAACGCCAAAGCGAAGCGGCTGCGGCAGGACATCGTCGCCGCGGGGCTGCCGGAAGAGCTCACTCGCGCGTTCTTCTGCCCGGTTGGACTGGAGCTCGGATCGAATCATCCGCACGAGATCGCCATCGCCGTGACGGCCCAGATGCTGCAATCCCGCGATGCGAGATGAGGACCTCGGCACTGCGCGAACTGGCGCGGCAATACAGCATTGAAACGACTTATACGGACGCGGCCGGAAAACGGCAGCAGGCCGGCAAACGTGCGCTCATGGCCGCCATCGACGCGCGCAAGCGCTCGTCGCCGCAACTGCCGAAAGACGTCGATCCGGTACGCGTGGTCTGGGGCAACGAACGCCTCGCGGTGGCCGGCGAGGAGTGGGACCTCGCGCTCGAAGACGGCTCGTGGCGCTCGGGCCGCGGATCGCAGACGCTCGAGCCTCTGCCGCCCGGCTATCACACGCTGCGCATCGACAGATCGCACGAGGTGCTGATCATCGCCGCGCCAGCGAAGGCTTACGCGCCGCGCAAGAAACAATGGGGCGTCTTCGCACCGCTCTACGCCGCGCACACGCGCCGTTCATGGGGCGCCGGCGACCTCGGCGATCTGCTGCAGTACGCGAGCTGGGTCGATCATCACGGCGGCTCGGTCGTGGCCACGCTGCCGATGCTGGCGGCGTTCGACGACGAGCCGAGTCCGTACTCGCCGGTGAGCCGGCTCTTCTGGAACGAGCTCTATCTCGACGTCACCCGCCTGCCCGAGTTTCAGCCGGAGGACGCGGACCTCGGCGCGATCGCGCATCTGCAGCAGACGAAGCTCGTCGAGTACGAGGGCGTCCGCCGCGAGAAGCGCCGTGTGCTGCAGCGGTGCGCGGAGCGTTTCGTCCCCGACGCGAACTTTGAGAAATTCGCCGCGGGCGAAGCGTGCGAATACGCCGACTGGCGCGCCTCGCGTCCCGACGCAACCGCGGACACGGCGCGCTTTCACCTCTACGTGCAATACCGGCTCGCGCAGCAGATGCGCGAGGTCGCCAACGCGGCCCGCCGTCTCGGCGCCGGGCTCTATCTCGACTTCCCGCTCGGCGTGAACTCGAGCGGCTACGACGCGCATCGCTACGCGCACGTCTTCGCGAACGGTGTCTCGGTCGGCGCACCGCCCGACCTCTTTTTCACGAAGGGGCAGAGTTGGGGCTTTCCGCCGTTCGATCCCGACGCGCTGCGCGCGGACCGCTACGACTACTTTCGCAAAGCGATCCGCCATCACGTCTCGCACGCCGGCATCCTGCGCATCGACCACGTGATGGGGCTGCATCGCCTCTACTGGATCCCCGAGGGGCTCGATGCGAGCGAAGGGGTTTACGTGCGCTACAAGGCGGACGAGTTGTACGCCATCCTCACGCTCGAGTCGCGCCGCCACGGCTGCACGGTGGTCGGCGAAGATCTCGGCACCGTCCCGCCGGAAGTGCCGAAGACGATGGCCCGCCACGGATTGCGGCAGATGTACGTCGTGCAGTACGAGGTGAAGCCGCAGGATCCGCCGCTGCCGCAGCCGCCCGCGGCCTCGGTGGCGAGCATCAACACGCACGACATGCCGACGTTCGCCGCCTGGTGGAACGGCCGCGACATCGACGACCGCGTCACGCAGGGCCTGCTCGACGAAGTGGGCGCGCGCCGCGAGCGCGACTCCCGCGAAAACATGAAGCGAGCCCTCGGATACCACGACGCGAAAAGCGCGCTGGAGGCGCTGCTGACGCAGCTCGCGTCGAGCGACGCGGAGATCGTGCTCATCAACCTCGAGGATCTCTGGGGCGAGCTCGAGCCGCAGAACGTCCCCGGCGTCCCGGAACGCAGCTGGCGGCATAAGTTTCAACTGGGACTCGAAGCCGCGCGGGCGGACGGCTCGATCCGCCGCGTGCTCACGAACGTCAATGACCGCAGGGCAAGTCCCTTGCTGCAAAACGAAGCGAAGGAAGGGTAATGGCTGTAAGAAAGAAAACGGGTGGAAGTTCAGGCGCGGAGCCGCCGAAGAAAAAGGCCGCGGCGCGGAAGTCGACGAGTGCCTCGAAAACGGTCGCCGCACCGCGCAAACGCGCCGCGGCGGCAATGCCGCCGGCGAATCCCGCGGTGGAGGAACTGCAGAACGTCGGCGCCGACGTAGTACCGACGGTGCCGATCGAGGTGGATGCGTCGATCGTCAACGCGCCGGATTCGGTGATCAGCGAGGCCGGTCCCATTCTCACGGACGCGCCGGCGGATGACGCGCCAGCGACCGGCGAACCGGCCGGAGAGACGGTGGCGGCCCCTGCGGATGCTGACCGAAGCACCGCGTTTGACGCGCATTCCAGCGAGCCGGAGGAGACCGGCCATCAGAATGTCAGCGGCCCGGCCGGAATGGACGCCGGCGCCGCGTTGGAAGCCAGCGCTCCGGCGAACGCCGACACCCGTCCCGACACACTCCTCACCGACTGGGACCTTCATCTCTTCAACGAAGGCACGCACTACAAGCTCTGGCAGAAGCTGGGCAATCACCTCGTGCCGGGTGGCGTGATGTTCGGCGTCTGGGCTCCGAACGCCGATCGCGTCAGCGTCGTCGGCGATTTCAACGGCTGGAATCCCGACGCCAATCCGCTGCATGCGCGCGGCGGCTCCGGCATCTGGGAAGGCTTCATCCCCGATCTCGAGCGCGGCGCCACGTACAAGTACCACATCGTGGCGAGGGGCACCGGCTACCGCGTCAACAAGGCCGATCCGATGGCCGTCCATCAGGAAACGCCGCCCGCTACCGCGTCGAAAGTGTGGGACCTCGAATACCAGTGGAACGACTCCGAGTGGATGGAAACGCGCCGCGCGCGCAACGGCTACGAAGCGCCGATGTCCATCTACGAAGTGCACCTCGGCTCGTGGCGCCGCGTCTCCGACAACGGCGGCCCCGAGCGCTCCATGTCGTACCGCGAGATCGCGCAGCCGCTCGCCGACTACGTCAAGAGGATGAACTTCACGCACGTCGAGCTGATGCCCGTGCAGGAGCATCCGTTCTACGGCTCCTGGGGCTATCAGGGCACCGGCTACTTCGCGCCGACCAGCCGCTACGGCACGCCGCAGGATTTCAAGTACCTCGTCGACGTGCTGCATCAGAGCGGCATCGCCGTGATCCTGGACTGGGTCCCGTCGCACTTTCCCACCGACGAGCACGGCCTCGGCTACTTCGACGGCACGCACCTCTACGAGCACGCCGACCCGCGCAAAGGCTTCCAACCCGACTGGGGCTCGCTGGTCTTCAACTACGGCCGCAACGAAGTGCGCGCGTTCCTGTTGTCGAACGCGCTCTACTGGCTCGACGAGTACCACATCGACGGGCTGCGCGTGGACGCCGTCGCGTCGATGCTCTACCTCGATTACTCGCGCAAGCACGGCGAGTGGGTGCCGAACGAACATGGCGGCCGCGAGAACCTCGAGGCCATCGCCTTCCTGCGGCGCCTGAACGAGGACGTCTACAAGGTGCACCCCGACGTGCAGGTCATCGCCGAGGAGTCGACGGCGTGGCCGATGGTGTCGCGGCCGACTTATGTCGGCGGGCTCGGGTTCGGCATGAAGTGGGACATGGGGTGGATGCACGACACGCTGCGCTACTTTTCCAAGGACCCGGTGCATCGCCGCTTTCACCACAACGACCTCACCTTCCGGATGATGTACGCCTTCACGGAGAACTTCGTGCTGCCGCTGTCGCATGACGAAGTGGTGCACGGCAAAGGCTCGCTGATCGGCAAGATGCCGGGCGACGAGTGGCAGCGCTTCGCCAACCTGCGATTGCTCTTCGCGCACATGTACGCGAGCCCGGGCAAGAAGCTCGTGTTCATGGGCGGCGAAATCGGTCAGTACCGCGAGTGGAATCACGACACGAGCCTCGACTGGCAACTGCTCGACTATCCGATGCACGCCGGCGCGAACCGCTGGGTCGAGGACCTGAACAAGGCCTATCGCGACATGCCCGCGTTGCACGAGCTGGACATGTCGCCCGGTGGCTTCGAATGGATCGACTGCTGCGACACGGAGAACAGCATCGTCAGTCTGCTGCGCCGCTCCAAGTCCGGCGAGGCGGTCGTGGCGGTGATGAATTTCACGCCGCAGGCGCGCTACAACTATCAGATCGGCGTCCCGCGCGGCGGTCACTGGCGCGAGGCGCTCAACAGCGACGCGCCGCTGTACGGCGGCAGCGGGCAGGGGAACATGGGCGGCGTCGACGCGTCACCGATCCCGCTGCATGGCCGCCGCTGGTCCGTCAATCTCACCCTCCCGCCGCTCGGAGCAATCTTCCTGGTCTCCGGTCCCGAAAAAGAAGAAGAGGAAAGCCCAATTGTCTGATCGTGCAGACGCCAACGCCACATCCGTTCCCGAACAGGAGATCGCTCCGGTCGCCGAGCCCGAAGCCCAGGAATCCCGCACGCGCGTTCCGTTGGGAGCGCGCGTGCTGGACGGCAACCGCTGCGAGTTCCGCGTCTGGGCGCCCGACCTCGCGCGCGTCGAATTGCACATCGTCGCGCCGGAGGAGCGCCGCATTCCGCTGACGAAAACCGAGGGCGGACATCACGAGGCGGTCGTCGACGATTGTCCGGAAGGCACGCGCTACCTGTTCGTGCTCGACGGCGGCGACGAGCGTCCCGATCCCGCGTCGCGCTTCCAGCCCGAGGGCGTGCACAAGGCGTCGGAAGTCGTGAGCGCGGAGTTCGAATGGAGTGACGGCGACTGGAAAGGTCTGCCGCTCGAGGACTACGTCGTCTACGAGTTGCACGTCGGCACGTTCACCGAAGAGGGGACCTTCGACGCCGTCATCCCGAGGCTCGACAAACTGAAAGAGCTCGGCGTCACGGTGGTCGAGCTGCTGCCGGTCGCGCAGTTTCCGGGCGAGCGCAACTGGGGCTACGACGGCGTGTACGTCGGCGCCGTGCAGAACTCCTACGGCGGACCGCGCGCGTTGAAGCGTCTCGTCGACGCCTGTCATCAGCGCGGCCTGGCCATCGTCGTCGACGTGGTCTACAACCACCTCGGCCCCGAGGGAAACTACCTCGGCCAGTACGGTCCGTACTTTACCGACCGCTACAAAACGCCGTGGGGGCTGGCGCTGAATTACGACGGCATGCACAGCGACCACGTGCGCTGGTACTTCATTCACAACGCGCTGCAGTGGATCGACGAGTTTCACTTCGACGGATTACGCGTCGACGCCGTGCACGCGATCGTCGACCATTCCGCCGAGCCGTTCCTGCAGGACATGAACGTGGCCGTGCACGAGCGCGCGCGGAAGCTCGGCCGCACCGTGATCAGCATCGCCGAGAGCGATCTGAACGACCCGCGCGTCATCACACCGCGCGAGGATTGGGGCCTCGACTTCGACGCGCAGTGGATGGACGACTATCACCATTCGCTGCACACACTGCTGACCGGCGAGCAGGATGGGTACTACTCCGGTTTTCCGCTCAAGGTCAGCAACGTCGCGCGCGTGCTGGAGACCGGCTATCTCTACGTCGGCCAGCATTCGCCGTACCGCGGGCGCAAGTACGGCCTCAAGCCGAAGACGAAGAACGGCGCGCAGTTCATCATCTCGATGCAGAACCACGATCAGGTCGGCAACCGCATGGTGGGCGAGCGCATCAGCGACATGGTGTCGGTCGACCAGACACGCCTGGCCGCGGCCGCGCTCATCCTCTCGCCGTTCGTGCCGATGCTGTTCATGGGGGAGGAGTACGGCGAGAAAGCACCCTTCCAGTACTTCACCTCGCACTCGGACAAAGACCTCATCGAGGCCGTGCGCAAAGGACGGCGCGAGGAGTTCGACGACTTTTCGTGGGAGGGCGAGCCACCCGATCCGCACGACGAGGAAACGTTCCGCCGCTCGAAGCTGAACTGGTCGCTGCTCGACGTCGGCGAGCACGCGTCGATGTGGCGCCTCTACCAGCGGCTGCTCGCGCTGCGGCGCGACACGCCCGCGCTGCGGCGGCTCGACCTGGCGTCGCTGGAGACGCACGCGGACGACGCGAAGCAGGTGCTGCTCGTGCGCCGCTGGACCGGTTCCGATCAGGCGCTGGTGGCGTTCAACTTCAGCGGACAGGCGCAGACCGTGGACGCGCCGGCGGGCCAGTGGCAGCCGTTGATGGAGACGGGCGCGAAGCTTGAAGAGTCGCGGCTGACGCTGCCGCCGCACGGTTTCGCTGTCTGGAGCGCGGCGGTCTAGCCGTCGTCCTTCAGCATGCGTATTCCGAAAGCCACCTACCGCCTCCAGTTCAACTCCGCGTTCGGGTTCCAGGACGCGAGGCAGATCGTCGACTATCTGCACCGCCTCGGTGTCACCGACGTCTACGCCTCGCCGCTCCTCAAGCCGCGCAAGGGGAGCATGCACGGCTACGACATCGTCGACGCGAACGCGCTGAATCCCGAGCTCGGCACCGAGGACGATTTCACCGAGCTGCATGGCGAGCTCGATCGGCGCGACATGGGGCTCCTGCTCGACATCGTCCCGAATCACATGGCCGCCAGCCACGAGAACCCGTGGTGGGTGAGCGTCCTCGAGAACGGCGCGAAGTCGCGCTACCTGCACTACTTCGACATCGACTGGCGCGACGACAAAGTCCTCCTGCCGATCCTTGGGCGCCCATACGGTGAGGCGCTGGAGTCGAAAGAGATCCAGCTCGGCTTCGACAACGACGGCTTCTTCCTCGCCTATTACGACAAGCGCTTCCCGCTCTCGCCAAAGTCGTATCACGTGGTGCTCGAGCAGTGTGCCGAGGCGCTGCCGGCGGAGGGCGTGGGGGTCGAGCTGCGCGACCTCGCGCGCAACGAGGAGGTCATCGACAACAGCCGCTTCCTCAAGGACACGCTCTGCCGGCTGCGCGAGCAGTCCCCCGACGTCACCAAAGCGATGGACGACGCCATCGCGCGCTTCAACGAGGATCCGGATCAGCTCGACCGCGTCATCGACGCGCAGTGGTATCGCCTCGCGTACTGGCGCGTGGCGTCGGAGACCATCAACTACCGCCGCTTCTTCGACGTGACAGACCTGGTCGGCATCCGCGTCGAGAACCCCGAGGTCTTCGAGATGCGCAACAAGCTCATTCTCGATTTGATCACCCAGGGGAAAGTCACCGGCGTGCGCATCGACCACATCGACGGCCTCCACGATCCGATCAACTACCTGACCAAACTGCAGCTGCGCCTCGGCGGCGATTTCTACGTGGTGGTGGAGAAGATCCTCGAGCACGGCGAGCCGCTGCCGCGCGAGTTCGTATGCGCCGGCACGACCGGCTACGACTTTCTCGATACGGCCAACGCGGTGTTCGTCGATCCCGCGGGGCTCGGCCAGCTCACCGAGGCGTATCACCGCTACACCGGCCTCACCGGGTCGTACGAGGACCTGGTTTACGAGCGGAAGAAGCAGGTCATCGAGCAGCTCTTCTTCGGCGAAATGCGCGCGCTCGGTTCGTATCTGGCGCAGCTCGCCGTCGCGGATCGCAACGCGCGCGACCTCGCGCCGACGGAGCTGCTCGCGGCGCTGGTCGAGATCACGGCCTGCATGCCCGTCTATCGCACGTACATCCGCGACGTCTCGGTCGTCGATGCCGATCGCGATTTCCTGCTGCACGCGATCGAAGAGGCTCGGCGGCGCGCGGGACAACTGGAGCCGCGGGCGATGATGTTCGTCGAGCACGTGCTGCTGCTGCAGTTGCCGAAGTACATTGCCGACGAGCGCGACAAGTGGCTGGAGTTCGTGATGCGCTGGCAGCAGTTCACCGGCCGGGTCATGGCCAAGGGCGTCGAGGACACCGCCTTCTACAACTACAACCGCCTGATCTCGCTCAACGAGGTCGGCGGCGAGCCGGGACGCGACGCGACGTTCGATCCGGTCGCGGATCTGCACGCCCGCAACGAGACCGTGCAACGCGACTGGCCGCGCACGATGAACGCCACGTCGACGCATGACACCAAACGCGCCGAGGACGTCCGCGCGCGGATCAGCGTGCTCTCCGAGATGCCCGATGCGTGGGAGCGCGAGGTGCGCAAGTGGTCCCGCGTGAACGCGCCGCTGAAACGCGACGGCATTCCGCATCCGAACGAGGAGCTGCTGATCTACCAGACCCTGGTCGGCATGTGGCCGCTGGACGATTCCGAGATCCCGTCCGTCGCGCCGCGCCTTGCTGAGTATCTGGAGAAGGCCGCGCGCGAGGCCAAGACACACTCGAGCTGGATCGCCATCAACGAGTCGTACGAGAACGCGCTGAAGGATTTCGCAAAGGCGGTCGTCGCACACGAGCCGTTCCTCACCGGCTTCCGCCGCTTCCAGCGCCGCATCGCCTTCCACGGCTTCCTCAACTCGCTGTCCCAGGTCGTGCTGAAGACGCTGAGCCCCGGCGTTCCCGATTTCTACCAAGGCAGCGAGCTCTGGGACTTTTCGCTCGTCGACCCCGACAACCGCCGCCCCGTCGACTACGCACGCCGCTCCGCGCTGCTCGCCAAATCCGCGACGCCCGCGCAACTCCTCCGCAACTGGACCGACGGCCGCGTCAAACTCTTCGTCACCGCGCGCTCGCTCTCCATGCGCGCCAAACTCCCCGAGTCGTACCGGCCCGTCGAAACCGGCACCCCCAACGCCGTCGCCTTCCTCCGCGGCGACGACATCCTGGTCGCCGTCCCCCGCCTCACCACCCAACTCGTCAAACCACCCCAACTCCCCCTCGGCGAAGTCTGGGGCTCCCACGCCCTCGACCTCCCCGCCGGGAAATGGCGCAACGTCTTCACCGACGAGATCGTGGAGTCCCTCGAGCTCCACAACGTCTTCGCCACGTTCCCGGTGGCGATCCTCGAACGGGCGTAAACTCTTTCGGTCATGGCTCCGCAGACTGCGACGAAGCTGACTTACGACGATTACGTGAAGCTTCCCGATGATGGGAACCGTTACGAGATCATCGACGGGGAGTTGTACGTGAATCCTGCGCCCGTTCCGCAGCACCAGGTGATCGTGCTGAACATCGCCGCCGCGTTCCTCGCTTACTTTCGCGCGCATGGCGGCGGCCGCGTGCTCGGGTCGCCTGTCGTCGTCGTTCTCTCCGACGCGCGCGTCGTACAGCCCGACGTCATCGTCATGAAGTCCGATCGAGCGATGATCGTCGGCGACAAAAATGTCCACGGAATCCCGAACCTGGTCGTGGAAGTCCTCTCCAACTCCACGCGGCGGCTCGACGAGATCGAGAAACGCAAGCTGTACGAGCGCGCCGGTGTCGATGAGTACTGGATCGTCGATCCGGAACTGCAGCTCGTGAAGATCTATCGCCGCGACGGCAGCACGTTCGCGCGTGCCGAGGAGATCGACACCGACACCGGCGGCACCGTCACCACGCCGCTGTTCGCCGGCTTCGCGCTTCCGGTGCACGACGCATTTGCCGAGTAGCGCCAACGCGACCGCCGGCACGCGCGAGCTGGAACTACCGTCCGTCACGAACATCTGTGCTCGCGCGTGTGCGGTGGGACGCAGGCGCCAGCTCCAGTTGTCGTGCTGGTGGCGCCTGCTGTCATCCCGAGCGTCGAGTCGAGGGACCAGGGTGGGCGGGGATGCGCCGCACATGCGGGCTACGCTGCACATGCCTCTCGCCCCCCCCCGCCCAGGTCCCTCGACTCACGCTCGGAATGACACGTTTGTGCAAGCGCATTCCGACTGTCGAGGGCAGCCGCTGTAGGCGGCGACAGAACGTAGCGCCCGACTTCAGCCGGGTGAACCTGCGATGAAGAGATGAGCCCGCGAAGGCGGGCGACAGGTTCCGTCTGCCGCCCGCCTCCGCGGGCTGACGTTCAACACGCCAAATCACCCGACTGAATCCGGGTGCCACGTTCTGTCGCTGCCTTCGACGGCTATCGAACGCCGCGTAACTACCGCCCCGTCACCACACCCAGCTGCCGCAACTTCTCGCTGTGCTCGCGCGTGAGGGCGGTTGGGCTGAGGCGGCAGCTCCAGTTGTCGTGCTGGTGGCCCCTGCTGTCATCCCGAGCGTCGAGTCGAGGGACCTGGGTGGGCGGGGCTGCAGGCACATGCAGTGCGCCCCGAACCCGTCGGCAGTCCCTTGACCCAAGCTCGGAACAAGTGCGAATCGGGCGAGCCGCGGGCTTCCCGAGACATTCCAAGTCCATTGAGCCAGAGCAGACCGCGCGGCAACACAGAGCGACACATTTTTAGAGTGAGCGGCTGCGTGCGCGGCATCAGGTGCGCGGGTCGATGCTAGCGGTTTCCTTTTGGCAGCGCGGCCACAACTCCGCGGCGGCCCATGAACCTTCCACGGAGTGCGCGGCATCTTCTGCGGTCCTGGAGCCGTCTACCTGCAGCCACCCCACTGTTACGCGCCTCGCGCCGTTGATCCGCACCCGAGCGATTTCGAAGCTGCCGGGTGTAACTCGATGGAATTCGCGAAAGGTCCCTTCGCGCTGCACGACTTGCCATCCCGCCCGAGTAGCGCGGCGCTCGATCTCCGCCAGAACGGCGTCTGGCGGAGCCAACGCCTCATACCGGCCAATGACAGAATCCACGTCGATGTTGCCGTACAACGGCTCCACGTTCACAGCGCCTTCGACGACAAAAGTGCCCGCCCATCGACGGAGCGTCTTCTCCGTCGGCACGTAGTCGGAGCCGATGAACCCGCAGCGCGAGAGAATGATCGCGACCACGGCCGCGGAGAAGGTCGATTGCAAAAAGCGTCGCCGATTCATCGCCGTATTCGCACTTACGGATTGCGCGTAGAGAGACCGGGATCACACAGCCGTACTTCGCCGTCTGCACTTCCGGTCGTATCCCTTCGCTCACTGTTGATCATCGTGCCGGTTTGAAATGAATTAAGCCCGCCGTCGTCAAAACGGAAGACCGCCCAATGATCTCCGGAGGCACAAGCGGAAGTGAAGCCCGCCGAGGTGTCGGCCGGCGTCAAGCATTTGTCGTATCCGAATCGCACCGCGGCGCGGGTGACCTCATCCCGAGACATACCGCAACGGAGCGCGCTTGCGAAGCCATCGACTTGCACGGTATGCACTTCTTTTTGTCGACTTGTTTCTGAAGTGGCGCTGACGAGCAGTGCGCATTGCAATCCTTTCCGGCAGCACCGCCCGCAATACCTTGCTTGTTATTATTGATGTCCATCAATTTGGACTGGTAGTCGGCCGTGTCCGTCGTACGTGTACTTGCGTTTCTGCCCGTTCGGAAAGTTGATCTTCCTGACCTGGCCGTTCACGTGGCGGACGCGGAAGCGCCGGAAACAGCGGACCGTACAGCCGTAATACCGACTACGCCGCCCGAGGCGGGCTCGAGCGCGTGGCCGACCTCCGCCACCGACTACTTTGAATCCACGCGGCATCAGCCGGAGAAGCTCAAGGACCGCGACGACGTGTCCCATGATTCCCCAACAGAACTCCAACATCGACGATAGCATCACTTGACGTCCAGGCTGCAATGATGCGGCCGCGTTGGTACGTATCGTTAGGAATTAATGTCGAGCTTGATTCTGTCGGTCATCCGAGAGAAACCTACGCCAACGCCATGAAGGCGATCTGCGGCATCAACTTGGCCCAGTCACAAAATGACCAGAGAAACCGGTCGGCTATCGCTAGCGGCTCGTCGACGCTGGAGGCGCGGTTGCGCATAGCTGGTATTTTGTTAGGTTGTCAGATGTGTACGAGTTCAAGCTACCTTCGCCATAGGCGACAAGGCGACCCCGCTCGAACCAAAAGCCGAGATACGTACCTCCTTCAATTAGATAGAACGTCGGAGAGCCCGGTTGCTTTACTTGTGGCGTACCGAACTCGGATACTTTCGCCGTGTTCGCCAAGCGTCTAAGATCAGCCTCCGTCATTCCACATTCCAACTTCGCTTTGAACTCCTCGCGGCGTAGCCAGGGTGGCGCGCAAGAGACAATCATCATGCCGGCGAACGCGGCTGCAACGAGGTATCTCATGGCGTGCAGGTATCGCATGTTGGGTTCGGTTTCGGTTGAAGCGACGCTGAGCTGCAGTAGTCCTCGCATGAGGTTCCTGCTCCCAAGGTGGCGCCGTTAAGGCCGATGTTGTTGTTGTAAAGATCCATCTCCTTCTTGCACGGAGGATTGCCAGGATAGCTCTCATGCGCATCTCCGGCGGCCTTAGCCTTTGCAGCCCCCATGTGCCGAGCCATGCAGCAACTCCAGTAGCAGTGCTTGAACGCATTTCCCGGTGTGTCGTCCACGTCCACACCAAACTTTTGAACGGTCTTCTGGATCGCCAGAGTCCGGCACTTGCCTACGTCCAGACACGCGGACGGATTCATTAGGCAGAACTGCACTTCGGATGGCGTGGCCCATAGGCCTAATGGGTCCGTGAGTAGTACCGGGCTATTGTTAGCGTACCGGTAGAAGTGGATTCCGGACCCATACCAGCGTATGGGGTCCTCACTGAGGAACCGCCCCACTCCCGGCATCATCCTCCGGGCGCGGTAGTGGTACATGTTCCGTTGGTTGGAGGTGAACACGTCGAATTCGCGGCCGGTGTAAGCGAAGGGCTGGACGATGGGGCCGGACTCGCGCTCGAGCTCGCCCCAGGAACCGTAGGCGTAGCTGTTCTGAATCACGCCCGCTGGGTTGGAGAGCGCGATCACGGACCCAAGGGCGTCCACCGAGTAATACGTCACGCCGTAGTAGTCGGCTCGCGCCAGCGGCTGGTCGATGCCGGGGGCGAAGAGGTAGTCGGCAAGGTAGTAGCCGTTGTTCGTGTAGGTGATGGTCACCGGATCTAGGCCGTTGTAGATGTACTTCGTGGAGTGGTAGTCGACGGCTACACGCCGGTCCATGAAGTCGTATTTGTAGTTGAAGACGCCGATGGACTGCGTCATCCGGTCCAGCGAGTCCCAGCCGTAGGACGACCCGCCGAACGCGGTCATGTTCCCGTTCAGGTCGTGCGTGACCGCGCTTGCGGCGGCGGTGGCGAGCCGGGAGGTATTCTTGCCGGCGGTGTTTTGCGCGTAGGTGTAATTGGTCGTTCCCGCGCTGACCGTCTGCGTCAGGCGGTTTCCGATTGCGTCATAGGTCCACGACTTTTCCGTCACCGTCGATCCCGCGGTCGCTTTCGTTTTCACCAGCTGGTAGCTGGCATCGTAAGAGTACGAGGTGGTGACGTTCGGCACCGGCCAGGCCGGGACATTCGCCGTCACCTTCGTGCGCTGCCCGAGCATCGTAAACTGCTGCGTCGTCTCGTCGCGGTCGTACTCGTACCCGAACCTGGCCAGAATCGTCGACGTGCCGTACCGGTTGTCCACCTCCGTCGTGCGTCCCTGTCCGTCGTACGTGTACTTGCGCTTCTGCCCGTTCGGAAAGCTGATCTCTTTCACTTGTCCGTTCAGATCATAAGTGAATTGAAAGAGGCCGGTGACGTGACCCCACTTCATCGAGGCCACGCTGCCATCGGCGTGATACGAGTAGGTGGTCACGGGCGGCGTGCGGTTCGAGCCACCGTCGGTGACCGAGTAGGTGGCGATCCGGTCATAATCGGGATCCCATGTGTAGTTGATGGTGCCGCGGTCTGTCGAAAGACTGGCGCCCGGTGGCAGGACGCTTCCTTGCTTTTCTGAGGTCAGCAGGAAGGTCTTCGGATCGTAGCTGAAATAGTTGAGCTCCGTCGTCCCGGAATAGCTGTCGCTCGTCGACATGAGCTTCTCCCCTGTATAGGAGAAGGTGCGCGTCTGTGAGCTGGTGGTCTGGGAGGTCAAACGCCCGAAAGCGTCGTAACCGTACGTCGTGGTCACGCCTTTGCGATCCGTTCTCGTCTTCAGAACGCCGTCGCCATAATACGTGTACGACTCCGACGCGCCGTCGGGAAACGTCGTCTTCTGCAGGAAACGCATGGAGTCATACGTGTAGGACGTGACATTGCCGTTCGCGTCCTCGATCGAGCTGAGGAGTCCGCTCGCGTACGTGTACCTGGTCACGTTCCCGGCCGCGTCCACGCTTTCGACCAGGCGGTCAAACTGGTCGTATCCCTGCTTGGTCACGCGCTGGTTCGGGTCGGTGACGTGCGTGTAATTCAGGTTGGGATCGGTGCCGGCTTGATCGTAAAGGTACGTGGCGACGAAATTCAGGGTCGAGGTCGCGGCCGGTTTGGGCAGGGTCAGCGTCTTGACGCGTCCGAGGACGTCGTATTCGTACGAGGTGACATTCCCCAGAGGGTCGGTGGTCGCGAGGGTGCGTCCCAGCGAGTCGAACTGGTACGTCGTGGAAGGGGATCCGGCACCATTCCCGGCTGTGGTGACGGTGAGCCGCATCTGCACGTCGTCGTGCTGGTAGGTCGTCTGACTGCCGGCGCGTGTCCACGCAGCGAGGACTCGCCCTTTGGTGTCGTATTTGTACGAGGCGTACATGCACGTCGAACCGCAGTTATCGGTCAGGACGGTGGTGGTGTCGTTCTGGTATGCCATCCGGTCGACCTGCTTCAACGCCCCAGCCAGTTGTCCGGTGGTGGGGTCGGTGGTGGTGTAATAGGTGTACCTCCAGCCGCGCCAGTGTCCATTGAAAACGGTGCCGCCCCAGTTCGCAACGTGCGGCTCGATCGTCGAGATCTTGTCCGAATACGTCGGGTCGTAGGCGTAGTGGAAGCTCACGTCACCGACGCCCGCGATCGTACCCTCGTTGTAGGTCGCGGTGCGCACTCGGCCATCGCCGAAAAACGTGTACCGGGTGCGGTATCCGCGTGAGTCCGTGACGAGCTCGACATCCCCTTCGGGGGTATAGGAGGTCGTCCCGCTTCCGCGTGAGGTGACCAGGCCGGCTGCATCGTACGCGATGCTCTGCGCGCCCAGCGAATGCGTTTTGAGCGTGTACGGCGTGTACGGCGGCGCAGCCCCCTTCAGGTACGACATCGTGTAGGTTTCGCCTGCCTCGGAGTACGTCTGCACGCGGTCCTGCCCGTCCCACGTGACCTCGGTCAGGGTACGCCCCCAGTGGTCCTTCACCGCCGAGAGCAGCGGCGCGAACCGTCGCTGCTCGTATTGGTACGTGCGGATCTGGTCGAGGGGGTTCTTGACCGTCTCCAGGGTGCCGTTAGCGGCGTACGTGTAGGAGACGACGCGGTTGGCGTTGTCCTGGACCGAGCCGATCCGGCCGGCGGGGTTCCAGGTCACGGTCAAATGGCGACCCGTGCCTGAATCGTCATCGATGCGGCTGACGCGGCGTTGCGCGTCGAGCGTGAAGCGCAACGTATTTCCCCATTCATCCTTCATCGTCACCAGCGCGCCGTCGGCTGCGAACGCGACCTGTCCGGCGTTGCGCTGGAGCTTCAGGGTGAAAGTCCCGTCGCTCGCGCGCGTCAGGGTTTCGCGGCGTCCGAGGGGCGGGCTGAACGTCCCGTCGGTATTCTCCTGAAAGCGGACGGCGTCGCCGTCCGGCATGACCACTACCGCTTCGTTCTTGTAGACGTTCGGCGCGGACACCAGGTACGTGGCGTAGTAGATGCGCGTGCCGAGGTTCGACATCCATCCGAGGCCTGCCGGACCGTCCACGGCGTGCCAGCTCTCGTAGGAGCGGGTCACCGTGAGCGGAAAGCCGATGGTCGGCACCTCCAGGTCGGTTTCGGAGGTCGTGTAGACGCCGGTCTTCGCGAAACAGGGCGACGCGTTGCACTTCTCGCATTTTTTGTCGCCGCAGCTCGGTGGGTTGTCCGGCGGCGGCTTGTCTTTGGGCGTCGGGACGGGAGGGGCGCAGAAGACGCTCGACTGTGCGTAGAGGCTCGGCGCGAGCAGCGCGACGGCGAAGGTGGCCGCCGCGAGCATGAGCATTGTTCCGGATTTTCGAGTCCGCATCCGATCCCCCTCAATAGATGACTACGAACCGCGCGTTGACGGTGGACGTGAAACCGCCGGCGCGCGCGAGGACCACCAGCGAGTATTCGCCCGGAGCGACGTAGTGTCCGCTCGAGCCCTTGCCGTCCCATGTATAGGTGAAGCGGCCAGGCGACTGATTGTCGACGGTAACCGTACGAAGAGTCGAGGCGTAGTCCTGATACACGAACTGCAACGTCACTGAGGCCGCGGCGTTGCCAAACGTCTGGAGGTCGAGTTCGACCGTCATCGAGCCGGCCTCCGGGCTGTAAAGCGGGGGGGTGATTTCAAGATTGCTGGCACGGACGGCCGGCGTCGCGCCGTGCAGGAGGAGCACGTTCTTCGGGAATGTATTGGTGCGGCGAACAACCGTAATATGCGGAAAAGGCGCGGTGACATAGAAGCCGGTGCTCGCGATTCCGGCCCAGGTCTCTACATAACTCCCGGCAGCGCGGTACTCCTGGTCGACGATGCACATGACGTGGCCTCCGCAGACGGTGCTCGTTTCCTCGGTCGTGCTCAGCACCACCGACACCCGCGACGGCTCGGCCACAGAGTAGTGGATCTTCAAAGGGTCGTTCGTATACGGGTCGTACTGGCGGTTCGCGGCGGCTTGATTCGCGCAGGTATCGACCGGCATCGACCTGGCCGAGCACTCCGGATACGGATATTGCGTGGCCGTGCTGCCGCGCATTTCCTGGGAGAGGTCCCACGTGAATCCGCTCGACCCTTCGGTGACAGTGACGACGTACGAATAGGCGCCGTCGGGCAGCAGGGCGTTACTGTCATTCCGGCCGTTCCACGGATCGAGGTAAGTGCCAGCGGAGCGCGCCACAGCCACGAGCGTGCGCACCGTGACGCCCGCCGCGTTGCGGATTGTGAGCGTCTCCGTCAGCGCAAACGGCACGATCGACGTATAGGTGACGCTCTCGCCGGTCGACGGATTGATCTGGTAGACATTCTGGCTGGCCGAAAAGTGTGCCACGGTGATATCGGCCGTAGCGGTTGCGACGTTGCCGGCCCGGTCGTGGACCTGAAGGCGTATCGCGTACGAGCCGTTCGCCGCCGGATCAGATCTCCACATGCCCAACTGCCCATTGGATACAGCGCTCGTTCCGCTGGCGAAGGTGACGAAGCCAGCGCCGGTGCGCTGGTGTGCGACCTCCCAGTTCACGATGTTCGTGTCGGAGGCGGTACCGGTGGCCGTTACGTTCGTGCTGCCGTTCTGGCGCACGTTCGAGTACGTTGCGCCGGTAGCCGGTGCGGTGAGCGTCGCCGTCGGCGCGGTACGGTCAGTCACGGCCGACGTCGCGCCTGATGCCGTGTAGATGCCATCGACGGCTTCGATGGCGAATGTGTACGAGCCGTCAGCGACCAGGGTGCCGGCGCCGTCGCGCCCGTCCCATACGTAGCTGACGGCGGAGCCGAAGCCGGTCGCGGTGCGCACGACCGCGCCTGCGACGTTTCTAATGGAGATTGTCCAGGAGCTGTCGGCCGACGAGATGAACGCCGAAACGGTTGTCGTGTCTTTCACGGAGTCGCCGTTCGGGCTGAAGTACGGCTCGGTCACGGCCGCGCCGCTGACCGTCAGGACCCCACCCGGTTGCACGCCTTTCAGCGCCTGCCGTAGCTCTTTGAGGTGCGCCTTCCTGATGGCCGTCGAGGTCTTGACGAGAGGCACGTCGGAGAACGTGAAGCTCGCCATGTTCGCCGTCGAGCGGGCGCCGTTGATGGCCGCGCGAACCTCCTCGATGTCTTCGGTGACGATGATCCTGCCCGCGAGCGTGGCGTTCGTCCACGTGGCCGGTGCAAGTGGCGGAGCGCTCTTCCGGGCGTAGTTGGCCGCGGTGCGGAGCTCGTCAATGTGAGCCGCACGGACAAAGGTCGTGGCGGTGATCGGATCGTCCGTGAAGGCGACCGTGGTGGCGATGTCGACATTCCCGGCGACGGACTCGCTGCTACTGCGTGCCACGACCTGGTAGTAGTAAGTCGTGTTCGCCGTCACCGCGTTATTGAAGAAGTTGGTGTTCGCGGCAACCGTCGCGATGGCGACCAACGCGCTGCCGTTGGCGCGACGGTAAACATCGTATTCCGTAGCTCCCGGAACCGCTGACCATCTCAGGTTTACTGACGTCGTGCTGAGCGTCGTGGTGACGAGCGTGGGCGGCGTCAAAGCGTTCACCCGTACGCGCGGCTGCGCCGATGCCAGCAGCGGCATGAGCGCGAGCAGGAGGCCGCTAGTTCGGAGCATGGCCCGCCTCCGTTCCGACCGAGCGCTCCGCAAGCATGCGCACCGAGTTCGTGGCGAGTGGTCCGCGATCGCTCTGCCAGTTGACGGTCACGAGGCGCGGACCGCTCCCGGTCATACCGTCGGTACGGAGGCGGATCCGTTCGCGCGTGCTCCGCACACGAACTTCGAACTGACGCGCGAAATCAACGAAGACGACGATCCGCCCGGGCTGGCGGGCTACTGCGGCCGCCGTCGGGCCGGTCAGTTCCACGCTCATTTCGGCCGCGCGGCCGCGCACCACCCATGCCTTCCGCTCCGTATCCCACCGCGCGTTCGTGGGTGTAATGGTGAGCGTCGGCGAAACGTCCTCCAAGGTCGTGAGTCCCGCATGATGTTGTGCGGGCGTGTGGCTGTGCGGCAGCAGCGAGACGCCGGTGCGTTTCGCGACCACGTCGACGAATTTGTGGCCCGTGTTGCCGTATGCGATGACGGAGTTTTCCGGAAGCTCCGTCGCCAGGATCGCGGTGACGAAGTTTGGGACGTCCGGAACGTAGAGAGCGCCGGTTTCGTCCAGGCCGTTCCAGCTCTCGACGATCCTCCCTGCCGGGCGCGGCTCGCGATTGACGAGCGTCTTGAGCACCGGGCCGTCGTACGTCTTCGTCTTGCCGTTGAGCGCTGCCGAACCGGCCTGCGCGTGAACGCGCGATGGCGCGGCGAGCTCGTACATCAGCGCGCCGTTGCGCCGGCTGTACTGGTCGGCAGACACAATGGACGTCTTCGCCGGCTGCGCCGCCGGAAGGTATGTGAGGATGCCCTCGCGCGTCTCGAGCACGACCCGAAACGAGTACGCCTCGTCGGCGACGACCTCGCCCGTGCTGTCGCGCCCGTCCCAGGGCACAAGGTGAGTCCCGGCGGCAACAGGCTGGTCGTCTGCCAGGGCTCGCACGGCATAGCCATCGCGGTCGAGCACGTGGACGAAGAGCCGTGCGTCCGACGCCGCGTGCACGGCCACAACCACGTTCTGCCCCGCGGTGGGATTGAAGGTAGCGGGTGTGACGCGGACGAAATTCGCTGGGCCGCCCATTGCGCAGACGCTGAATGCCCATGCCGCGATCCAATGCAGCCGATGACGCATACACATCTCCTTGGCTTCGGTAGTCTGCACGTGTTGGGGGAGGTCGCCGACGGTACACTACTGGTCTCCGTTCGAGAAGCGCTTCAATACAGACGACCATCAACTCCATGGCGGTTCATCGCCGAGCGGCTGATCGGCGCCACGTCCGAGCAACAACGCACCCGCCCGGGCGACTCAGCCTGGTGTCGTGTCACGCTTGAAAGCGTGGGTGCTTTG
>DASVSV010000321.1:0-5530 GCA_036387915.1 Thermoanaerobaculia bacterium
GCACGTCCGTCTGCGCCGATGGCAGAAACATAGGATTCACCCCCCTTTGGTACGCGTGAGGTACTGACGGACAGCAGGCATCAAGGTCGGCGCCGGGCAGCGGCGATCTCGTTGACCAGCACCCGGATCAGCCGGAACGGCAACCGGACCAGCCACATCAGCACGTCGCAGTAGGAACGCCAGAGCTGCTCTCCGAGGTACGGCACGAACCGCCGGACCAGCAGCATGAACACGGTCGGGCCGGCCAGCAGCAACAGAACGCTGACCACGAGATTGCTGAGGGTCGTGGTGATGGATTCCATGAGGACGCCTCGTCTTCCGATCAGTAGACGTGCTTGTCGCCGTGGACGACGTCGCCGCTCTTGTCGCCCAGGATCGTGTCGCCGCTGACGTCGATGTGATCGATGTGCACCGCGTAGCTCACGTCCGGGTCGTCGATCGCAGCGACGACCTGGTCGAGCAGGTTGTCGATCTGCCCCCGGTCCCAGCTCGCCACGACCTCGTGCGGGCTGCCGGAGGTCTCCTTGCCGCGCTCGCGCTTGATGAGGCGGTACGGGCCGCTGCCGACGGCGATGTCGTTGTAGTCCTTGCGGAAGTCGCCTTTCGAGTAGACATGCTCCGGCAGGACCAGGATGTCGTGGAAGCGGATCAGTTGTGAGGCCAGCGGCTGGCGGAACGCGATCTCGATGGTGTGATCGTCGACGGCGCGCGTGCGCGCGATGTCGAGGTACTCGAACGCGCTCGCGGTCTGCACGGCCTCGGATGCCGGATCGACGACCTTCCGCAGCGTGAACAGCAGGTCGCTCGCCTTGACCGGCGTGCCGTCGGAGAACGTGGCTTTCTTGTTGAGGTGAAAGCGATAGAGCTTGCCGCCCTCTTCGATGTCCCACGAGTCGGCCAGGCCGGGGATGGGCTGGAGGTCCTGGTCGAGATGGACGAGCGGTGTGTAGAGGTACTCGTCGACCTGGCGCTCGTAGATCGTCGAGTTGAGGACCGGGTTGAGGCTGCTGACCTCCGACTCGAAGCGGCGGATGAGCGTGCCGCCGTCCTGTGGCCGGCCGTCGGCGACGGGTGGGCGCTTCGGCGCGGCCGCGGCCGGTGTGTCGGCCGGCCGCTCGCTGCGATCGCAGCCGAGGCAGAGCAACAGCGCGAAGAGTGCAGCGAAACGGCGACTACTCACGGGAGGGGATTATACGCGCGGAGGGTCGCGCCTCAGCCCGCCGTGGTCAGTCCGTCGGTATTGCGTTGCTCGTTGCTCGGCCGGGGTGACTCTTCGCGCTGCGGCACCCCGAACTAGCAACGAGCAACGCGCAGCCCGCCACCGCGTGAGAGGGGCGCGCTGCAGCGCGCCCCTCCACGTCGTCAGCGGACCGTGGTCGTGCCGACGTTGTAGAACGCGTCGACGGCGCGGATGATCACGAACTTGCCGTTCACCGCGTTGCGCTCGAGGCGGAACGTCTCGTCGCGCGAGTCGGCGATGCCGTCGACCGGCGTCAGGCGAATCCACTTCTCCGCGTCGACCGAGTACTCGACCTTGCCGACCGGCGAGAGGTCGTCGGTGATGCGCACCGTGACGTCGCCGGAGTTCTGCGAGACGGCGATCTTCGGCGCACCGTTGTCGACTTCGAACTCCACGCCTTCCTTCACGTCCGTGAGCGGACTGTCGGGATTGTCGGTCGCGTCGCTGACCGAGAGGCGCAGCTCGTAGCGGCCGTCGGGCAGCTGCGACGTGTCGAAGTTGAACTGCGTCTCTTCCATGTTCTCGCGCAGGCGCAGCCAGCGATCGCTCCCCTTCTGGCGGAACTCGAGCGTGTAGCGAAGCTGGTCGCCGTTGTCGTCGGAGGCACGCCAGCTCACGGTGCGGAAGCCGCGGCGGAACATGCGCTTCCCCTGCTCGGCCGGCGTGCGGTCGCGCGGCGTGTCGAGACTGGTGAAGATGCCGTACTCGTCGGGATTCGTCGCTTCGACGACCTGCGGCGCGGCGGGATAGGCGCTGCTGATGTAGACGACCGCGGGATCCTGCACGGCGATCGCTTCGATCTCCGGCGCGACGTTGCGGTTGATGAAGGCGACGCTCACGCCGTCGACGGTCGCGTTCGGCGACGGCTTCGGCATCTGCAGACGCCACTGCACGTACTGCGCGGCGGGCGCGGTGATGTTGCCTTCGAGCGCGCTCTGCGGCGTCGTCCACTGGCTCCACGTCCCGTCCGGCGTACGCGTGTTGCCGCTGCGGAACGAGATGGCCACGTTGCCCGGGTCGAGGTTGCGTCCTTCGACGCGGTAGTTGCCGAAGCGCGAGAAGCGCTCGACGTCTTTCGCGGCGGAACGGAACTCCGGATTCGCGGCGCTGCGCGTTTCCATGCGATAGACGGCGCCGGAGTTGGTGGTGGTGATGACGTTGCCGGCGATGGAGACGATCTGCTTCTCCGGCACCGCGCCGATGAGCGCGAGCTCGCCGTTGCGGAGATCGTAGATGCGGCCGTTCGGCCCGGTCGCCAGGAGCACGCCTGCGTTGTCGGCAGCGCCGCTGACGGCGTAGACCATCTCGCGCTCGAACTTGCGCACGGTCTCCACGAAGCCATCCGGCTCGATCCGGTAAACCTCGGACGACCCGCTCTGCGCGGCAGCCGACGCGGCGCTGTCATCGAAGGAGAAGCTGACTTCGACGGCCTGCGCCGTTCCGGCCGAGGCCTCCCCTTCTTTCTTCTCGCCGCCGGACTGCTGTTGCTGCTGCTGTTGCTGTTGTTGCGCCGGTCGCGACTGCGACTTCGGCGCGCTGGACGGCAGGGTGTTGCTCACCGCCGCGGCCCAGCCGACGTTGTTCGCGTCGACGTAGACCGAGGCGATCTCGTTCAGTGCGGAGTCGTAGAGCGCGTGGGCGTTGCCGTCGCGGGAGATCGCGTAGATGCGTCCCTTGCCGGATGCGCCGGCGAGCAGCGAGCCGTCTTTGCGCTCGGCGAGCGAGCGGATGTGCGTGTCGGACGAGTCGTAGAGGACTTTCCCCTCGCCGCCCGCGGAGACGCGGAAGAGCTTTCCTTCGACGCCCGTGGCCACGGCCACGTCGCCGCCGTCGAGCACTTCGAGCGCCCAGATGTAGGCCTGCTTCGGATCGAAGAAGACCGTCTGCGTGCCGTTCTCCGGATTGACGCGATAGACCTTCCCGTTCGGCGAGCTGCCGACGAGGAGCGCGCCGTCACGGAAGGCCACGGCGTAGATCTCCGGCTCGGGCGCGGTGAAGATCAGCTTCAGTTCTTCGCCACGGAGGCGGTAGACCTTTCCTTCGTTGCCCGTGCCGAAGAAGCGGTCGCCGTTCGGCGCCGCGGTCTGGGAGAGGACGAAGGGTTCGGTGAAGGTGCCGACTTTGCGCATCGCCGGAGCGACGCGCAGCTCGCCGCGCGAGGTGATGGCAAACCCTTCCAGCTCGCCGGCGAGAAAATCCTCGGCCGACTGGACTCGCCAGAACTGAGGCTGGACGGCGAGCGCGTGTGCAGCAATGAAGAGAGCCGAGATCAGAACCAGTGATCGGCGCATGAAATCCTTTCCGGAAACTCAGGGATGATGCGAGGCATGAGGTACGAGGGATGAGTGGGGATACGCGCGAAGCGTACTCATACCTCATCCCTCGTACCTCATACCTGCGCGTTACAACGCGGGCTTCACGTCGAGATCGATCTTGAGAGCGCCGTCGACGATGTAACCGAGCGGGCGGGCGTGCTGCCCGGCGGGATGGTACTTCACCGCGGCCTGCGCGCCGTTCGACGTATCTGCAACAACCACGGCACGCATCGATGGCGGGAGGTTCGGCAGATAGACGCCGCTCGTCACCGCGCCCTCGCCGGTCGAATAGAGACCGACGGTGAGATCGGTGGCGGGACGAAGACGTCCGAGGACGCCGAGGACCTGCTCGAGCGTACGCGGGTCGGGCGGGACCAGGGAGAAGTCGATCGCGTTCATGACCGAGCCGCTGCCGACGAGCAGGTACGCGGCGCCCGCGGCCTGATCGTCGGGGATGCGCACGTCGAACGTCTCGACGAACGAGTCGCCGCGGAACGGCTTGAGCACCGTGCGCACTTGCACCGTGTCGCCGGCCGAGACATAGCCGCGGGCCGGCATCACCAGCGAGGCTTCCATCAGCTTGGCGATGCGCAGGTCGTCGTCGTGGCGAAGGTGAATCTTCACCGTCTCGATCTCCGCGTCGCGGAACTCGTTCGACATCAGGTAGCCGGAGATGAGCGCGAGGTACTGCGGAATGGCCTGGCGGGCCTGCTGTCCGGCGAAGCCTTCGCGGACGCGGATCGCGTCGAAGCCCTTCAGCTTGATCTCGGAGTCCATCAGCACGGTGCGCTCGCCCGCCGCGCGCTGCGCGTTGGAGACCACCGAGTCCGTGACCATGGCCAGCATCAGCGGCGAGAGGTACGAGTGGCGGACCACCTCGACCTTGAACTTCTGCGAGGGGCCGGCGCCGTCGAGCGTGACTTCGACCGGGATCATGTCGGCCTTGCCGCCGAGCTTGCCCATGATGCCCGCCGCGCGATCCTGACTGAGGACGCCGACGATGGAGCCGGTGTTGGAGAACTTGAAGGAGCTGGCCACGCTCGGCAGCACGGTCACGACTTCCGACGTCGCCATCGGGAAGTTGATCTCCCCCATGTCGAGGAACGGATGTCCGAAGGCGTAGACGTTTGCGCCGTCGATGTACGACACGGTGCCGCTCGCCGCGACGTTGAAGTCGCCGGTCAGCAGGACCGCGCCGATCGGGTCGCCGGGCGCGAAGGTGGTCTTCGCGTTCGTCGCGGTCGAGCTCGACGACGCGCCGGCGGGGACGGCCGTAAAGCCGAGCTGTTCAAAGTACGGGGAGAAGCGCTGAATGGTCTCGGCCGAGAAGCTGGAGACCGACACCGGCAGCGAGATGCGTGTGGCGCCGCTGACCGAGTTCATCGGACGCGCGGCCATGCTCTTGATGAACTTCTCGAAAGCCGCGTCGGACTTGCCGCCGGCCAGCGAGTTGAGGAGCTCGGCGCCCGTCATGCGCGGCGTTGCTCCCGCGGGAGAAGCACCGGCCGGACGGACGACCTGCGAGAGCTTGAGCATCTCGTCGATCGGCGTAATGCCCGCGACCGGCTCCTTCGAGAACTGCCAGGCGTACGCGAGCGCGCCGATGACTTTGCCGTCGAGGAAAATCGGCGAGCCGCTCATGCCGGCGATGACGCCCGCGCGGCGGATGACCGGATGGTCGACCTTGGCCAGGATGAGGTTCTGGCTGGGCCCGATGTTGTGCAGCACGCCGAGGATCTCGACGTCGAACTTCTCGACCGCCGTTCCTTCGAACACGGTCAGGCCGTAGCCTTTCATTCCCTTCTCGACCTGCGCGAGCGGCATGCGCTCCGCGGCCCGAGCAGTCGTGGCGAGCGTCACGGCGACGAGGATGAGGAGACTGATTTTTCGGGTGAGCACGGCGATGGTAACCACCTTCATACGCTGGTCATTTCGTGCAACATCACTGAGGGGGCAGTGAGCAGGGCGCGGGGCG
>DASVSV010000322.1:0-10038 GCA_036387915.1 Thermoanaerobaculia bacterium
GCGGCGGCCGCGTGGTCGGCGCGATGGGCTGGGTCGTCAGCGCGGCGTCGAAACGCTACGGCGGGTGGCGGCTGTGGGGCATGTGGACGGACGGCCCAGTTCCGGCGCTCGCCCTCCCGCTCTGCTGGCCCGAGCTGTCCGATCCACTGCAGTTGCCGGATCTGCTCCGCCGCGCGAACGACGACGCGGACGCGCTGCTGCGGCGCGAGGCCTGGCCGGAACTGCTCGACCGCATCAACGCCATGCGGCTGCAGGAGGACGACTTCCGGGCCACGCTGAAGCTCGAGCTCTCGCGCCTCTACCGCGCGCCGCAGTCGGCCGAGCGTCCGCACGAGATCGACCTCCCGCCCACCATGCTCGACCTGATTCCGTGGATTTATCTCCTCGGCCCCGTCGAGCCGGGCCTCGCGCAAGTCCAGCCCAGCCGCTTCAACGGCGCGGGCTACCAGTACATCCTCACCGACGCCGCGCCCGCCGAGGCCGACGTGCTCAAAGAGATCGACACGATGGTCGATACGGCCGCGAGCGACGTCCTGCAGGGCTTCCGCATGGCCTCCGCGCTCCGCGAGCGGCGCGCGCGGCCCCGCCGCAAAACCATCACCCCGCCAACGAAGCCATCGGAGAGCCTCGACATGCGAAAACCGTCACCTCCGCCGCAACAGCAGCAGCCGTCGCGCGCAAAGGCTCCTCCGCCGGATCCGATGGATCTGCTTCCCACGATTCTGCGCGGCGTGCGCGACCTGATCGTCATCGCGCTGCTGTCCTGGATTGCCTGCGAGGTCTATCAGATCCGCAAGAGCCTGACCGCGGCGGCGCCGCCTACGCCGGCGGTCACCACGGACACTCAATCGAACGAGCCAGAGCCGGAGCCGGAAGCGTCGCCGCCGCTCACGCGCGAACAGCGCCTGGCCGAAGCGCTCGTGACGCGGCCTCCGCAAGGGATCCGCGTCGAGGCCGCGGCGGCGGACAACCTCCCTCACGCCGCGGTGGAGCTCTTCCTCCGCCGCAACGCCTGCTTCGCCCGCACCGAGCCGGTCGACGGCAAGTTCTCCGCCGCCGAGCAGCGCGCCATCCGCAACTGCCGCTCGCTGACCACAGCCCGCCTGATGCGCAGCGGCATCGAGCCCCACCCGGAACGCACCTTGGACTGGCTGGAACGGACGCTCGCCGTTCGTTGAATTGATCCCGCGCGTAGACGCGGGATCTCCGGTGCATCCACGGAGACCAGGTTCGGGCGAAGAGCGACCCAAACGTAGGGCGTGGCTTCAGCCCGCCCACCCCCGGGAGAGGCGGGCTGAAGCCACGCCCTACGTTTCCGCGTGCAGCGTCTTCGGCACGGATCGCGTGAACTCACAGGAGATCCCGCGGGTCATGAAATCTCCACGCGGCTCCCATGACTTATCTTTACAATCGTCGACACTCCGTCCATGCGCATCCTGCTGATCTCCCCGCGTGGTCCTCTCTATCGCCATAAGACCGGGATCTGGAAAAAGTCGCTGCGGTACCAGCCGCTCACGCTGACGACGCTCGCGTCGCTCGTGCCGCCGGAATTGAATGCCGACGTCGTATTAATGGATGAGGGGATCGACGACATCGATCCGGATGCACCGGCCGACATCGTCGGCATCAGCGCCATCACCGGGACCGCGCCGCGGTCGTACGAGCTGGCGGCGCACTTTCGCAGGCGCGGCATCCCGGTCGTCATCGGCGGCGTGCACGCCACGCTGCTGCCGGACGAGGTCATGCAGCACGCCGACGCGACGGTTGTCGGGTACGCCGAGGAAACGTGGCCGCAACTGCTGCGCGATTTCGCCGCGGGACGGCTGCAGAAACGCTACGACCAGTCGCCGCACCTGAAACTGGAGAACCTGCCTTTGCCGAGGAGGGATCTGCTTCCGGCGAAGTACTACATCACCCCGCACACCATCGAGGCCACGCGCGGCTGCATCCACAAATGCGAGTTCTGCGTCGTGCCGTCGGCGTGGGGGCGGCCGCTGCAGAAGCCGATCGGGGAAGTGATCGCGGACATCAAACAGATGCAGCCGAAGAAGCTGATCTTCCTCGACCTCAACCTGATCTCCGACACCGGCTACGCCAAGGAGCTCTTCCGCGCGCTGATCCCGCTGCGCATCCGCTGGGGCGGGCTGACCACGACCATGATCGCGTGGGACGACGAACTGCTCGACCTGGCCGCGGAGAGCGGTTGCGGCGGCCTGCTCCTCGGCTTCGAGTCGCTCTCCGACGGCGCACTGTCGGAGTCGCGCAAGAACTTCAACGCCCGCGTCGAGTACCGCACCGTGATCGAGAAACTGCACGCCCGGAAGATCGCCATCCAGGGCTGCTTCGTCTTCGGCTTCGACGACGACACCACCGACGTCTTCGAGAAGACCGCGCAGTTCGCGATCGACACGCGCATCGACCTGCCGCGCTACGCCATCATGACCCCGTTCCCCGGCACGCCGCTCTACACGCGCCTCTCGAGCGAGGGCCGCATCCTGACCAGCGACTGGTCGTATTACGACGGTCAACATGTTGTCTACCGCCCGGCGCGCATGACCGCCGACGAACTGCTGAAGGGCGCCGAGCGGGCCTGGAAGATGACGTACAGCTACAAGGGGATGTTCCAGCGCCTGGCCGGCTCGCGCGTGCAGTTGCCGATCTCCATCCCCGCCAACCTCGGCTACCGCTTCTACGCCCACCACCTCAACAAGTACTACACGTGCGACTGGGCGCTCCCATCGGCAAAGGCAGCGTGACCTTGGTTCCTCGGTTCCTCGGAGTTCCTCGGAGTACCTCGGAGTTCCTCGGGGCACTGCGGGCGCTGACTCCGAGGAACTCCGAGGAACTCCGAGGAACCGAGGAACTCCGAGGAACCGAGGAACCATCGTAATGCGACTGACCCTCATCCATCCCTGCATCGGCAGACGGATCGGCGAAAAGTACATCCGCACGTGGCAGATGGAGCCGCTGGCGCCGGCGGTGCTGGCCGGCCTCACGCCGCGCGACGTGGAGGTCAAGTTCTACGACGACCGGATGGAAGCGATCCCGTTCGACGAGCGCACCGAACTCGTGGCCATCAGCATCGAGACTTACACCGCCCGCCGCGCGTACGAGATCGCCACCGAGTACCGCAAGCGTGGCGTGCCGGTGGTCATGGGCGGCTTCCACGCCACGCTCGTCCCGGAAGAGGTGGCGGAGTACGCCGACTCCGTGGTCATAGGCGAGGCCGAAGGGCTCTGGCCGCAGGTGATCGAGGACGCGCGCGCGCACCGGCTGCAGCCGCTCTATCGCGCGCCGAAACGCCCCTCCCTCGCCGGCGCCATCGCCGACCGCAGCATCTTCCTCGGCAAACGCTATCTCCCGCTGGGCCTGGTCGAGGCGGGGCGCGGCTGTCACTTCGCGTGCGAGTTCTGCGCGATCCAGTCGTACTTTGCCAGCACTCAGACGCGCCGGCCGGCCGAGGAGGTTTGCGACGAGGTGAAGCGGATGAAGAAACCGCTCTACTTCTTCGTCGACGACAACATCACCTCCAACCTCGATCAGGCCAAAGAGCTCTATCGCCAGCTCATCCCGCTGAAGATCCGCTGGGTGAGCCAGGCCTCGATCAACGTCGCGCACGACGAGGAACTGCTCAAATTGTTGAAGGCCTCGGGGTGCCAGGGGCTGCTGATCGGCTTCGAGTCGCTCAATCCCGTGAACCTCAAAAAGATGCACAAGTCCTTCAACACGATGAAGGGGGGCTACGAGGTGGCGCTGGAGAACCTGCGCCGCCACGGGATGCGTCTGTACGTGACGTTCATCCTCGGCTACGACGGCGATTCGTACGAGTCGCTGCACGAGGTCGTGCAGTTCGCCGAGCGCCACAAGTTCTACATCGTGGCCTTCAATCACCTGACGCCGTTCCCCGGCACGCCGCTCTACGACCGGCTGAAGAACGAAGGGCGGCTGCTGTTCGACAAGTGGTGGCTCGACCCGAACTACCGCTACGGAATGGTGCCGTACACGCCCGCGGGCATGACCGCGGACGAGGTGAAGGAAGGGTGCATCTCGGCGCGCAAGGACTTTTACCGTTGGAGCTCGATCGCGCGCCGCAGCATGGACCGCGTCAACGCCGGCTCGCTCTACATGGGCGCGAAGTTCTTCATGATCAATTACCTGATCCGCCGCGAGGTCACCGAGCGCCGCGACTACCCCCTCGGCGACCAGGCCTTCCGCGGCGAATTGCTCAAGGTGCGTGCGTGATCTCGTTCTCGCTGGCTTCTGCTTCTGATGACGCGGGGATTCGCCGCCTGCTCGCGTCGAACCCGATGCCCGGACGCATCCGGGTCCGCTTCGAGCGCGAGCCCTCGTACTTTGCCGGCTGCGGCGACGGCGCGCAGGTGCTCGTCGCCCGCGACGGCGCCCGCGTCGTCGGCGTGGCCTGCCGCGACGTACGCAAGCTGTACGTGAACGGCGTCGCCGAAGACGTCGGCTACCTCGGCCAGTTGCGCGTCGATCGCGCATATCGCGGGCAGTTGCTGACCGCGCGCGGGTATCGGGTGATGCGCGAGCTGCACGCCGCGTCGCCGGTGCGCGGGTATTACACGACCATCGTCGACGGGAACGCGCAGGCGGAGGGAGTGCTGGTGCGGCGTTCGCGCGGACTCATGCCGCGGTACCGATTCGTGGAGCGGTTGATTACGTTAGGCGTGGAGCGGCGGGCTTCAGCCCGCCGTGTCTCCGGTCGGTGGGCTAAAGCCCGCCGCTCCACGCCCTCGAATCTTTTTCCGGCGTACGAGCCCCAGGGCGAGATCGTCACCGTGCCCGGCGCCTCCGCGGCGTTGCACGATCAGCGCGCGTACAAACAAACCATCGTCGACAGCTACGATCCCTCGCTGCGCCTCGTCCGTCCGCTGTACAACCTCGTCGGACGGATCAAGCTCCCTCGCCCGAACACGCCGCTCAACCACGCTTACGTCACCCACTTCGCCGCCGACGACGCAAACGCCGCGCATTCGCTCATCGAAGCGCTCTGCGCGAAGGCAGACGAGAGAAACCTGGACCACATCCTCCTCGGCTTCACGGAGAGCGATCCGTTCCTCGCGGTAGCGCGGCGTTTCAGGCCCGTCGAGTACATCAGCAGCATCTACACCGTCGCCTTCGACGACGGGGACGACTTCCATGACCGACTCCTTGCACGACCTCGCTCCCTCGACATCAGTGCGCTCTGAGGCGCGCTCTGACGTCGTCGCGCGCGCCGCGCTGACACGGCCCGACCGCGACGCCATGTTCGCGCTCTACACGACCTACTTTGCGACCTCGGATCGCATCGCCTTCGAGCGCGACCTCGCGGAGAAGGACTGGGTCATCCTCCTGTGCGACGACGACGGCAACATCGACGGCTTCTCCACGCTCATGCGCCTGCGCGTCGGCGGGGCCACGGTCTTCTTCTCCGGCGACACCATCGTCGCGCGGCACCGCTGGGGCACGCTCGACCTGCCACGGCTCTGGGCGCGGCACGTGTTCGCCGAGGCCGATGCGAACACGTACTGGTTCCTCATCAGCAGCGGGTACCGCACCTACCGCTACCTGCCGCTCTTCTTCCGCGATTTCTATCCGCGCGACATGACCATGAAGCCGCTGCTCGACGCCATCGCCACGACGAAGTTCGGCGACGCGTACGACCCCCGCACCGGCGTCATTCGACTGGCCATACCGGCGCCGCTGCGGGAGGGCATCTCCGATCCCGAGCTGCGCATGAACAATCCCCACGTGCGCTTCTTCGTGGAGGCCAATCCCGGACACGCGGACGGCGACGAGCTGGCCTGTCTGGTACGCGTCGACGTGGCGAACCTCACTCCCGCCGGTCTTCGCATGCTCGGCACATCAACGAACGGCAGGAGGTGATCGTGCGTCTCCGCTGCGCCGCCGCGAACGGGCTCTGGCTGGCCTCCGCCGCCCGTGATGCGCTGGCGTTTCGCACCCACCTCAATCGCGTGGCGGAAGTCCAGCAGGCGATGGTCGGCGACGTCGACGCCTTTCGCGAGCGTCATCCGATCCGCAAGTGGGAGGAGCAGCAGCTCGTCCTCGACGAGCCGGTCGAGCGTTGGGAGACCACCAGCGGCTCCTCCGGCGCGAAGAAGCGCATTCCGTACACGCGCACGCTCCGCCGCCAGTTCAACAGAGCCATCGCGCCGTGGATCGTCAACCTCTTTACCAACGACCCACGCGCGTTTGCCGGCGAGGCGTACTGGTCGATCTCACCCGGTGCCGAATCCGACGAAGAAATCTTCGGTCCGATCCAGCGCCGCCTCGTGCGCGCGGTGCAGGCCGTGCCCTCGACGGTGCGCCTGACGAACGAGAACTTTCGCGAGGAGACCCTGCGCCACCTCACGCGCTGCCGCACGCTGTCGCTGATCTCCGTCTGGCATCCCAGCTTCCTCGATCTGCTGGTCGGCGATCTCGACACCGAGGCCACCTGGCCGCATCTGCGCGTGATCAGTTGCTGGGCTGACGCGAACGCCGCCGCTCCCGCCGCCGCCCTCGCGAAGAAGTTCCCGCACGCGAAGATCCAGCCGAAGGGACTGCTGTCGACGGAGGGCTTCGTCACGATTCCGTACGACGGGGCGAACGTGCTCGCGTACCGCTCGCACTTTTACGAGTTCCGCGATGGTGACGACGTGAAGCTCGCGCACGAGCTGGAGCTCGGCAAACGCTACGATGTGATCCTCACCACCGGCGGAGGCCTCGTTCGCTACGACACGGAGGACGTGGTCGAGGTGACCGGGTATCGCGGTACCGCGCCCGCACTGAAATTCATCGGCCGCGCGAGCCACATCTCCGATCACTTCGGCGAAAAGCTCAACGAGATCTTCGTCCGCGAGCGCCTGCAACACGCCCTGCGCGACACGCCCCACTCGTTCGCGATGCTCGCCTGCGACGGCAACGCCTACGTGCTCTATCTCGAGAGCGATGCCGAGGTGCCGCTCGAGAAAATGGAGCAGTCGCTGCGCGAGAGCTACCACTACGACCTGGCCCGCCGCCTCGGCCAGCTCCAGCCGCTGCGCCTCATGCGCGTGCACCACGGCGCCGCGACCTACCTGCGCGTAAAGAGCGCCACGAGGATCCTCGGCGACATCAAAATCCCTGCTCTCGATCGAGAGCAGGGATGGAGCGAGCGGTTCACAGACACTAGATCGACCAGAAGATCGCGCGCTTGATGCGGAAGGTACTGCTGCCGGGCGTGCTGCCGGCGATGACGCGGAAGCGGAAGCGCACCGTGCGCCCCGCGTGGAACGTGTTCGGCAGCGAGACGTGATACGTGCCGTTGGTCACCGAGCTGGCGTACTGCGTGGCGAAGATCTCGACCACCGAGCCGGTGCCGAGGTCGACCAGCTCGACCTGCATCCGCTCGCTGCCGGCAGCGGAGCGGTTGACGATCTCGACTTCCCACTTCGCCTCTACGCCGTTGTAGGGAAGCGTGTCGGTGACGTTCTGGTGCAGCGAGCCGGAGTAGCCGCCGTAGATCTCGTAGAACTTGTCCGTGCCGCTGGTCACCAGCGTCACGTACGAGGTGCCGCTCCACGCGGTGCAGTTCGTGTCGTCGAAGTAGTTGTTGTAGAGCATCTGCTCGGAGTTGATGGGGGGGCCGATCGGCTCGCTCGACCCCTTGATGCAGGCGGCGAAGAGAGGGGAGGCGGTGAGTGCGAGGGCAATGGCGAGGACAGCGAATCTCAATTGGTTTCTCATGCGCGCAGACTAGGGGCGCGAGAGTGTCCGCAAAATACGTCTGAAAAACGCGGCGTGTATTGCCATCACTGCCCGCCGATCACTTGAAACGCGGCCCAGTAATAAGGATGCGAGTACTCGGGCCGGCGGAGCAGCTCCAGTTGGGCGCGGCGCAGCGCCTCCGCGGCGGGACGGGACGGCGATTGCAGCAGGTGCCGGTGAAAGGCGTCCATGAGCGACGCCGTCGCCGCCGAGTCTACGTTCCACGCGCTCAGCACCGACTCGCGTGCGCCCGCGGCCATCAGCGCCCATGGCAGTCCGACGATCCCCTCAGCCGTGCGCGTCTCGCCGGTGGCCGTCGCGCAGGCCGACAGCACCACCAGCTTGTCGCGCAGGTCGAGCTGCGCCAGCTCGCGCGCCTCGATGCGGCCGTCCTCGTCCTCCGCGCCCGGCGAGACCACGACGGCCGAATACATGGGCGACCCGCGATCGATCTCCGCGTGCGCGGCGATGTGAATCGTTTCATGCCGTCCCGCCTCCGCCTTGAACGCCGCCTCCGTGGCGCGATCGGCGAACAGCGCCGCCCGCGAGCCGTAGAGCGCGGCCACGCGCCGCACCTCGTCGTTCGCGGCGGGGAGCGAGCCGCTGGCATCGCCGAGGAGGAGAATCGAGGAGTCGCGTCGCGGCGAAGCTCCGGACAGCGTGATGCCGAGGGTCACCGAGGGGGCGTACGAGATGGTGGCCAGCTCGGCCAGCCAGCGTCCGCCGGGAGCGCGCAACGCGTGGAAGGGCACGCGCCACAGCTCGCCGTCGGGGACGATGCAGATGCGGCGCGCGCGCCCGAGCTCCGGCTGCAGCGGCTGCAGCAGCACGCGGTAGAGATCGCGCGCGGAGGCGACCGCGTTCAGGTCGCGCCGTTCGAGCTGGCGCGCGAAGCGGGCCACCTTCGCCTCCAGCTCCTTCCGCGCGACCGGAAGGAACACCGTCCGCTCCACGCGCGTGCCGCGTGTAAGCAGCACCAGCGTGCGCTGCTCGGTGACCGTGTAGGAGAGGTAGAGCGTGTCGCCGGAGCGCGATGCCGGCGTCGGCAGCTCGCGGCGGGGCGACTCGGGATGCGCGGCGGCGATGCGCGCGGAGAGGTCAGCCAGCTCGAGGCGCGTCAGCTCGATGGCGTGGCGCAGGTGCTCCGGACGGCGCGACGACGCCTGGCGATTGAGGCGCACCAGGCGCGCTTCCGTCTCGGCGAGACGCCGCCGCTCCGCGCCGTCGCCCGCGGAGGTCGATCCCACCGCGCCGCCGGCCAGCACGTCGCGCAGCACGTTCGCGCGCAGCGACTCAGCCATCGCCAGCGCCTCGTCCGTGCGTCCGCAGTCGGCGAGAAGGTCGGTCAGTTGCGCATATACCCCGCTCCAGTTGCCCATGAAATGGCGGAGTTGCCGTGGCTCCGCCACCACCTCGGCACGCATGATCTCGATGTCCTGCAGCGACAGGAGAAGCTCGTACTCCGCCTCCTCGAAGCGTCCCAGAGCCGACAGAATCCGGGCGCGAAGCTGGCGGACGGACGCACTCGGATACTCGACCGAGGAGTCCATCGCCTCGAGCGCCTCGCGATAGCGCCCCTGGGCCAGGCGGAGCGGCGCCTCCGCCTGATCCCAGACCGCTGACCGGGCCTGGGCGTGCGCGTTGGCGGCGTCTCTCTGCGCGTGGGCCAGTTCTCTTTCGGCCGCGTCGAGATCTCCCTCGGCGATGTGGTGGTTCACCATCCGCGAGCGCACCGTCGAGGCGTTGAACCACTCGCCGGCGCGCTCGAGCTCGCACGCGCTTTCCGCGTCGAGCTGATGCGCGGCTTCCTTGTTTCCGGTGACGAAGAGGCACTCGGCGATCGCGGTGAGTGCACTCACCGTGACCACGTGGAATCCGGCGCGTACCGCGAGGTCGTATGCACGCTCGAAATACGACTGCGCCAGCGCGGCGTCGCCGGTGCTGAGGTAGGAGCCGGCGATGTTCTGCAGCCCGCTGATCTGCGACGGGACGTCGCCGCTCTGTTCGGCCAGGCGGTGCGCGAGCAGGCCGAGCTCGAACGACTCGCGCAAACGGCCGCGGTAGTGCATGTAGACGGAGCCGTGCGTGGCCACCAGCGCGCCCGCGGAGAGATCCTCGACCGACTCCGCCAGTGCAAGCGCGGGAGCGAAGTCGATCTGCCGGTCCTGGTCCACTTCACGCGCCGCACGCACCCAGCGGACGAATGCCCGGACCTCGAGATCGGGATCGCCGCTCGTCCTTGCCAGCCGCACGCTCTCCTCGGCCGCGGCCAGCGCCACGTCATGATTC
>DASVSV010000323.1:0-3690 GCA_036387915.1 Thermoanaerobaculia bacterium
GTGAAGGCATGAGGTACGAGGGATGAGGTACGAGTAAGAGGCCGCGTCTCGCCCACTCGTCCCTCATGCCTCATGCCTCATCCCTCGTACCTGAGAAACAAGGAGAAAAATGAGCGAGAAAAAAGTCACCGCCGAAGTCACGATCGATGCTGATGCGGACGCCGTCTGGCGCGCTTTGTCCGAGGGAGAGGAAGTGAAGCGCTGGTTTGCGCCGGATGCGCGCGTGCGGCCCGGTGTGGGCGGTGGCGTCTGGCTCTCGTGGGGGGAGGGGATGGACTGGGAGGCGCCGATCGAATTGTGGGAGCCGGGCAAGCACCTGCGCACCGTCGATCCCGCGCCGAGCAAGATGGCCGTCGACTACTTCATCGAGGGGCGCGGCGGCGAGACCACGCTGCGCATCGTGCACTCCGGCTTCGGCGCCGACGCATGGGACGAAGAGCTCGAGACCCTCAACGCGGGCTGGCGCATGTTCGCGGAGAACCTCAAGCACTACCTCGAGCGGCATCGCGGCACGCCACGCACGGTCGTCTCGTTCCGTCATCCGGTCGTGCAGATGACGCGCGCCGAGGCGTTCCCGCGCATGCTTGCCGCGCTCGGCGTGAGCGTGGTCGGGGAAGGAGAACGCTTCGCCGGATTGTTCTTCGAGGGCGTGGCGAAAGTGGTCGCGCCACCGGTGAACTTCTCCGGCACGCTCTCGAACTTCGACGACGGGTTCCTGACCATCGAGCTCGAGCCGGGGCGGGGGCAGTGCAGGCCGGCGGTCTGGGTTTCGCTTTACGGCGAAGCTGGTAAGGAAGCTGCTTCCCTGAACGACCGGTTGGTCGCGGCGGTCACCGCCGCATACGCTCAATAAGCATTAGCCGACCAATTTCCGTAACATTTTAGTGTTGCCTATATGAACCGAGCGGGTAATATGTTGCCGCGGAGGATGCACTTCCGCCCGTGCAGCAGTCCACCCCAAAGGTCCGGGTGTAACGCAAAAGTGTCGGAGAGGAAACCCTGTCGAAAAGCCGGGATATCAGACGGCCTTAGGCAGGTACGGAAAGATAGACAACGGTCGGGGAAGGCGATACACTCGCCGCTGACTTCGGCCGTCAAATCTCAACCAACAATTGAATAAGGAGTGCGTGTGAGTCCTGCAAAGAGCAATCGCGGTCGTCCAATTGTCCACACCGAGCCCTGGGCGAAGATCACGGTCGTTCTGCTCGACCGTCATGTCGCCTATCTCGATCGCCTGGCCATCGATATCCGGTTGAAGCACGGCAAGGCCATCAGCCGCGCCGAGATCATCCGCGGCCTGATCGAGGCGTCCTACCAGAGTGGTGTTGATCTTTCTCAGGCAGACTCGATCGATCAGATCGTCGAGCTGCTGACGACGAAGAAAAAAGCCGCTCGTTAGGTCGTGGCGCGCGTCGCCGGGTCCGAGCTCCGTTCAGCCGTCCTGCGGCCAAACGAGCAATTTCCTCTTCACTGCTGGCTTCCGTCAGGTCGATCCCGCTCTTTTCCACGCGATCCAGAATCGCGCGGATGAGGTGGGGCAGGCCGAAAGTAGCCGGCATGTCGGGGTTCATTTCACGGGAAATCTGCCCGAGGTAGTCGATGTGTTTGCCAGAGAGGGAAATCGTCTCGAGCTCGTTGGGCGAGCCGGGACGTCTCTCTTCGGTCGGTGGCATCAGGTACATGGTCGAGTCCATGGTGAACTGCTCCGATTGAGGAGTGACTGGCGCGACCGAATCCCTACCCTCGTTTGTGAAAAAAATTAGGGGCCGCGATAAGCGGCCCCTTTTCAATTCTTTACTGGGTGAGGTTCCCGCGGTTTCCAGCGGGTTGCGGCTCGTCGTCCGGCGACTCGCCGCCGTCCCGTCGCGGCGGCTCGTTATGGTCGGGACTGCTGAGGCGTCCCGCCGCTCCGCCGCTGGTCGACCCGGCAGCGTTCAGGTCGGATGCCCCTTCGGCCCCCGTAGCCTCGCTCTGCACCGACTTGTCGCGCCCGCCGGATACGTCGTCTTTGTGCGGCCGGTACTCGGTGACCGGGCCGTGATGGATGATCTCGTCGTCTTTGTTTGCCATTGAAACGCTCCTTTCGTTACTCGTTTGCTGGTTGCTGGTTGCTGGATCCTGGTTGCTAGTTGCTAGGACTGTTCCGCAAATCCGAAACGCACCGCAACCAGCAACTAGTAACCAGCAACGCCACCACCACCCCCCTCTGGCACCGCCCGTGAACCCAGCCAGCCCGTGCCATACGACGCCGTCATCGTCGGCTCCGGCCCCAACGGTCTCGCGGCCGCGATCACGCTCGCGCAGAAGGGCAAGTCAGTGCTGGTCCTGGAAGCGAAGGAGACGATCGGCGGCGGTGCGCGCACCGAGCAGGTCACCCTGCCCGGCTTCCATCACGACATCTGTTCCGCCATCCATCCGATGAGCGTCGTCTCGCCGTTCATCCGCGCGCTGCCGCTGGCCGAGCACGGACTGGAGTGGGCTTGGTCGCCCGCCGCGATCGCGCATCCGCAGGACGACGGCACCGCGGCCACGCTCGAGCTCTCCGTCGACGCCACCGCCTCCCGCCTCGGCGAGGACGAGCGGGCCTATCGCAAGCTGATGAAGCCCTTCGCCGAGCACGCCGGCAAAGTGTTCGACGACATCCTCCGCCCCATCGCGGCGCTCCCGCTCCCGCGCCATCCATTCATGCTGGCCCGCTTCGGCCTCCTCGGCCTGCAGTCGGCGATGCAGCTCGCGAAGCGCTTCAAGACGAAGCACGCCCGCGCACTGCTCGGCGGCTCCGCGGCACACTCCTTCATCCCGCTCGAGAAGACCGGCTCCGCGTCGTTCGGACTGGCGCTCATCCTGGCCGGACACGCCACCGGCTGGCCCGCGGCCAAGGGCGGCTCGGTCGCAATCATCGGCGCGATGGCCAGCTACCTGAAGTCCCTCGGCGGCGAGATCCGCACGAATCAATTCGTCCGCTCCCTCCGCGACGTGCCGGAATCGCGCACGGTTTTGTTCGACGTTTCGCCGCGCCAGCTCGCCGACATCGCCGGCGACGAACTGCCCGCGGCGTATGTGAAAAAGTTACGCCGCTACCGGTTCGGTCCCGGCGTATTCAAGGTGGACTGGGCACTGGACGGACCGATCCCGTGGAAAGCGGACGAGTGCGCGCGCAGCGCGACGGTGCACGTCGGCGGCACGCTCGAAGAAATCGCCGCGCACGAGCATTCGGTGTTCTACGGAAAGATGACCGAGAAGCCGTTCGTCCTCTGCGCCCAGCAGAGCATGTTCGACGCGACGCGGGCGCCCGAGGGGAAGCACACCGGCTGGGCGTACTGCCATGTGCCGCACGGGTCGGACGCCGACGTGACGGAGCTCATCGTCCGCCAGATCGAGCGCTTCGCTCCCGGCTTCCGCGACCGCATCCTGGCCACGCGCACCATCAACGCGACGCAATACGAGGCGCACAACCCGAACATGATCGGCGGCGACATCGCCGGCGGCGCGAACACGATGACGCAGTTCCTCACGCGGCCGTTCCCGAAGCTCGATCCGTACGCAACGCCCAACCCGCGCCTCTTCCTCTGCTCGAGCTCCACGCCGCCCGGCGGGGGAGTGCACGGCATGTGCGGCTACGGGGCCGCGCAAAGCGCGCTACGGCGCTTTTAACGTAGGGCGTGGCTTCAGCCCGCCCCCCGGGGGTGG
>DASVSV010000324.1:0-11432 GCA_036387915.1 Thermoanaerobaculia bacterium
TGAAGACCGAAACCAAGAGCGAGACGAAGGCGGCCGGCTGACCCAGATGGATTTTCCGATGGCCAGGGCGAAAGACCTCAAGAAGCGCGCGGATGCGGTCCTCGAGGAGATCTTCCGATCGATGTTCGAGGAGATCGACACGGACAAGCTCCGCCGCGAAGTGGACGCGCTGCGCGTGTCCGCGCCGGACTTTGCCCCGGCCGAGCACGCGAAGATGCTCTCTCGCCGCACCGCCATTCGCTGCGCCGCCGCCGGCGCCGTGACCGGCCTCCCCTTCGGCATCGCCGCCCTCGGCACGCTTAGCGCCGACATCGCCTACCTCGTCTACCAGCAGTTCCGCCTGATCCTCGGCATCGCCACGATCTACGGTCACGAGCCGAGCTCGCGCGAGCGCTTCACCGAGGCGCTGGCCTGCCTCGCGTACGGCGGGGGCGTCGGTGCGGGGAAGCACGGCGTGGCCATGCTGCTGCGCGACCGCATCGCCAAGTCGATTCCGTTCGTCGGCGTCATCTCCGGCGGCGCGCTCAATTACGCGGCCGTGCACGCGGTCGGACGCACCGCGATGCGCTACTACGGCTCGCTCGTCGACCCCGCGCTCGCGGACGAGATCTGGTCCGAAGGCGACCGCGAGCACGCGTGAGTTGTTACCGCCGCAGAGGAATTCACCCTTCTCCGAGGTGGTTTGCGGCGGGTGACACCAATGCCTAAATTCGAATACGAGTCGCAGACGGAGACCAGCTCCGCGTTCTTCGAGCGCCGCCGACTCCGCCGTGTCCGGATGATCGTCGACCTCACGCTGAACCTGATCAGCAGCGACCGCACGGTGTCGCATCGCGAGGCCCGCTGCCTCGTCGACTGCGCGCGCAAAGCGATCCTCGAGCTCTTCCCCGGATTCGAGCTGCGTTACGAGCGCATCGTGCAGCCGAGCTTCGACCGCGTGCTGCAGCAGCGCTGGCCGGAAGACGAGCTGCGCTTCACGAATCCGCGCGACCTCGTGAACTGAGTCTGCTGAGCCGCGGAAACGCGGCCTTCCGCGCGAACACCATCGCCGCGTCGTCCTTCGCGATCAGCATCCATTCCGTGCGCGGCCAGTAGGCCTGTTCCGCCGGCAGGAGCTCCACCTTTCCGGTCGCGGCATCGGTGATGCGCAACGGCTCGCGATACTCCTCGACCGCCAAGTCGATTTTGTATTTGCGCAGCAGCTCGTTCCACTTGCGGCCGTCTCCGCGCGCCTGCTGCCACTCCGGGATGAACGTGCGATAGAGCTCGTTGCGGCCGTCGGTGAGCACGCGCCGCTCGGGATAGAACGACCAGATCAGGTACCCGCCGAACTGGTCGGGGTTGTAGATGTTGCCGCGCAGCCCGCTCGCTTTCAGCTGCGCGACGGCGTTCACCGGAAAGCGCTCCGGCGCCACGCCGAGACGATGATCGTTGGTGAGCGCGATCAATGCGATGGCCGCGGCGGAGGCGAGGTACGCGATGCGCGGCCGCAGCATGGAAAGCGACGAGGGCAGCGGCACCAGCATCGGAAACGCGGCGAAGAAGAGCGGCTGATTGCGCACGTGCCGCACCGCGAGCATCGCGAACATGGCCAGGAGCGCAATGCGCCACCAGTTGCGTTTCGGCTGCGTTGCGGTCGCGGCGATGGCGATGGCGATGCAGACGTAGAGGATCGGGAAACGCAGCGGCGGCGACGGCAGCCACTCCGCGTTCACGAATGCGCCGCTGCGCACGAACATCGTCAGTTCGATGGGGGCCACGATCGCTTTCCACCCGTACGGATTGAGCAGCAGCGCCGCGGCGAGGACGACGAAGCGGATCGCTGCCGCCATCCACCCGCCCGCCCGGGAGCCGGCGCGGGACGCCGGCGCAACAGCCGGCGGGGACGCCAGCGCTCCAATGATCGGCGCGAGCAGCGCGGAAGGATGCACGTTGATCCAGATCACCGCGATCAGCACGCGCGCCCAGAACGGCTTCGCGGCGAGCATCAGCACGACCATCAGCGCCGCCACACCGGACGGTCGCAGGTCGAGCACCGCCATCGCTCCCGCGAACGCCACCGCGCTGGCCAGCAATGCCACGTGCGTCTCCGTCTCCCGCCGCGCGTGCAGAAACGCCAGCGTGAAGATCAGCGCCGCCAGCAGTCCGCGCACGATGGACAGTCCTTCGAGGCCGACCAGTGAATGCGCGCCGTAGAGCGCGACCTCGTACAGCCACTCGCCGTCGATCCACTCGCGCTGCTCGCTCGCCAGCGCGAACGGATCGGTGAGCGGCAGCCCGCGATGCTCGACGATCCACCGTCCGGTGGCGAGCTGCCAGAAGAGGTCGTAGCTGCGAATCGCGCCGAACGCGGCGAGAGAGAAGAGCAGAAAGAGGACGAACGGTGTGCGACGCACGCTCGTTTCAGTGTATCCCGCGCACAGAAGTGCAGGCTGCCACCGCGCCTCCTTCGCCGGCAACGCAGCGCGTGCCGAACGTAGGACGTGGCTTCAGCCCGTCCAGAGCGCACGTTGCGCGGCGTGGGACGGCGCACGAGGGGGGCGGGCTGAAGCCGCGCCCTACGTTTTTACACGTCGCGTCGACGCCGACGGGCGGCGCGGGTGGCACCGCGCTGCTGTTGCGAGTTACGCGGCGTGTGCCGAACGTAGGACGTGGCTTCAGCCCGTCCAAAGGGTGCACGTTGCGCGGCGTGGGACGGCGCACGAGGGGGGCGGGCTGAAGCCACGCCCTACGTTTTCACACGCCGCGAGACTGCTCAGGCTACGTCTTACCGTTCGAGCGCGCCAGCTCCACGTCGCCGTTCACGGTCGTGATCTTCAGGTCGTGCTTGCCGCCGTTCACCTCGCCCGACACGCGGCGGCTGCCGGGGTTCGAGTGGATGCTCAGCGGGAACGAGGCCTCGAAGTCGCCGTTGACCTGCGAGAGGCTCACGGCGAACGACGCGTTTTTGGGGAACGTGGCCTGCACGCCGCCGTTGACGCTGGTGAACTTCGCGCCGGAGAACTCGCGGGTGAACTTTGCTTTGACGCGGCCGTTGACGGTCGACACGCGCAGCTCGTGCGTGCCGGCGGTCTCGACGTCGATCGTGCCGTTGACCGAGGTGGCGCGCGTTTCACCGTCGATGCCGCGGGTGGCGATCTTGCCGTTGACGGTGGTCGCGGAGAGCGAGACCGCCGGCGGCACTTTCAGCACGTAGTCGATCTCGACGTCGTCGTCGTTCCAGAGGAAGTTGACGTTCCAGCGCTTGCGGTTCTTCTTCTCGCTGCAGCCGATGCGCAGCGTGTCGCCTTCCAGCGTGGTCTGGAACAGGCCGTCGTTCTCCTGACCCTTCTTCACCTCGAGGTCGCCTTCGGCCGTGGCCAGGAGCGAGATCTCGTTCGTGGCCGAGGCCTCGACGGAGATGCTGCCGTCCACGCCGCAGACGCGGACCTGTTCGACGCCGGCCGCCGGCCAGTTGCGGGTGATGGTCGCCCGGGCAGCGTTGACGTTCTTCGTCCTCGACTCCCGCTCGTAGCATCCGGCGAGGGTCAGCACCACGGCGAGTAAATAAAGATTGCGGGTCAGTCTGTTCATACGGCACCTGCTGAACGGGTTTACGCGAAGGGACCTGCGAAGTTTCGAAGATTGACCGTGACCCTCACCAATCTGCTCAAATTGATCGTCCGCCGCCAATGACCGACAACTCCCAGACCAAGCTCCTCCGGATCGCTGCCTTCCTGGTCGATGCCCTGTCGATCTCGATCATTCTGATCCTTCCGTCCTCGGCAGTCAGCTACGGCATGACCTGGACCTCGTCGCCGAAAGGCATTCAGCTGGTCTGGTGGGTGGCCCTGGGGGTACTGATGATGGCCATGCTTTTACGCGACGGCTTCCGCGGCCGCTCCGTCGGCAAGCACCTTCTGGGCCTGCGCCTGGTCACCCCGCGCGGCGACGGCTGCGGCTACGGCCGCTCGCTGATCCGCAACGTGCCGCTGATCGTCCCCGGCTGGAACCTCATCGAGCTGGTGCTGGTGCTCGCGGGAAAACGCCGCACCGGCGACCGCATCGCCCGCACGTCCGTCACGGAAGAGTAGCCAGTCTGCGCTCGACGAGCTTGGCCGCGAACGCGTCGCGTTGCGAGGCGCGCACGTCGAATACGAACACGTTCTGCTCGCCGTACTGCTGCTCGAGCAACACCACGTGCGGCGGATCGACGAGGCGGTAGACGCCGCTGACGGCGTCGAACGGCACCACCACACGCACGCGCTCGTACACATACCGATCGAGCGGCGTCACGAGCTTCAGCGCCTCGGCCGCGGTATCGCGATACGCGCGTGAGAGTCCGCCGGTGCCGAGCTTGATGCCGCCGTACCAGCGGACCACGATCGCGCCGGCGTCGTGCAGCGCGGCCCCTTCGATCGCGGCGAGGATCGGCCTCCCCGCGGTGCCGGACGGCTCCCCCGCGTCGGAGCTGCGCGACCGCGACTCCGCGAACAAACGAAAGGCCCAGCAGTGATGCGTCGCGTCGAAATACTTCTTCTGCACCAGCGCCAGCTCGGCGAAGAACTCCTCCTCGCTCGCCACCGGGAAGGCGATGCCGAGAAAGTCGGAGCGCTCGATCTTGTGGCGGAACTCCACGCGCTCGACGAGCGTCCGGTAGTGGTCCTCAGACATTTCTGTAAGGCGAGACGTTTCGGTTGCCCGGGATGAAGAAGCGCAGCGGCCACGCCGCGGCGTCGCCGGAGTTGTCGATGCCGATGCGTGTACTGACGGCGATCTCGTCGACTTCGATGTCGCGTGGCGCGAGCCACAAACGCTCGCCGCGCAGCGACTCGCCGTCGAGTCTCTTGTCGATCTCCATGGCCATGCAGATCTTCCCCGGCCCGTTCATCAGCTCCCAATCCTTCTTCGCCTTCGGCCGCCGTGCGCGCATGGCCTCGATGCCGCGCACCGGTTCCGCACCGCGCAGCAGCACGGCCTCGGCGAGATCGCGCTCCGCGGTGACGACGTTCATGCACCAGTGCATGCCGTACGTGAAGTAGACGTACGCGTGACCCCCTTCGAGATACATCGACTCGTTGCGCTCCGAGCGCAGCCCGCGCCGCGCGTGCGACGCCAGATCGTTCGCGCCGAGGTAGGCCTCCGTCTCGACGATGCGCGCCGCGAGGAGGTCGCCGTCGTCGAGCCGCCGCCACAACACGCAGCCGAGCAGCGCACGCGCGACGGAGACGGTGTCGTGGAGGAAGAAGGATTTCGGGAGCTTGCGGGGCATCTGTTGCTCGTTCCGTGGACGCGTTGCTCGTTGCTCGTCCGGGGTGCCTTCAGCCGATGCTGCACCCCTGCCGGGCAACGTTCGACGTCATAACCCCAATCTCTGCCCCTTCCGATGATCCAGGTCCTCTTCCGTCACGTGCCGCGAGATCAGTCGCATCAGCTCTTCCTGCACGCCGGGGGTCGCGCCGACGATGTTGCCGCGCTCGAGCCAGCGCTGGCCGCCGGAGAAGTCGGTGACGATGCCGCCCGCTTCGGTGACGAGCAGCGCGCCGGCGGCGACGTCCCACGGCGCGAGGTGCATCTCGAAGAAGCCGTCGAAGATACCGGCCGCGGTGTACGCGAGGTCGAGTGCCGCCGAGCCGGCGCGGCGCACCCCTTTCGCGACGCGGATCACGTCCGTGAAGATGGCCACGTACGGTTCGACGTACTCCTGCGCGCGGAACGGAAAGCCGGTCGCAAGGAACGAGCCTTCGACGCCGCCGTGTCCGGAGACCCGCGTGCGCGTGCCGTTTCGGTAGCAGCCCGCGCCGCGCTCGGCGGTGAAGAAGAGATCGCGCAGCGGCTCGTAGATCATCGCCGCGATCGTCTCGCCTTTCTGCCGCAGCGCGATGGAGATGCACCAGACCGGAAAGTGCTGCAGGTAGTTCGACGTGCCGTCCAGAGGATCGATGATCCACGTTCGATCGTGTGCGTCGCCCGACGAGTGCCCGCTCTCCTCGCCGAGAAACGCGTCGCCCGGACAGTGCTCGCGGATGGCGGCCATGATCGCCGCCTCGCTTTCGCGATCGGCACGTGAGACCCAGTCGTTGCGCGCTTTCAGGTCGGCGTCGTCGCGGCCGAGGGTCTCCCAGTAGCGGAGCAGAACCTCGGCTCCCTGGCGCGCGGCGAGCTGTGCAATCTCCACATCGTTCATAGACGGCGCGGATTGTACCGGCTACCATTCTCCTCTTTTGTAGTTTGTCCAATCGTCCAACGGGAGCCCCAATATGAGCAGTCTTCGCATGCGGTCCGCGGCCGCGGCGCTTCTCCTTCTCTCTTCGTTCACCGCGGTCGCGCAGGCCGCCTTCACCAGCCATTCGCATGACGGCCGTGCGTTCGTCATCCGCGAGGTCGACGGCAAGACGACCTGCCGCGACGCGTCAGGCGCCGAGGCGCTGCAGATCACGCGGGCGCCGCGCGTGCCGCTGAGAGTCTTCGGTGAAGACCGCGGTCCGGTGCGCGCGAACGCGGAGCTGTTCGCGGGGCTGAACATCGTCCTGCGCGGCACCGCGCAGCTCGACGCGAATCCGCAGGCCAGGCAGGCCTTCGAGCGCGCGGCCCAGATCTGGGAGGCGCGCATCGCCAACCCGATCACCGTCTACGTCGACGTCGATTTCGGCACGACGCGGTTCGGAGAGTCGTTCCCGGACGGCGTAATCGCCTCCGCCGACACCGACGACCTCGGCGGCGAAGGTCTGTACGACGGCGTGCGCAGCCTGCTCATCGACCGTGCCGACACGGCCGCCGAACAGGCCATCTACAACGCGCTGCCGACCGGCTCGATCCCGACCGACATCGGCTCGACCACGAACGTGCTCGCGCCGTCGATCCTGCTGCGCGCCCTCGGCGCCATCGACGCCACCGCGGCGAACGACGACTCCGCGCCGTCGATCGGCTTCAACTCCGCGTTCGCGTACGACTTCGATCCGTCCAACGGCATCACCCCGGGACGCAAGGATTTCGAAGGCGTGGTCGTGCACGAGATCGGGCACATGCTCGGCTTCGTCTCCAGCGTCGGCAACGTCGAGCTGGGCGTGCCGGACAACTTCCCCGCGATCTTCGACTACTTCCGCTTCCGTCCCAGCGTCAGCAACGGCACGTTCACGTCGGCGCAGCGCGTCCAGTCTTCGGGCGGCTCGCAGGTCTTCTTCGCCGGCGGCGCGCAGCTCGCGTTCTCGACCGGCCGCGGCGACGGCGAAGGCGGCGACCAGAACCAGGCCAGCCACTGGAAGGACGACGACCTGACCGGCGTGCGCATCGGCATCATGGACCCGACGCTCGACTCCGGTGTCCGCACCCAGCTCTCCGACAACGACCTGATCGCCTTTGCGTTCATGGGCTACGACATCACCGGCGGCAGCGGCGCGTGCAGCGAGTCCGAGCCGAACGAGACCATCGAGACCGCGTCGACGCTGACCGCCGGCACGCCCTGCAGCGGCAGCGCGTCGATCTCCGACCTCTCGGTTTACCAGTTCACCTACCCGAACGGCGGACCGACCGACCGCATCGAGGACGTCTTCAAGATCACGCTGGCGGCGCCGGCGAAGATCGAGGCCACCCTGACGTTCACCAACGGCAGCGCCGACCTCGACCTCTTCCTGCTCGACGCGGCGCTGAACATCCTCAAGAACTCCAGCGGCTCGACGCAGACCGAGCAGGTCGAGAGCGCCCCCAGCCTCCCCGCCGGTACGTACTACATCGGCGTTTCCGCGTTCGGAGGCGTGTCGCCGTACACGCTCCTCATGCAGACGAGCGGCGGCACTCCCGTGCCGGCTGCGCCGTCCAACCTCTCCGCCACACCCATCTCGCCGACGCAGGTCATGCTGAGCTGGACCGACAACGCCAACAACGAGACCGCGTACGCGGTCGAGATGCGCATCGGCCAGAGCGGCTACGCCGAGCTCCTCACCGTACCGGCGAACGCCACCTCCGCCACGATCAACGGGCTGGTGGCGGCGACGACGTACACGTTCCGCGTGCGGGCCCGCAACGGCGGCGGCAACTCGGCCTACTCGAACGAGGCGGCGGCGACGACGTTCGGCGGCATCACCACCTGCGTTCCGAGCTCGACCGTGGTCTGCCTGCTCAACAACCGTTTCCGCGTCACCATCAACTACATCAACCAGTTCGCCAACCCGCCCGCCCCCGGCACGTTCCTCGGCGAGAAGCTCGTGGCCGGCGTGCAGAACCCCGACGTGGCCACGTTCGGCATCAGCAGCGCGAAGGCGATCGAAGTGGTCGTGCGCATCCAGGACGCGCGCCCGTTCGGCGTCCCCCGCTTCGACGTCTACTACGGCGGCCTGACCGACCTCGAGTACACGGTCAGCGTCACCGACACGCAGACCGGGAACAGCAAGTCGTACCGCAATCCGCCGGGCACGGTCGGCGGCCAGGTGGACCGCACATCGTTCCCGGCGAACTGAGCACTCACGATCGGACTCATGCAGGGGCGGGCTTCGGCCCGCCCCGTTTGTTTTCAGCTGGCGAAAATAAATTTTTCACCAAAGCGTTTTGATCAGTCCATCAAGCAACGTCCATAAACGCTGTACCCTCGGTCCAACCGTGCTCGGAGGCATTTACATGAAGGTTCGCTTTACCTGGGTTTCCGCCGTGTCCCTGGCCATCCTGCTGCCGCTCTTCGCGAGCGCACAGTACAAGACGTCGCAAGCTCACGCATCGCATGACGAGCTGAGCGGCATGTTTGTCGTCGCCGACGTCGAAGGAGCGGCTTCGTGCAGAGAAGCGACACCGGACGAGGCACGCATCCTGAGCCAGCCGGTGAATGTTCCGACGAAGGTCTTCGGCGAGAACCGCAGCCGGATCCGGGCGAATGCCGCGGGCGAATCGCAGGGGCTGAACATCATCCTGCGCGGCACCGAGCAGTTGGAGGCGCACCCGCAGGCGAAGGCCGCGTTCGAGCGTGCAGCGGCGATCGTGGAGAGCCGCATCGCGAATCCGATTACGGTTTACGTCGACGTCGACTACGGCGCGAAACGCTTCGGCACGCCGTATCCGAGCGATAACATCCTCGGTTCCACGAGCTCTTCGTCCTGGATCTTCGATCCGGGCGATTATCAGGTCGTCAAGCCATGGCTCCAGGCTCGCGCCGACAATGCTTTCGAGCAGGCGCTCTACGCCAAGCTCCCGGCCGTCAACGTCCCGACGGATGTACCCGCGAATGCGGGATTGATCGATCGCTTCACAGCCGTTTCAATGCTGCTGCGCGTCTTCGAAGAGTTCCCGGCCGATGCCACTGAAGACCCAACCACATATCCAAACGGCCAAGCCGGAAACCCCGCCAAGGATCGTTCACCGAACATCGGCTTCAATTCCGGCTTCAACTTCGACTTCAATCCCGATGACGGCATCACCGCCGGGATGACCGATTTCATCGCCGTGGCGGTCCACGAGATGGGCCACATGCTCGGCTTCGTGTCGCGCGTCGGCGCGAGCGAAGTGCAGTCGACGGATGCGCCCGCGATTCTCGACCTTTTCCGCTTCCGTCCCGGGGTCACGCTCGACACCTTCGAAACCGCTCAGCGCGTACTCACGACCGGCGGCGAACAGGTCTTCTTCGGTGGCGGCGGCTCGTACCTCCTTTCCACCGGCAACCCGAAAGGTGAGAACGGCGACAACCAGCAGGCCAGCCACTGGAAGGACGACGGGCAGGCTCCGTTCATCCACGTCGGTCTCATGGATCCGACCATCGGCCGCGGGCGCCGCATCGAGTTCTCGAAGTACGACCTGGAAGCGTTCGACACGATGGGCTACACCCTGCGGTCGCCCGGCTGCGTCGAACTGGAGCCGAACAGCACCGTCGGCAACGCCAACAACATCCCCTACGACACGCAGTGCTCCGGCACCGCCGGCCGTAACGAGGAGTACTTCGACAGTCCGAACGGACGTCTGCAGGACTTTTACAAGGTCACGATCCCCTCGGCGGCCAAGCTCGAGGTGATCCTGAACTTCTCCAACGCCGCGGCCAACCTCGACGTCTTCGTCCTGAACGGCGACGGCTCCGGCCCCATCGCCTCGTCGACCGGCACCAACACCACCGAGCAGCTCCTGACCGGCACGTTGCCGGCCGGCACGTACACCATCGCGGTCTCCGCGGTCGACGGTACGTCGTCGTATGTCTTCGTCGCCAACGCCCTTGGCCTCCTGCCGCCGGCTCCGGGCTCGCCGTCCGCCCTCACGGCCACGACGCTCTCCGCCACCTCGGTCCGCCTGAACTGGACCGACAATGCCAGCAACGAGACCGAGTTCCGCATCGAGCAGAAGAACGCCGGCGGCTCGTTCGTCGACATCGGCAGCGTCCCCGCCAACACGACCACCTTCACGGTGAACGGCCTCGGCGCGTCGACCACGACCGAGTTCCGCGTCCGCGCACGCAACGAGGGCGGCGACTCCGCCTACACGGGCGCCGTCTCGGCGACCACCCCGGCCGTCGCCGCTCCGTGCGTCGTCGGCCCCAGCACGGCCTGCCTGCTCAACGACCGCTTCAAGGTCGTCATCAACTACCTGAACCAGTTCGCCAATCCGCCGCAGCCCGGCCTGCTCCTCGCGGCCAAGCTGCTGCCCGGTGCGCAGAATCCCGACACGGCCACGTTCGGCTTCGGCAGCGCACTGGCCGTTGAAGTCGTCGTCCGCGTCCAGGACGCGCGTCCGTTCGGCGCCGAGCGCTTCGACATCTACTTCGGCGGCATGACCGACGTCGAGTACACGGTCACCGTGCAGGACACCGTGACCGGCACCACCCGCGCGTACCGCAACCCGCCCGGCACCGTCGGCGGCGGAGTCGACCGCGCCTCGTTCCCGTCCAACGGCTCCTTCACGCCGGCCTACGCGCTCGTCCAGAGCACGTCGGTGGCGCAGGCTCCGATCGTGCGCCCGAACGTGACGCCGTCCACGTGCGCCCCGAACGCGAACACGCTCTGCCTCCTGAGCAACCGTTTCCAGGTGAAGATCGACTACCTCAACCAGTTCGCCAACCCGCCGCAGCCCGGCAGCCTCCTCGGCGCCAAGCTGCTGCCGGGGACACAGAACCCCGACACCGGCATCTTCGGCTTCGGCAGCCCGCAGGCCATCGAGGCGGTCGTGCGCATCCAGGACGCCCGTCCGTTCGGCGTCCCGCGCTTCGACATCTACTTCGGCGGCATGACCGACGTCGAGTACACCGTCACCGTGACCGACACCGTCACCGGCACCACCCGCGCGTACCGCAACCCGCCCGGCACGGTCGGCGGCGGCGTCGACCGCGCCTCGTTCCCGGCCAACTGATCTCCGTCCAGACGCATCTCCACATCGAAGGCGGGCCGCAAGGCCCGCCTTTTCGTTTAGCTGTCATCCCGAGCGTCGAGTCGAGGGACCTGGGCGGGCGGGGATGCGCTGCCTGAGCTTCGGGATGCGTCCACGCGCCC
>DASVSV010000325.1:0-22047 GCA_036387915.1 Thermoanaerobaculia bacterium
TTACGCCTGCTGGAAGAGTCGCACCGCCTACGACGAAACTCGCTACCTCAAGCAGCTCGCCCTGCGAGGCTCATCTCTCGCCACGGCTGCCGCCTGACTTGACACGGAGGCTCAGATGTCCGGAGGCCTCCCGTCGTCCCCTCAGGACGCAGCGGCGGCGGCAGTCTCCTGTCCCCTCCAGTTGATGCGCGCCGTCAGTTGCATGACCACGAACAGCGTCACGATGGCGCCGATGGTGATGGCGAGGCCGGTGAAGCCTTCGAAGAAGAAGGCGTAGGAGAAGCCGACCAGGTAGACGACTTGCGTCAGGCCGGCTTCGATGAAGGCGAAGCGGGGGCCGATGGCGATGCGGAGGTAGCTGACCACGAGGAAGATCGAGACCGCGGAGCTGATGGCGAAAGCGGCGTGGATGGAGATGTGGTCGACGAGGTAGGCCAGCAACAGGTGGAAGGCGAAGAACGACGCGGCCAGGAAGAAGTAGTGCATCGGGTGCAGCTCGATGCGGCGCAGCGTGGTGATGATGAAAATCAGGAAGAAGAAGAAGAGGAGGGAGACGGGGGCGAAGTAGCTGATGCGGCCGGCGAGGGGGCCGGGCTGCAGCTTCTCCGGCATGACCATGCCGATGCGGTAGCCCGTCACCAGGTTGCTGTACTTCCAGGTCAGCAGCCAGCCGCTGGACGTCTTCTTCTTCAGGGTCGGGGAGAGTGTGCCCTGGGGGATGTCGATGTCAGCGAAATCCGTGGTCATGTCGAGCTGGAAATCGCGGATCTGGGAGACGTTGTCGCCGAATGAATAGTGCCAGGTGCTCATGGCCTGCGAGCGGTAGCCGACCAGCATCCGCACCGGCGCGCCGGGCGGCACGCGCACGGCGGCGGTGACGACGCCGTTCACCGCGTCCGTGGCCACGGGGCGGCCGTCCACCATCAGCACGAGATCGTCGTAGATGGCGTCGGGCGAGGGGAAGGCCAGCTTCAGGATCACGTTCTCCGAGGGGGTCGTGTTGCGGAAGACGTAATCGCCGCGGAAGGCGACGCGGTAGGTCGCGAACCAGAGCAGCCCCTTCTTGCGTTGCTCGAGATCGAGGCCGGCGGTGATGCGGCTGCGCTCGAGCGGCAGGGGCGTGGTGACCGGCTCCTCGATCACCTTGTCGACGGTCTGTCCGTTGACGGTCTCCTGCAGCTTGCGGGCGACCACGCGGATGCTGGTCGCGGCCGGCGGAGTCTGCTGCTGCGGGCCGCCCCAGGTGGAGGCGACGCGGGGGCCGAGGCCGTTGCCGGCAGAGTAGGTGCGATTGAGGATCGTCGAGCCGAGGATGGCCCAGGCGATGGCGGAGGCGAAGAAGATCAGGAGGATGGCCAGGACGTCGGGAGCTCTCATTTTTATCGTTCTCCAAGTACTTTCTCCTTCAAAGTACGTGGCGGTTTCGGTGAACGTTCGGCCGAAATGAGGAAAAGTGAAGGCAGGACTGACGTCGGTAATGGGCCGGTTCCCGCAAATTTTATGGTCGCCTGACGTTGCAATTGCCTTGAGCCGCGACACTTACAGCGAATAACAGCGGCGGGACCGCTGTTCGGTCATCGGCAAACAACCTCATTTGAAGCAGTCCGTAGCGCGGTGTACCGTGGTGCGGAGAGATTCGTCCGGTCGGTTCAAAGGGAGTCATCAATGTCTGTCTGGTTTGTGGACGCGAAGCTGCGCGTTGCGGCGATCGTCGTGTGTGCCCTCGGTCTGCTCGCTGTCGCGGCGCCTGCCGGCGCGGCCGGCGTGCTCAAGGTCGAGATCGTCAACGGCCACAACCTGGTCGTCGACTCGAACGTCACCTCCCCGGCTACCTACGGCCCGGGTGCCGCGTACATCGGCGCGCGGATCTGCAACACCGGCGACGCGCCGCTGCAGAACGTCTTCGCGCACACCGGCGACTACAAAGGTGGCGTCGGCTCCACCCCCGGCATCTTTCCGATCCTCGACTCGACCGGCTATCTCACCAGTCCGCAGATCACGAACACCGGCTCCTACTCCCTCACGCTCGAGAGCGGCGACGCACCGGTCACGGCCGAGGGGAGCCGCTACGTCGGGACGCTGGCGCCGGGCGAGTGCCGCACCGTCTACTGGCTCATCTCCTATCCGCACTGCGTGAACGTGAACGGCGCGCCGCAGGCGCCTCCGTGCGATGCGAGCATCACCGGCGGCGTCCATCCCGGCGACGACGTCTCGCTGAACTACGACGTCTGGGCCACGACCACCACCGCCATCGCCGCACCGTCGGTGTCGTCGCGCCGCGACTTCACGATGCGCAACGAGATCTCCGCCTCGGCCAACAAGATCTGGCCGAACACGACCTCCAAAGTCCCCGACGCGTATCTCGCCGCCATCCAGGCGCTGATCGGCTGGGGCACGCTCGGCCCCGACGGCCAGCCGCTCTCGGCGAGCAATCCGGTCTATCCGGGCCAGCGCGTCATCACCACCCAGGGCATCTGGTACGACCTCGGAAACGTCGGCGCCGGATTCGACAATGACGGCGACCTCGTGCCCGATCAGAACGCCTGGCTGCAGCCGGTCGGCGACGCCGCGGCCTTCGCGCCCGACTGCTTCCGGATGGTCAACGTCTACGGCATCCTGATCGTGAAGCTCAAGAGCGGCGGCGAGCTGCTCATCCCGTTCCAGAACCAGCTCTACTTCGAGCGCCTGCCCGACAACACCGGCGTGGTCGGTCTGGTGTACTACCAGTTCGTTGCCACCGAGCAGGGGTGCAGCGCGAACATGACGCCGTACCAGGAAGCGGCGTCGGGCTTCGACAACGAGAAGTTCAGCGCCGACTTCGGCCTGAGCAACGGCCTCGTCAGCGGCAACTTCGGCGCGACCTTCCCCTTCACCAAGAGCGACGGAGTCGCGTTGACCTCCACCGGCAGCACGCTGACGTACACCGCCACCGGCACGAACAACACCGGAGTGAACCTCGGCGCACCCGACCTCGGGACGCCGCTGGTGGTGAACGAGACCATCCCCGCCGGCACGACCTACGTGGCCGGCTCGGCCGACGACAGCCCGAGCTCGAACCTGGAGGAGGCGACCGGCACCGGCACCTACACGCAGTCGTTCACCGACATCGACGGGAACGTCGATTCGTGCTCGATCGGCTACAGCGTCAGCAACTCGAGCTGGCTGGTGCTCTACTCCACCAACAGCGGCGCCACCTGGACCACCACCGAGCCGGCCAGCGGCGTGACGAACATCCAATGGCTGCTCATCACGACCATCGCGCTCGACGGCGCGCATAACGGCAACGACTGTGTCGCGCCGAACGGCCTCTACGACAACGGGACGCTGCAGACCTCCCTGCCACCGGGCAAAACGGTCTCCGTGCGCTTCCAGGTGACGGTCAACCCCACCGGCGGCCCGGTGATCTGCAACACGGCCGGTATCGGCTTCGGCAGCAGCGGCCGCGCGCAGACCTCGCAGGACTGCACGCCCGTCGTGGGCATCAACACCCTCAGCGGCAACGTGTTCAAGGATGACGGCACCGGCGTCGGCGCGATCTACGGCAACGGCACGAAAGACGGCACCGAGGCGGGCATCGGCGCGGGCGTGAGCGTCACGCTCTACTACGACGTGAACGGTAACGGCCTCGTCGACACCGGCGACCCGTCCTACGCCTCGACCACCACCTCCGCCGCGGGTGCGTACAGCTTCAGCACCCTCGCCGACGGTCCGTATCTGGTGGTCGTGAAAAAGTACGACGGCAGCACCTCGGACGGTGTGAACAACGCCGCCACCGACGCCGCCTTCGCCACGAACGGGTGGGGGAGCACGACCTCCGATCCGAACCTCCCGCTGACTACGAACCAGGGCATCCTGGAGCTCAACGAGGACGTGACCACCACCATGCTGGCGGTGAACATCGACCTGGCCAAGAGCAACGTCATGCAGCAGAACCTCCTCAACGTGAACTTCGGCTTCGCGCCGCCGCTGCGCGTGACGAAGACCGTGGCGGGCAATCCCGACCTCAACGCCGACGGCCGCGCCGACACGGCGGTGGACGAGGGTGAGCTGTTCAGCTATGTCGTCACTCTGGAGAACCGCCTGCCGAGCGTCGGCCGGCAGGGACCGACCGGCTGCCAGTACACCGCCTGGGCCACGACCGGCACCAACGGCTCGCCGGCCTCCAAGGCGTTCACCAATCCGGCGTACGCGTGGGACGGCCCGAATCGCCTGACCGCCTCGACCCTCGTCGAGGGGGGCGGTCTCAGCTACATCGAGGGGACCGGCTACACGCTGCGCACGCAGGCCGGCAACATCACCAAAGTCGAGGCGCTCTACCTCGGCTACTTCAGCGCCATTCTCACGGACGATACGCTCGGCCTGACCATCGGCCAGGGTGTCACCGGCTGGACGCAGACCTTCAATACCGCGCTCATCGACAGCTACGTCGGCGAGCCGGCCTCGCTCGATCCGAACGGCGCGATCAGCTGGGACGTCACTTCGCTCCGGCCGGGCGGCGGCACCTGGAGCTGGGCCGACAACTTCTCCACCCTGCGCCTGCAGGTGAATCCGAGCAAGGCCTCCTCGGCCGACCAGAAGACGTTCTCGCTCGACGCCATGGGCATTCGCGTCACGACCGACCAGCCGTGCGAAGCGGGCGCCTCGACGACTCTCAGCCCGGTGCCGCTGCAGGACAGCTACGACGCCGGCACGATGGCCTTCGTCTCCGCGAGCCCGATGCCGGACTCGATCAACACCGCCACGGGCGTGCTGCAGTGGAACGACGTCGGGCCGATTCTTCCGGGCGGCACCGCCAGCGTTACCGTGACGATGCGTCCGTACAACCGCACGGGCGTGCTCGTCGGCACGTGCGGCGCCTCGTCGCCTCCCGCGCTCAACAGCGCCTGCAACTGGGCGGAGACGGCTTTCACCACGAAGAAAGTCCTCTACTCCGACGGGCGCCCGGCGAACGACGGCAGCAGCAAGATCGCCGTCTCCATCCAGGGCAAGGGTGAGATCCGCGGCACGCTCTGGCGCGACACGAACGCCGACGGCTGGCCGAACAACGACGCCGAGCCGGCCATCCCGAGCGTCACCGTCACGCTGTGGGGCTGCGTGCAGTCGAACGGACTGACGATGGAGACCTCCAGCGTCAACAAGACCTGCGAGGCGGCCACCGGCGGAAACTTCTGGAAGAACATGGGCACGGCCGTCACGACGACGAGCGGCGCCTACGAGTTCATCGGACTCGACACCGGCTTTTACCTTGTCGAAGTCGGCAACACCGATGGCGTGCCGGGCACCGGCAACACCTCGCCGTACGGCGGCACGCAGACCGCCGAGGCGAGCGACACGCAGGCCGTGACGGCGGGCAGCGCCAACGGGACGGCCGGCGTCTGCGCGGGCGGCTGCAACAACACCTGGGGCAGCCCGGCCGCGAACCTGAACGCGCTCAATCTGCTCAACAGCCCGGCGGCCGAGGAGATCATCGGCGGCGTCGACTTCGGCTACAACATCCCGAACGCGGTGCTCTACGGCAACGTCTGGTGGGACGTGAACGGCAACGCGGCGCTGAACGTCGGCGACGCGGGCCTCTCCGGCTTTACCGTGCAGCGCTACTCCGACCCGAACGGCGACGGCAACATTGCCGACGGCACGCTGCAGGCCACCACCACCACGGACGGCAGCGGCAACTACAGCTTCAGCGGTCTCCCCGCGGGCAGCTACGTCATCGTGGTCGTTCCCCCCTCGTTGATGAACAAAGCGTGGGTGGAGACGGTCGAGACGACCGGCGGCACGACCAGCCTCAACAACCAGATCCCCGTCACGGTGACGGTGGGACAGATCTCCGGCTCGCACAACTTCGGCTACACCAAGGCCGACACCTCGAGCATCGGCGACAGCGTCTACTTCGACTTCAACGCGAACGGGATCCAGGACGCCACCGAGGCGGGCATTCCGAACGTCACGGTGTGGCTGTACGACGATGTGGACCGCGACGGCGGCATCGACGCCGGCGTCGACGAACTGCTGGCCACCACCTCCACGAACGGTGCGGGGAACTACCTCTTCTCGAGCCTTCCGTCCGGCAGCTACATCGTCAAGGTCGACACGGCCGACGCCGACTTCCCGACCGACGTCACTCCGACGGCGGATCCGGACGTGAACGCCGCCAGCATCGGCGACACGGTCTTCCTCGACTCGAACGGCAACGGCGTGCAGAACGTCGGTGAGAACGGCATCGCCCGGGTGGTGGTGAACCTCTACAGCGATCGCGACGGCAGCGGCACGCTCAACGCGTCCGACGCCCTGGTCGCCTCGACCACCACCGACACCAACGGCAACTATCTCTTCACGCGCCTCGCGGCGGGCCGCTACTTCGTCGACATCGACGAGACCACGCTCCCGACCTCCGCGCTGTCGCTGACGACCACCGATCCGGCGTCGACGCTGATCACGCTGGCCAGCAGCGCCGTGACGGAGAGCTATCTGCTCGCCGACGCGGGCTACAGCCCCAGCACGAACTTCGCGATCGGCAACCGCCTCTGGCACGACGTCGACAACGACGGCGTGCAGGATCCCGGCGAGCCGGGCATTCCGGGCGTCGACGTCGTGGTGACGAACGGCACCGGCACCGGTTGCGCCGCCGGCTGCCGCGCGGCCACCGACGCCTCCGGCTTCTGGATCGTCACCGGACTGACGAGCGGCACCTTCACGGTCAACGTGGACGACGCCGACGTCGACTTCCCGCGCGACTTCACGGTCAGCACCGGCACCACCGATCCGCGGATCGTGACCGTGGCCGGCGCCGATCTGGCGAACGTCGATTTCGGCTACCGCTACAGCGGCGCCGGACCGACGCCGACCGGCACGATCAGCGGCCGCATCTTCCGCGACGCGGACGGCGACCTGGCGTACGACCTCGGCGAGGCGCGCAGCGGCACGACCGCAAACCTGCTCGACTCCGACGGCAACGTCGTGGCCACGACCACCAGCGCCGCCGACGGCACGTACTCGTTCACCGGCGTCTTCATCGGCAACTACACGCTGCAGGCGGTCGACAAGCTCGGCACGCGCTTCAGCTCGATCTTCCTCGCCGCCGCGACGACGTTCCCGAACCTGAACGTCATCTACCGCTCGACCACCGAGTCGACGCCCGACAGCCAGAGCTCGGTCTCGATCGACGGCGTGCGCGCGAACCTGCTCCAGGATTTCGGCTACCAGCGCTTCCTCGCATCGATCGGCGACTCGGTCTACTGGGACGTCAACGAGAACGCGACGCAGGACGCGGGCGAGCCGGGTTTCACCGGCGTCACCGTACGCCTCTACGACGCGGTCTGGAGCGACACGAACAACGACGGCCTGTTCCAGAGCGGAGAGGGCACGCGCACGCTGATCGCCACGACGTCCACCGTCGCCGACGACGCCTCGACGCCCGGCAACGAAGGCGGGACGTACCTTTTCTCGAATCTCAGCGCGCTGGCCTCGGGCCACCGCTATCTCGTGGAGGTCGTCACGACGACGCTCCCCGGCACGTCGCGCACCCTGATCGCCGATCCGGACACGGACGGCTTTCCCTGCACGCTGCTGCCGAATCCCGATCTGGCCAGCGACGACTTCCCGCCGCCGAGCGTCTGCGACAGCCAGCAGCTCATCTTCGGCTTCCTGCCGGGGAACAACTACCTCGGCGCCGACTTCGGCTACCGCATCAACGGCACCGGCTACGCCACCATCGGCGACCAGCTCTGGATCGACACCGACGGCGACGGCACGCGCGACGACGGTGAGGTCGGCATTCCGAACATCTCCGTCTGGCTCGACAGCGACAACGACTCCGTCCTCGACTGGACCGACGGCAACGCCAACGGCACGTGGGACTCGGGAGAAGGGGAGCGCTGGACCGCGACCGACACGGAAGGCTTCTACGCCTTCACCAGCGTCACCGACGGCACGTACAACGTGAAGGTCCTGACGACCGACGGCGACTGGCCCTCCGGTCTGGCCACCATACCGACGTTCGAAGTGCGCGCCAGCAACGGCACGAGCCGCAACAACGCGGTGCAGGTCGTCGTCTCCGGCGGCGCGGTCACGAGCGTCGTCGACGGCGATCCGGCCAACGATCCCGATACCTGCAGCAACTGCAACCTCACCGTCGACTTCGGCTATCGCTACGCGGGCACGAACGCCCTCAGCGGCACGATCTGCGTCGACGACTCGACCAAGAACGGCTACTGCGGCGCGACCGCGCTCACGTACTCCGGCGTCGGCACCGGCGAGTCTTCACTCGAAGGCGTCCTGGTCTCGGCGTACCGCTGGACCGACGACGGCGACAACACCGCCTGGTCGGCCGCGGGCGTCCTCGATTCCGGCGACGCCTTCCAGCTCATCGGCAGCACGTCGTCGAACGTGACCGGCGATTACTCGTTCTCCAATCTGCCTGACAACGTGGTGATCGTGTTCAGCGTCTCCGAGACGCAGAACCTCCGCCTCACCACCACCAACGCCAACTCCAGCGTCGAAGACGCGAACGTGATCAAACGCCAGTTGTACGAGGGCACCACGACGTACGAAGGGAACACCGTCACGATCATCGGCCGCCAGGCCTTGAACATCGGTGCCGACGCGAACGACACGATCCAGGATCTCGACTACGCCTTCGACGCCACCCTCGGCGGCCTGATCGCGTACGACTTCGGCGACCTGCCGGCCGCCTACAGCAACACCCTGCTGGCCAACAGCGGCGCGCAGCATCGCGTCAACGTCTCCTCGATCTACCTCGGCAGCGGCATCACCACCGAGACCGACGGCGTCCCGAGCGCCGACGCCACGGCCGACGCCAACGACACCGGCGTGACCATGGTCTCCACCGTCTTCGGCATGGGCGGCGGCGCGTACGTCGACGTGACCTCCTCGGCCGCGGGCTGGGTGGCCGGCTGGATCGACTTCAACGGCGACGGCGACTTCGACGACACCGACGAAATGGTCCTCGACCAGGCCGTCAGCGCCGGCGTCAACCATCTCTTCTTCTACGTCCCGACCACGATCCCGAACGGACTGACCGACTTCTTCTCGCGCTTCCGCGTCTACCCGGCGCGCCCGCAGATCGTGGCCAGCACCGGTCCGGCGCTCGACTCCAGCTTCCAGCGCATGTACGGCGAGGTCGAGGACTATCTCTTCGTCATGGCCGTCGCCCCGACCGCCGTCGAGATGCTGACGATGGACGCGACGCAGGGGAAGAGCCACGCCACCATCACCTGGTCCACGTCCTCCGAAGTCGACAACCTCGGCTTCCACGTCTACAGGCAGCTCGCCGGCGGCGCCCGCGAGAAGCTCAACAAACACATCATCACCGGCTCCGCGTTCATGACCGGACGCAAGAGCGACGGTCCGCGCAGCTACCGCTTCGTCGACCGCAACGCCCCCACCGGCTTCGTGCAGTACTTCATCGAGGACGTCGATCTCGACGGCACCCGCAAGATGCACGGCCCGCTCTCGCCGCGCGCGACGAGCGAAGCCGAGCCTCCGGTGACGACCGAGCCCGATCCGACCATCGGCTCGGTGGGCGGCATCTTCACCACCGCCCCCGGCATGGGCGTCACCGTGCCGGCGCCGGCCGCGCCGACGCAGGCGCAGCTCGCCGAACAGTGGACTCTGGCCGGCGTGCCGGCGGTGAAGGTCATCGTCACGCAGGCGGGCTGGTACAGCGTCAAGAAGAGCCAGCTCATCGCCGCAGGGTTCGACCCGGGCGAGAACGGCCGCGCCATCTCCGTCTTCACCGAGGGGACGGAAGTGCCGGTGCTGGTGAACGCGAAGAACGAGGCGAAGTTCGACGTCAACGACTCGATCGAGTTCTTCGGCCGGGCCATCGACACGACCAGCACCGGCGGACGCGTTTACTACATCACCTCACGCAAGGGCAGCGGCCTGCGCGTGAAGTCGGTCGGCGGCAAGGGCAACAGCGGCTCGGCCGCTCCGTCGAGCTTCCCGTACACCTTCGAGCGCATCGAGCGCACGGTCTTCTTCGCGGCGCTGACGAACAACGGCGATCGCGAGAACTTCTTCGGTCCGGTCGTCACGACCTGGCCGGTGCAGCAGTCGATCACCGTCGTCAACCGCGACTCGGCCGGCAACGCCAAACTCGAGCTGGTCCTGCAGGGCGGCTCCGACAACATGCAGCACGTCGTCGCCGTCGACCTCAACGGCCGCCGCATCGGGACGGTTCGCTTCAAGAACCTCGCTCGCCACGTGGCCACGCTCAACGTCTCGCCGTCGGCGCTCGTCAATGGCGAGAACACGCTCACCCTCACTGCCGAAAACGGCTGGGAGGACGTCAGCACGCTCGAGTCGCTGCGCCTGGTTTATCCGCACGTCTTCCGCGCCGACAACGACGCGCTGACGTTCACCGTCTCCGGCGGCAGCAAGGCCTCCGTGAGCGGCTTCACCACCGCCGCCATCCGCGTGCTCGACGTCACCGATCCGATGGCGCCGGTCTTCATCGACGGCGACCTCGCCAAGGCCGCCGACGGCAGCAACGCTGTGTCGTTCTCGACCACGGGCAGCGGCACGCGCACGCTCTTCGCGTTCGCCGACACGCGCGTCCTCGCGCCGGCGCAGGTCGCGTGGAACGAGGCCTCGACCTGGAACGCCACCACCAACGGCGCGAACCTGGTCATCATCTCCAACCGCGCCTTCCTCCCGGCCGCCAACGCGCTGAAGGCCGCACGCGACGCGCAGGGCATCTCGACGACGGTGGTCGACGTGCAGAACGTCTACGACGAGTTCTCGTACGGACATCACTCGCCGAAAGCCATCCGCGACTTCCTGGCGCGCACACAGCTCTGGAAGACCAAGCCGCACTACGCCATCCTCCTCGGCGACTCCAGCTTCGACCCGCGTAATTACCTCGGCTTCGGCAGCTACGACTTCGTCCCGACGAAGCTCGTCGCCACGACGTTCATCAAGACGGCCTCCGACGACTGGTTCGCCGACTTCGACAACACCGGCGTCCCGTCGATGGCCATCGGCCGCATCCCGGCCCGCACGGCGGAGCAGGCCATGGCCATCGTGCAGAAGCTCATCGCCCGCGGCAATGCGCCGACCGAAAGCTGGGCGAAGTCGCTCGAGCTGATCGCGGACCATCCGGACGGCTATCCGTTCGAGCGCGCCGCCGACCGTCTCGCCGCGGCCGTGCCGGCCGGCTTCACCGTCAACCGCGTCTCCATCGCCTCGACGCCGTCGCCGGCCAACGCCATCGTGGACGGCTTCAACCGCGGCGCGCTGCTGACGACGTACATCGGCCACGGCTCGGTGGAGATGTGGAGCAACGGCTACTTCACCTCCGGCACCGCCTCGGCGCTGACGAACACCACCCGCCTGCCGTTCGTGGTGGCCATGAACTGCCTCAACGGCTACTTCCACGACCTCTTCACCGACAGTCTCGCGGAGGCGCTGCTGCGCAACGCGAACGGCGGCGCCATCGGCGTCTGGGCCTCGTCCGCGCTGAGCGGCCCGAACGGCCAGCTCGCCGCCGCCGCCGAGCTCAATCGCCAGCTCCTCGGCGCCACCCCGATCTCCATCGGCGACGCCATCCTCCAGGCCAAACGCGCCACCTCCGACCCCGACGTCCGCAAGACCTGGATCCTCTTCGGCGACCCCACCCTCAAGCTGCGCTAGTTTTCCGCGACGTTCCCCTCTCCCGTTCGGGAGAGGGGAACGCGCCAACGTACGGCGGGCTTCAGTCCGCCTGAACGGAATGCCGCCGTCCCGGCCGGCTGAACAGCGGCGTCCTCGCCGCCCGCTCGTAGGACGCAGGCGCGGGATGTCTGCGCTCCGCCCGACGTAGGGCGTGGCTTCAGCCCGCCCCCCCTGGGTGGGCGGCCTGAAGCGCACGCCTGCGTTTCCCGGACCAGGAATTCACGCTGCATCCGCCGCTGGCAGGTAACGTATGACGACTCTCATCGTGACCCGCAAGGCGTGACGACCACGCTGCCGCTGCCCGCCGCCTCGTGCTCCTCTTTCTCCTTGCGGATGCGGAGCATCTTGCCCGCGGCTTTGGCGACCTTCTTCCGCGCGCCGTCGGCTTTGTCGCCTTCGAGCACTTCGCGCTTGATGACTTCCTGCTTGAGCGCTTCGGCGGAGCTGTTCGACTTCGAGCTTGGCGTCGGAAAGGCGGCAACACTCGTTGCACCCGCCGCCCCGCTGAGCGGAACGCTGTCATTGTACCCACGCAACGCGGCGCGACCGGCGGCGCTTTTTGGCCTGACCGGAAATGACCGAACCGTCTTCAGTTCAGCGCGGACCAACGCGTGCGTAGCACGCCGAAAGACAATAGCCCCCGGCTTCCAGCCGGGGGAACGCGGCGCCCAGGTCTCCAGCCCGCGTAGCGGGCGACAGGTCACGTCTCGTGGACCACGTGACAACGATCATGGGTGATCTGTCGCCCGCTACACGGGCTGGTACAAGGGCACGCTTGTTCCCCCGGCTGGAAGCCGGGGGCTATTGTCTTTGAGCGTGCTACGCACGCCACCCCGACGTTGGCCACAGTCGCGCACCCGGACTCGCTCGGCGATATCACCACGCCACCGCTTTGACGCCTGCCGTTCCTTTTTCTCCTTGCGGATGCGGAGTATCTTGCCGCGAAGATGAGCATTGATCACGCTACAAACGGAGGCCGCGACGTGTCTGTAGTGATGCCTGTGGAGCAGGACTCGCCCGGCTATCAACTCTTCATGCTGGCGCTCTGTATGTTTGCGCTCGTCATTCTCGTGCTGCCGGCTCTCCTGCCGATGGATCCGGAAGTCGCGGCGATTCTGCAGTGGGCGGACTCCGTCGTATGCCTGGTGTTTTTCGGCGATTTCATTCGTTCGCTGGTAAGGGCGCCGAATCGGCGGGAGTATCTGCTGAAGTGGGGATGGCTCGACCTCTTGTCGTCGATTCCGGCGCTGGACGTGGCGCGGTGGGGGAGAGTGGGGCGCATGCTGCGGCTCGTTCGCGTGCTGCGCGCTGTTCGCGCGTCACGTGTGCTCGGCAAGGTTCTGCTGCGGCATCGCGGACACTCGGTGGCGCTCGCCGCGGCGGCATTGGCGCTGTTCCTGATCGTCGGCAGCAGCGCCGCGGTCCTCTATGTCGAAGATCCGCGCAACTCGACCATCAAAACCGGCGGCGACGCCGTCTGGTGGGCGTTCACCACAATTACCACCGTCGGCTATGGCGACCGTTATCCGATTACGGCCGAGGGACGGCTCATTGCGGCCGTTTTGATGACGGCAGGCGTCGGTTTGTTCAGCGCGTTCTCGGCGGCACTGGCGGCGTGGTTTCTGAAGCCGGAAGACGAGGCCACGGATCGCGAGCTGTCTTCATTGCGGGCGGAGATTGCCGCGCTGCGCGAATTAGTCGAGCAGCGGCTGCCGGAGAAGGGGTAGGAGAATGTCGTCGCGGGGCACTCCTCATTCAGGAAGGGGAGCGCATGCCCACAATCTCGTTGAGTCTGACCCTGTTGTTCAATCAGCGCATTGATGACCTTGGAGGAAACTGGCAGTACGCCGCGGCGAATGCGGTCGATGCCACCGGGCGGACCGCCCAGTTGATCGCCACCAAGCGCGAGAACCAGAACTGCAACCACAGCTTTCCGGTGTCGATGCTCACCGCCACCGTCATCTTTGCGCCGGGCGCGGCAGGCGGCGTCGCGGAGAACCTGACCCTGCAGGGCGTTCACGATCTCCAGACCAATGACGAGAGCGGAAGCGTCAGTGCGGCCTCCCCCGAATTTGCGGCCTTCATCGGCGGCCCGTTCTCCTTCGACGCCGCCAAGGGGGCGCTGACCATCTCCACGCCCGGCTGAGGTCCTGGCTCGCACCTGATACTCTCCGCGCCGCTTGCCGCTCCTCGTCTATACCGCCGCGGGCGCGCTCCTGCTCTGGCTCGTGCACCGCTTCCTCCGTCCGCTGACGCGCGGCGCCGCGGCCTTCCTCTTTCTCCTTCCTTTTCTGTTCGTGGGGCAGGCGCTGGTGACGAGCCGGGTTTATGCGCCGATCGACAAGACGTATCTCGACATCCCGCTGTCCGAGGTGAAGGAGGCGTATGGGATCGGGGCGCCGCACAATCCGGCCACCGCGGACATCTTTTCGCAGATGATCCCGTGGCGGCACGTCGTGCGCGAGTCGGTCAAGCGCGGCGAGTGGCCGCTCTGGAATCCGTACATCCTCTCCGGCGACATCCTGGCCGCGGCCGCGCAGCCGGCGGTGTACAGCCCGTTCACCTGGTTGGCGCTGCTGATGCCGGCGGCGCTCAGTTTCACGTTCACCGCCGCGATCACGTTTCTCGCCGCCGCCGCGGGCGCGTTCGTGCTCGCGCGGGAGCTCGGCTGCCGCGAATCGACCGCCGCCATCGCGGCCGCCGGATTCATGTGCGCCTCCGGGACGACGCTCTACGTCCTCTGGCCCCTCGGCCTGTCGTGGGCGTTGTTCCCGCTGGTGCTCCTCGGCGCGAGGCGCGCCGTGCACGAGCCGGCGTTCCGGTCGTTCGGGATTCTCACCGTCGCGCTGACGTTGCTGCTGCTCGCGGGCCATCCGGAGTCCGTCCTGCACGTCGTCGTCATCGGCGCGCTGTACGGCGCGTTCGAGCTGACGTTCGTGCGCAAGTGGCGCGGACTCGGAATCGCCATCGCGGCCGGTGTCGCGGCGCTGCTGCTCTGCGCGATCTACCTGCTGCCGTATCTCGAAGCCACGCCGCAGACCGGCGAGTACACCTTCCGCCAGCTCTGGAAGCAGATCGACCGCTCCGCCAAAACGCCGCAGGTCCTGCTGACCCTCGGCAGCGACGTCTTCCCGTTCCTCCACCTGCGCAAGTGGGTGCGGCCCGACATCGGCGGCCTGGCCGGCGAGAGCGCGGCGGTGGGGAGCCTCGTCCTCGCGCTGGCGATCTACGCGAGCTGGCGCGTGCGCTCGCGCACGACCTGGTTCTTCGCCGCGATGACGCTGCTCCTGCTGCTCGCCCACGCGGGCTGGCGTCCGGTGGCGAGCGTGATTCACAAGCTGCCGCTGTTCGACATCACCCTGAACGACCGGCTCGCGTTCGGCGCGGCGTGCCTGCTGGCGCTGCTCGCGGCGCTCGGCGTCGAAGAGCTCGTGCGGCGCAGCGACCGGCGCGGCGCAGCGCTCACGATGACGGTCGTCTTCGCGCTGCTCGCGGCGGGGATGTGGTGGATCACGCGCACGTTCGAGATCGAGCCGGGGCCGCGCGACTGGGGCAGGTACACGGTGCATGCGGAGCTGGTGTTTCTGGCGCTGACGGTGGTGGCCGTTGTCTTTGTGAGGAGGCGCGCCGAGTTGCACGAGGGCGCCCCTCACCCTAACCCTCTCCCCGTGCGCGGGGAGAGGGGACTGGGGCTCGCGTTGCTCGCGCTGTTGATCGGGCAGCGGTTTGTGTCCGAGGCGGGGGTGCACAAGTCGTTTCCTCAGCGGGCGGCGTATCCGAAGCTGGCGATCCTCGAGCCGCTGCGGAATGTGCGTGAGCCGTTCCGCATCGCCGGCACGGGCTGGGCGTTCCTGCCGGGGACCAACGCGTTGTACGGACTGGAAGACGTGCGTGGATACGAGGCCATGACCTTTCTGCCGTACGTCAAAACGTGGCCGCTCTGGTCGCAGCACCAGACCGTCTTCTTCAACCGCACCGACGATCTGTCGAAGCCGTTCCTCTCGATGCTCAACGTCCGCTTCGCCTTCACGCGGCTGGACGTGCCCGCACCGGAGGGCTGGCGCGAGCTCGCGCGGCAGGGCGACGCGAAGCTGCTCGAGAACCCGAACGTCCTGCCGCGCGCGTTCATCCCCCGCACCGTGACGGTCGGGATGCAGAGCGACGTCGCCGTCGACCAGATGTCGACCGTCACCGACTTTCGCGAGCGCGCCTGGATCACCGCCGACGTGATCCCGTACGAGCGGATGAACGGCCCCGGCCGCGTCACGATGCGCGGCCAGTTCCTCGACGCGGAGATGGAAGGCGACGGCTGGATCGTGGTCTCGAACAGCGCCTGGAAAGGCTGGCGCGCCTACCTCGACGGCCGCCGCATCGCCCTCCAGCGCGCCAACGTCGCCTTCCTCGGCATCCACGTGCCGCAGGGAAAGCACACGGTGCGGCTGGTGTACTGGCCCGAGTCGTTTGTGATCGGGCGCGCGATTTCGTTGGCCACGTTGCTCGTGTTGTTGACGCTCATGGTGTGGCGGAAACGCGTTGCTCGTTTCTCGGCCGGGGTGCCGCAGCGCGAAAGGCACACCAGCCGAGCAACGAGTGACGAGTCACGCGTCGGCCGTTCCGCGTTAGGACCCTCACTCCATCGGCAGATGACGCACGCGGAAGCGCGCGGCCTCGATGATCACGATGGCCACGCGGCGTACTCGATCGCCTCGCGTACGTCTTCTTCGCTGAGATCGGGGTAGCCGGTCAGCACATCCTCGACCGACGCGCCGTGTGCGATCTGCCTGAGGATCGTCGAGACGGGGATGCGCATGCCGCGGATGCACGCGCGGCCTCCCATGATCTGCGGGTCGAACGTGATGCGCTCGAACATGGGGGCATGATAGCGCGGTCGTTGCGCCACCAGCGACGGGGAAGACGACGATAGGCCTCCGGCGGGCCGGTGCGACCGGCAGCGTTGAGTGGGCTCGGTCGTCGCGTAAACACGTGTTTCGCAGACAGGCGTGCGGTCAGGCTGGGCCAACAAGCGCTGCCGGTCGTATCGGCCCGCCGGAGGCCTCCCGGTCCGCTTTTTTCGTGGCATATCATTCGCGCCCATGACGCGACGCCTGCTCGTCCTTCTCTCGTTCCTCCTCTCCGCCACCCTCGCTGCCGCGCCGTTCGATCTGGCTCAGTTCAAGAGCTACAAGTGGCGTGAGGTGGGGCCGTATCGCGGGGGGCGGTCCGCGGCGGTGGAGGGGATTCCGTCGCAGCCGAACACGTACTACTTCGGGTCGGTGGGGGGCGGGGTGTGGAAGACCGTCGACGGTGGGGAGACGTGGCGGCCGGTCTCGGACGGCTACTTCGGCGGCTCGATCGGTGCGGTGGCGGTCTCGGAGTGGGACCCGAACGTGGTCTACGCCGGCATGGGGGAGAAGACCGTGCGCGGCAACGTCTCGCATGGCGACGGCATGTGGAAGTCGACCGACGCCGGGCAGACCTGGACGTTCGTCGGGCTCAAGGACTCGCGGCACATCCCGCGCGTGCGCATCCATCCGCGCAATCCCGACCTCGTCTACGCGGCGGTGCTCGGTCACCTCTACGGGCCGAATCAGGAGCGCGGCGTCTATCGCTCGGCCGACGGCGGCAGGACGTGGAAGCGCATCCTCTTCGCGAACGAGAACGCCGGCGCGATCGACCTGATCCTCGACCCGAACAACCCGCGCGTGCTCTACGCCTCGACGTGGCGCGTGCGGCGCACGCCGTACTCGCTCGAGAGCGGCGGCGAAGGCGCGGCGCTCTGGAAGTCGACCGACGGCGGCGACACGTGGCGCAACATCAGCGCGAATAAGGGTCTGCCGAAAGGACCGCTGGGCATCATCGGCGTGACGGTCTCGCGCTCGAACTCGCAGAACGTCTACGCCATCGTCGAAGCGCCGGAAGGCGGCGTGTTCCGTTCGCGCGACGGCGGGGAGACGTGGGAGCGCACCAGCGAGAGCCGCGACCTGCGCCAGCGCGCGTGGTACTACACGCGCATCAACGCCGACCCGCAGGACGAAGACACGGTCTACGTCCTCAACGTCGGCTTCCACAAGTCGAAAGACGGCGGCAAGACGTTCTCCGCCATCCGCACGCCGCACTCCGACAACCACGACCTCTGGATCGCGCCGGACAACCCGCTGCGCATGATCGAGGCGAACGACGGCGGCGCGAACGTCAGCAACGACGGCGGCCGCTCCTGGACCGCGCAGGACAACCAGCCCACCGCGCAGTTCTACCGCGTCACCACCGACAACTCCTTCCCCTACCGCATCCTCGGCGCGCAGCAGGACAACAGCGCCGTGCGCATCCGCCATCGCACCACCACCGGCGGCAGCATCGGCGAGGGGGACTGGGAGGAGACGGCGGGCGGCGAGAGCGGCCACATCGTGGCCAAGCCGGACAATCCCGACCTCGTCTTCGGGGGCTCGTACGGCGGCTACCTGACCATGTTCAATCACGACACGGAGGAGTTCCGCGACGTCAATCCGTGGCCGAACAACCCGATGGGACACGGCGCGGAAGGGGCGGCCGAGCGCTTCCAGTGGAACTTCCCGCTGCTCTTCTCGCCGCACGACGCCAACACGATGTACGCGGCGTCGCAGCATCTCTGGCGCTCGGCCGACGGCGGCTCCTCGTGGACGCGCGTCAGCGGCGACCTCACGCGCAACGACAAGACGAAGATGGGCCCCTCCGGCGGCCCGATCACCAAGGACAACACCTCGGTCGAGTACTACGGGACGATCTTCGCCGTCGCCGAGTCGCCGCACGAGCGCGGCGTGATCTACGCCGGCTCCGACGACGGACTGCTGCACCTCACGCGCGACGGCGGCACGACGTGGACGAACGTGACTCCGAAAGGTGCGCCGCAGTGGATCATGTGGAACGCCATCGACGTCAGTCCGTTCGACCGCGGTACGGCGTACGTCGCCGGCACGCAGTACAAGTCCGACGACTTCCGCCCGTACCTCTATCGCACCACCGACTACGGCGCGACCTGGACGAAGATCACCAGCGGCATCAACGCCGAGCACTTCACGCGTGTGGTGCGCTCCGACAAGCGCCGCAAGGGACTGCTGTACGCCGGCACGGAGCGCGGGATGTACGTCTCGTTCGACGACGGCGGATCGTGGCAGTCGCTCCAGCTCAACCTGCCGATCGTGCCGATCACCGACCTGGCCGTCCGCGACGACGATCTCATCGCCGCGACGCAGGGGCGCTCGTTCTGGGTGCTCGACGACCTGACGCCGCTGCAGCAGTTCGCGTCCGAGGTGACGGCGAAGCGGGCGCATTTGTTCGCGCCGCGTGCGGCGTGGCGGACCAGCGGGTTCGTGAGCGCGCGTCCGGTGAACGCCGGGACGAATGCGCCGGGCGGCGTGATCGTCAACTACTGGATCAAGCCGGACGTGAAGACGGGGACGCCGGTGAAGCTGACCTTCCTCAACCCCGACGGCTCCGTCATCCGCGAGCTCACCGGCGAAGTGAAGCCGCCGCCGGCGAAGGTCGAGGCGGCACCGGCGGGCGATCCACCTCCCGCGGAGCCGGCGAAGAAGATCGGCGTGAGGAGCGAGGGAGGGGAGCAGGAAGCCAAGACGACCGAGCCGCCCGCGGAAGAGAAGGACCCGAAGGCGGAGAAGGAGAAGGAGAGGAACAAGCTGCCGGACTCGGTGCCGGGCTTCAATCGCTACGCGTGGGACCTGCGGTACCCCGAGGCGAAGAAGTTCGAGGGACTGGTGCTGTGGGGTGGGGGGACGGACGGGCCGCGCGTGCCGCCGGGCGCGTACAACGTGCGCCTCACGGTCGGCGAAGAGAGCATGACCGTCCCCGCGCAACTGAAGCAGGACCCGCGCAGCTCCGCGACGCCGGCCGACCTGCAGTCGCAGTTCGAGTTCGTCCTGGCCGCTAACCGCAAGCTCTCCGAGATCCACGAGCAGATCGAGCGCATCCGCGAGGTGCGCACGCAGCTCAAAGACCTTCGCACGCGCCTCGGCAAGGAGGAGAGCGCCAAGGAGGAAAGCGCCAAGGCGATCGTCGATGCGGCGAAGGCGCTCGACACGAAGATGACCGCGATCGAGGAAGCGCTGTATCAGACCAAGAACCGCAGCGCGCAGGACCCGCTCAACTTCCCGATCCGTCTCAACGACAAGCTGGCCTCGGTCGCCGAATCCGCCGCCATCGGCGACTTTGCGCCGACCGCGCAGCATCGCGCGGTCTACGCGGAGCTGGTGCAGCAGATCGACGCGCAGCTCGCGCAGTTGCGCACCGTCTGGGAGACCGATCTCCCCGCGCTGAACGCGCTGGTGAAGACCGCCGAGGTCGCGGCGGTGAAGTGAACATAGGACTGCGGCGGCGAACGAGCCGCCGCTTTAGGGAAGGCGGGGAGCGCGCCATGCGCGCCGACTTTGGGCGAGAAATAACCCCTCATCCGCCTTCGGCACCTTCTCCCCTCACGGAGGGGAGAAGGGCAACAAATTAAAGATCTCGCGAGAAACAAAGTTTGTTGCCCTTCGCCCCGCGAGGCGGGGAGAAGGTGCCGAAGGCGGATGAGGGGCCGGCGCTCGCCTGAAGTGAGCGTGCATCCCGGGGGGGCGGGCTGAAGCCACGCCCTACGTTTTCAAACGCTGCGTAACCGGGGCGCGGGCGCTTTGTTGGAGACGTAAGGCTGCGGGTTTGCAGAAGCATGGCTTCATGCGCCTCGGCCTGTGCGGCTGGACCATCAACCTTGCGGATTACTTTGCCACCTTCGACACGGTGGAGGTGCAGCAGACGTTTTATGAGCCGCCGTCGCGGTTGACGATGGACCGGTGGCGGGAGCAGGCGCCGGCGGGGTTCGTCTTCACCATCAAGGCGTGGCAGGTGATCACGCATCGCTCGACGAGCACCACGTACCGCCGTTTGCGCAGCGAAGTGAATCGCGAGGAGTGCGGTGCGTTTCAGCTCAACGAAACGACGCTGCATGCGTGGAAAGTGACGCGCGACTGCGCGCGGCTGCTGCGCGCGAAGGCGGTCCTCTTTCAGTGTCCGGCCAGCTTCCGTGCGACGGAGGCGAACGTCGAGGCGATGCGGCGCTTCTTCGGTGAGATCGAGCGGATGAAGGACGTGCACTATCTCTGGGAGCCGCGCGGCCCGTGGCCGGACGACCTGCTGATCGACGTCTGCCGCGAGCTCGATCTCGTGCACACCGTCGATCCCTCGCTGCGCGACTCGGTCACGCCGGAGCTCACGTACTGGCGGCTGCACGGCATCGGCAGCCACTACCGGCCGTACACGGACGAGGAGCTGCGAAGCTACGCCGCGCGGCTGCCGCCCCAATCGCGCGAGACGTACGTGATGTTCAACAACATCCCGCGCGTAGACGACGCGAAGCGGTTCCGCATCGCCGCGCGGACGTGAGCAGAACGCCTTCATTGCACCCATGCTGCTCATACGATCCGCGCTCGGCGACGGACATCAAGAGGACCGGCACGCGTTGTCGCATACGCGTCCCGTTTACAATGACGCGATGCCTCCGGCGATCCTTGTCGTCGAAGACGAGTTGCTGATGCGCCGGACGTTGCAGGAGCTGCTGCAGCGCGAAGGCTTTGTCGTGACCACCGCCGGGACGATCGCCGAGGCCATGGGCGAGGTGAACCGGCGGACGTACGACCTCATCCTGCTCGACCTGATCCTCCCCGACGGGGACGGGATCGACGTGTGCGGACGCATCCGCGAACGGCACCGCATGCCGATTGTGATCCTCAGCACGCGCCGCGAGCTGGAGGACCGCGTCGCGGGACTGGAGACCGGCGCCGACGACTACATCGTCAAGCCGTTCGAGCCGGCGGAGATGATCGCCCGCGTGCGCGCGCAGCTCCGCCGCGCGCAGCAGCTCAGCAGCAGCAACGACCGCGAACTGATCCGCGTCGGTCCGCTGGCCATCGACCCGTCGGTGCAGGACGCGCTGATCGACGGACGGCTGGTCGGCCTGACCCAGAAAGAGTTCCAGCTCCTGCACTTCCTCGCGGAGCGTGCCGGCCGCGCCGTCAGCCGCGACCTCCTGGTCGACCAGCTCTGGGGAGAGGACGAGCTCGGGTCGGACAAGAACGTGGCGGTCTACATCCGCCGCATCCGCCAGAAGATCGAAAAGGACCCGGACGAGCCCGAGCTTCTAACAACCTTGCGCGGGTTCGGCTACCGGCTGGCGGGGAAGTGATTGAGGATTGAGGATTGAGGATTGAGGATTGAGAAGCGCGGCCGCGAAGCGGCCTTCCTCGAATCTCAATCCCATCCTCGAGACTCGATCGAATCCTCAATCCTCAATCCTCAATCCTCAATCCTCAATCCTCAATCCTCAATCCTCAATCCTCAATCCTCAATCCT
>DASVSV010000326.1:0-2221 GCA_036387915.1 Thermoanaerobaculia bacterium
GCGCGCCCCCATGCCCCCCGGCCCCTCGACCCACGCTCGGGATGACACATAATCGCGGCCGTGCCTCACCACCGCATTGCCGCGATCGACGTCGGAACGAACTCGATCCACATGATCGTGGTGGAAGCGCAGAAGCACGGCTACCGGGTCATCGACAAAGAGAAAGAGATGGTCCAGCTCGGGCGCGACAGCCTGGAAGGGCGGCCGCTGACCGACGACGCCATCGAACGCGGAGTCGAGGCGCTCAAGAAGATGGCCGGCATCGCCGAGCGCTGGAAGGTGAACGAAGTGGTGGCCGTGGCCACGAGCGCGATCCGCGAGGCGCCGAACGGCCGCCGCTTCATCACCCTGGCCCAGAAAGCGTCCGGGATCAAAGTGCGGGTGATCTCCGGCGACGAGGAAGCGGACTACATCTATCGCGCGGTCCGCTCGGCGATCGACTTTCACGGCGGCACCGCGCTGGCGGTCGACATCGGCGGCGGTAGCGTGGAGCTGATCGTCGGCACGACGGAGCAGGTCTATCTCACCAGCAGCGAGCCCCTCGGCGCGCTGCGCATGTCGCAGATGTTCGAGCTCGACCGCGCGTCGACGCCGGCGCAGGTCGACGACTGCCGCGCGTACGTCCGCAAGCGCCTGAAGAAACCTCTGAAGAGCGTCACCGCCCTCGGCTTCGATTTCACGGTCGGCACGTCCGGCACGATCGTCACGCTGGCCGCGCTTGCAACTATCGGCGCGGCGAACGGCGACTCGATGTCGTCGGGATTGCGCTGGCTCTCGCGCAAGCGTCTGCGCGACCTCATCGACGCGCTCACGCCGCTCTCACCGGCCGAGCGTGCGAAACGCTTCGCCATCGACGAGCGCCGCGCCGAAACGATCCTCGCCGGCGCGATCGTGCTCTACGAGATCATGCGCGGCCTCGAGCTGGAGCAGCTCCGCGCCGTCGACGCCGCGCTGCGCGAAGGGATCGTGGACTCGGTGCTCGACCGCGTCCGCGAGCCGAAGGAGCGGGGGAGCGTGCGCCGCTCGTCGGTGCTGAGCCTCGTCGAGCGCAGCGACGTGGAGCGCACGCACGCGACGCACGTCGCGCGGCTGGCGCTGCGCATCTTCGACCAGACCCAGGAGCTGCATCGCTTCCGCACCGGCGAGCGCGAGCTGCTCGAGTACGCGGCGCTGCTGCACGAGGTGGGGATGCACGTGTCGTATCAGGGGAACCACAAGCACGCGTATTACCTGATCAGCCACGCCGGCCTGCGCGGCTTCACGACCGATCAGGTCGCGGTGGTGGCCAACGTCGCGCGCTATTACCGCAAGGCACCGCCGAGCGACGCCGACGAGAACTTCAGGCAGCTCTCGGGGCCACAGAAAGACGTGGTGCGCAAGCTGAGCGCCATGCTGCGCATCGCCGACGCCCTCGACCGCGGACGCCGCCGCGCGGTCCGCGACGTGGGCGTGGAAGTGGGCGAGGGGAAGGTGCACTTCCACGTGCGCCTGCGCGGCGAGGGAGACGTGGAAGTGGCGGCCGCGACGCGACGCGCGCGCTACTTCGGAAAGGTGTTCGAGACCGATGTCGACTTTGAAGAAAGCAGCAGCGCCGCCGCCTGAACGTTTCCTGGTCTTCCTCCGCCACGGAGTCGCCGAAGACGCGACCGGCGATCAGAAGGACGAGGATCGCAGCCTGACCGCCGAGGGGCACGCGAAGATGAAGCAGATCGCGCGCGGCCTCGCGCACGCGCTGCCGAAAGCCGGCGCGATCTATTCGAGCCCGCTGCTCCGCGCCGTGCAGACCGCGCTCTGGGTCTCGAAGGCTTACCGCTCGAGCGCGAACGTGAACACGACCGACGCGCTGAAGCCCGACGCGACGAAGAAGGAGCTCCTCGCTCTCGTGAAGTCGATCGACGCCCGCCGCGCGATTCTGGTCGGACACGCGCCGAGCCTCAGTACGCACGTCAGCACTCTGACGGGCGTCGACGTGCCGGAGCTCAAGAAGGGCGGCTGCTACGGAGTGCGGCTCCTGCCGGATGGCAAGGCCGAGCTGGAGTGGATGCTGCCGCCGCGGCTATTGCGGAAACTCGGCGAGTAGGCAGGAGAGGACGACCAAGGGGCCTCCGGCGGGCCGGTGCGACCGGCAGCGCTTGTTGCTGCGCTACCCGGCCACTTTGGGACCAAACATGTTTGTGCAGAGAGCGTGACCTGGCGGAGCAACAAGCGCCGCCGGTCGCAC
>DASVSV010000327.1:0-31227 GCA_036387915.1 Thermoanaerobaculia bacterium
TGCAGATGATGCTCGTTCACTATCTTCCGCGCCGCGACCGCACGCCCGAGGACCTGATCGACCTCCTCCGCAGACGCTTCAAACGGCGAGGACAACACTTTCCCGATGACCTAATGGAAAAGTGACAAAGTAGAATTAAGCCCAAAGAGATCACTTGGCAGGTGGGCGTAGATGTCCTATGCCTTGGCGGTACGAAAAACGGCATGGCGGTCGGCGAGGCGGTGGTCTTTTTCGCTCGAGATCTCGCGTGCGAGTTCGATTATCGAGATAAGCAAGGTGGGCAGCTCGCCTCAAAGATGCGCTACTTGGCCACGCCATCAATATCTCAGCAATGCCGCTCACGCGAATGCAATGGCGCGGCGACTGGAGCGCGGTCTAAGGAAACTCCCCGATATTGAATTATGTTTCCATGCCAAGCTAACAGCGTGTCTGCAAGATTTCCTCCCCCATGGCAGACCGACTACGTGAGGTAGGTTGGCACTTTTACGGCTTCATAGGCGACGGCGGGAGCGCCGCGCGACGGACAGCCTGATGCGCGAAGTGACAATCCCGCTGAACCTGTCGCTCGATGAGATCCGCCAGCATCGCGGCCTGTGTTGAAGATCACGCTAGACGTGAATCTTTTGCCGTAGAGCCCTGTTCCGCAGTCCCGGCTCGAACCGGAGGAGCGGTCCAGTGGTTTAAGGCAGCGGTATTGAAAACCGCCGTACCGGAATGGGTACCGTGGGTTCGAATCTCACCTTCTCCGCCCAACCATCCGCTCAAAAACGAAGAAGCCACCTTGCGGTGGCTTCTCGTTTCTCTATCTGTGTTTTTTCTTCTTCACGATGGGTGTACTCCGATCTCGCCGGATGGTGCGACGTTACCTTTCCCGCCAGGTCGCGTCCGTACGGCTACGTCATCGGTGGTGCCGGTGCCCGCTCGATGTCCGGTCGTCTCGCGGTAAACCGGTGTCCATTGCGGACATGCCGCCGGCGCCGTACTGGCGAAACGTTCCTGCATCCACTCCATGTGCGGTGCGAAGCCTTGTGTTGGCCCCGCGCAATGCTCGAAGAGAAACCAGACGTTGCAGCGTTCGGCTTCTCCCCCGGCGGCGGCCGTACACGGCAGCAGCCCGGCCGGCTCCGCTGGCGCAGCCATTCTCGCGAACTCGCACGTCTTCGCGCTGGTCACGATGAGCGCCTGACGCTGCTGCCACGTCAACTGCGGATCGACCGTCTCGAGCGCGGCTGCCCATTCGTCGGGGAAAACGCGTCGGACGTTTTCGCAGACGGCCGCGGTCATGAACGGCGACGCACAGGAGTCGTTCGCACGCGCGAGTACGTCACGGAAGCGCGCCACGATCGTCTGCCGCGTTTCCGCCTCCGCGTCGCGCAGGGAGAGCAGCGCATTGCGCAGACCTTGCTGCGATGCGATGAACGACAGCAGCACCGCGTTCGGGTCTACGTCGTCCGACCACGGCGGTGCCAGCACCGACCAGAGGCGCTTGGCGATGACCTCGTCGTCCTGCGAACGGTGTATGAGGTCGGTGATCTTGATCTGATGTTCCTTGGTCACATGGGCGTAGTTCTCCTTGGCAGCCAGCAGAAATCCGGCCGCTCCGCCAGCCGCGGCGGCGAGTGCCGGCCGGGCCTCGATCACGTAGCCGATGATCGGGTCGAGAGCGGGGTCCCGAAATGTCTGGCCGAGCTTTTCGACGACCGTGAACGCTACGTCGTCCTTGTCTCCCGGCCGGTGAGCGATGTCGGTGAGGCGCCAGATGAGTAGTCCCCGGATCGGATCGGGCGCTTCCAGGACGAATCGCGCGTACGCGAGTGCATAACGTTGGCGAGCCTGGGGCGTCGCCGATACAGCGGCAGCGCCTTCGCCGAGGCACTCTACTATTGGCCAAGCCGTGTCGAACGTCCAGCGACGCTTGACCTGGAGCACGGCGAAGAGCAGTGCCATCACGCAGGCTTCCGCCATGGTGGCGATCCACGCGGCCGGCAGGGCGACCTTCCTGGCGTGGTGTACGGCACGCGCGATCACGTGCGTACCGCGCCACTCCTTCCACAGCTCGGTTTCTTCGTCTTCGCCGGCGGTGGTGAAGACGGCCAGTACCAGACGCGCATACGACTCGACCATCGCCGGGCCGAGCGAGCGGTTCGGCGGCATGTCGTTGGTGGTGTCGACGATTCTCTTCAGCTCGAAGTCGAATGGCTTGAGCGGGATCACGCCGTGACGCCGGCGGAAGGCGCGATGACGGCCTTCGCAGTCCGCGCATTGCTGGAGGTGCAGCGTTTCCTGGCATGTCGGCTCGCCGGCCAGTGCGATTTCGCGAGTACGGGCAAACGTGAGACACGTGCGGCCGCCGTGAGTCTTGAGCGGAGGTGGATCACCGCCCTCCTTCGACGGCAACACTACGCCCCGGAATGTCCAGGAGGCGGTGTGCAGATCATTCGTTTCTCGCATTGGTTTCTCCAAATCTCTCTTTCTATCTATCTGATGAAGCTCTGGTGATTCCTTTGGTGGGCAGCGAGTCATCGCTGCCCACCCTTCTGTTTCCCTGTTTGGGCGTCAGCTTGGTGCTCCGTACTGGCTCAGCATGACGCGGAGGTGCTCCTCGCCCGCTTTTCCGCGGCGGTGCACCGTGCTCCCGGCGCACTTGTCGTGTGCCGCGATTTCTGTAGTGGTAAAGCCCTCGAGCTGCTGCTCGATGACGCTCCTCTCTTCTTCGGGGAGCATCTCGATCGCCCGGCGTACGTCAGCGATCAGTGCAGGGTCGCAGGCATGCGTCGTCTCGAGGACTGGCCCGAAATCGAACCCGGTGACGGGTCTTCGTTTCCGGAAGAAGTCGATCGCGGCGTGCTTGAGGACCACGGTGAGCCACGCTCGCAACGGCCGGTTCGGGTCGTAACCGTGGTTTTCGTACAGCTTGACTGAGGCGTCCTGGACGAGATCCTCGGCCTCGGGAGAGCCTTGGAGGATCCTGCGCGCGAGCGCGAGCATCCATGAGCGGTTGTTCTCGATGACGGCGGTGAAGTCGGCTTCATCCCCGTGCCTCCGGAAACGCTCCATGAGCTGCTCGTCAGTCAATGGGAGAGAGAGTGTGGTTGCGGGTTCGATCAGCCGCATCCCGGTGGCCGGATCGGGCGGTGAGCCCGTGACCGGCGTGGGTACGTCCGACGGACAATCCGGGCCGGCGCGCTCTTCGGTCTGGGCAGTCCGGCGCGTCTCGGGATGTCGTTCTCGTCCTGATTGCAACATCAGCCTTTCCTTTCTTGGTCAACGCGTTTCAGTGGGTCAGCCTCACGCGCGTGACGTTTCACGCGCGCCAAACTTCCTTCGTTACCAACGGCTACGGGGAAGGGCGCTGTTTTTTTCGACCTCGGGAAAATATTTTTCCGAACGGTTGCTCACCGTTGCCTGCGATGCGCGTGCCGCACGGCGGCAACTGCGCAGGGACGCGGAAAATCCGGCGGTGTCGCTCGTAAGGGCTGACGACTCATCGATGGCGTCGAGTCGAAAACGCCGAAAGGGATTCGGCGAGGAGAGGAGAACGCTGAAAAGAAGGGGCTCTCAAACCGCCGAGCGGCTGCGAACCCCATGACCTTCAAGACGCCGCCGTCATCGCCTGTGGGCCAGTGTGAGACGGACGACGCTCTTCAGCGGGTCATGTAGAGGATAGAGGGCGCGAGTCGTGATGGCAAGTTGTCATCCACTCGATTTCGCAGCGTGCCGGCACCCGTGGAGGGACGTCGTGCGCGTCTTGAGTGAAGTTGTATCGACTGAAGCCGTATCCGAAGTATCCGAAGACCCTGCCGTTCGTGTCCGTCATTCACTGGAGAAGCTTCCCCGCTGGATCACCCGCATCGGTGAGACGGTCTGGGGAACGCGGATCCACTCCCGCCCTTCCCGCCGCCGGTCGCCCGCGTTCCGTCTGATGACGGCGCTGGCGATGATGGCCTTCGGGATCACGCTCGGCGTGATCGGACTGGTGATCTTCCCGTGGGGAGTACCGCTGATCCCGATCGGCTGGGTGTTCACGATCGGGGGAGGGCGTTATCTGCAGGTCGTGATCGGTCATCACGCCGTTCACAATCGTTTCTTCCGTCACGCGCGAGCGAACCGCGCGCTCGTGCAGACCATCACCGTCGCGTTGCTGATTCAGGACTTCGATGGGTATTTCAAAGATCACGTTCTGACGCACCACGCGCTGCAGCAGTTCGCGCGGCGCGGCGACCCCGATCTCGAAGCGCTGATCGCCTTCGGCTTCAAGCCGGGCATGAGCAAGGCCGCGCTCTGGCGGCGGCTCCGGCGCTCGCTCGTGTCGCCCGCGTTTCACCTCGCATTCGCGGAGGCGCGCCTGCACAGCAACTTCGTGACGGCGTCGCCGCTGCGTCGCGTGGCCGCGGTGATGTTCTGCGCGCTCGTCGCAACGCTGCTCATCCTGCAGCCGGCGCTGATCGCGCCGGCGGTCGTGATCGTCTTCATCCCGCTCACCGTCGGATATCAGGCGAGCGCGCTGTTGCAGTTCACCAGCGAGCACCTCTGGATGATGCCGTGCCGCGAAGGCGAGACGCTGCGCCAGCACGCCGCCGCGCTCACGCGCGGACGTTTCTGCGGCGACGCCGCACCGTCGCCCGATCTCCGCGGACGCGCGCGCATCGCGGCGTGGACGCGCTGGTGGGTGCGGCTGTTCACGATTCACGCAATGGTCCGCATCGCGGTGCTGCCGGGCGATCTGGTCGACCACGACCTGCACCACCTCGCACCCGGCCGCCTCGACTGGGCGAACAGCTCGCTCGATCGCATCGAGATGAACAAGGACGACAAGTACGAGCTCACGGAAGTCTGGGGGCTCGGTGAGGCCATCGATACGGTCTTCGAAGTTCTGAGCGCGCTCCCCGAAGAACCGGCGGAAGCGGCCAGCAGCTCGACGCGCCACATCTTCGGATCGATGTAAGGAAAGAGGAAAGAAACCATGTATCAAGACAACACCAAGAAGTTCTACGTCATCGTGAACCGCACCGCGCCGATGGCGCTGGCCATGAACGCCTACGGGCACGCCATGGCCGGCTTGATGAGCAGGATCGGCGATCCTTCGAAGATCGATCCGCTCGAGTACGAGAACGCGGATGGAGGGACGCACACCGTCAGCCGCTTCCCGGTGGTCGTGCTCTCCGCTAAGAGCTCGCAACAGATCGCTCGTCTGCGTCGTGACCTCGAGCCGCTCGTCGCGCAGCAGCTCGCGCACTACAACGACTTCGCGCAGCAGATGATCGGCGCGTCGGCCGAAGATCAGATGGCGCAGACGCGTGCGGTCAAAGCGGACGATCTCGAGTTCCTCTGCGCGGTCTGCTTCGGCTCGGCGGAGGTACTGCGTCCCGTGACCAAGCGTTTCTCGGTCTTCAATCCCGTCGCGCCGGCGGTCAGCGAGGGACCGGCTTCATGAGCGACCATCGCGCGGAGCGGCTCGGAGTGAGCCGGCAGGCGGTGTACGACTGGAAACGGCGGTGTGCCGAGGATCCGGTCATGGGTCTGAACGCTCGCTCCCGCAGGCCGCATACGTCGCCGACGCGAACGGACGAGGCGGTCGAGGAGCGTGTGATCGTCGTCGGTGATCGCGGATGGGAAAAAAGTGAACGGCGTCGGAATTAAATGATTGGGGACTTGGCGCGCCCGGGATTGGGCGCTCAGATTGCCGACGGCGCTCTAAGTTCAGCGCGATGGTCGGCGATGGTGAGGATGAGCGTTACCTTTTTCGGCGGAGCAACACGGCTTCACCCCGCGGCTCGCGTGCTGGGGCGGAAGAGGGTGGTGATGCTCAGTTCGCGCGGTTTGCCGGCGCCGCCTTGGGAACTGGGGCGGTCGGCGATGCGAGAGGTGCGGGGTCGCGGTTAGGGCGGTGGCGGGGGTTCTTCAGCAGGGAAGTTGGGTGTGTTGGGCGTCCGGCCAGGCGAGGACGGTGGCGAAGCCGGGGATGGCGGCGGAGAGCTCGGGGGCTTCGGCGCTGGCGATGGCGTCGAGCTCGCGGGCGAGGGCGTGGCTGACGGTGGTGTGTTGCTGGTCCGCTTTGTGGTGGAGCATGGCGATGTGGTGGCGTGGGAGGCGGACGCGGAGCTCGGCGGTGCGGAGGGCGTGCGGGAGGATGGTGTCGGCGTCGGTGCCGAGGGCTTCTTCGATGGCGTCGAGGGGCCAGGTTTCGAGGGCTTTGGACATGAGCTCTTCGCGCCAGAACCATTTGCCGAGGGGGGTGGTCATGAGCTCCACTTCTCCGGAGGCGATGGCGGCGGTCATTTCGGCGCGGGTCCAGCCGAGGAGGACTCTCGCCTGAGAGATGCTGACGTAGGGGCGCGGGTGTAGGAAGATGTGGCGGATGCGGGCGATGATGTCGGGTTCGAGCATGTTCACGTGCCTCCCTCTAATCGGTTTAAACTTATATCGGTTTGCACCAATAGTCAAGAGGGGCGTGGCGTGAAGGAGTCGAGTACGCGCGCTGGCGAATTGATCGGGGATCGCGTACGCAAATTGCGCGAAGAGAGGCAAGTGACTCAAATAATATTGGCCGAGCGGACCGGGCTGCGGCAAAGTCATATCAGTGACTTGGAACGCGGTGTCCTGCTGCCGAATCTTCTGACGCTTATGAGGATTGCTGCGGCGCTCGACTGCACGGTAAGCGGCATAACCTCCGCGCTCGACAAAGAGGACCTCTCCACCCTCCTCCCGAAGTAGAAACCGACCAGAAGGCCTCCGGCGGGCCGGTGCGACCGGCAGCGCTGGTTGCTGCGCTTCACGGGCGCTTTCGGCGGGAACGCGGTTGCGTCGAGAGCGTGCGGACAGCGGAGCAATGAGCGCTGCCGGTCGTACCGGCCCGCCGGAGGCCTCTCGTGGTCCCCGTTCGGTCGCGGGCCGAAGCTCAGCAGCAATATTTTCCATCCCGTCACCGTTGGGCGTCGGCATGTCCATTTCGAGAATCCTCACGGGAGCTTTGTGCGCAAGCATCGCCTTCGGTGCGGCGGGTCAGGCCGTCACGATCGAGCAGGTGATCAGGAAGGTGCAGGAGCAGCAGAAGAAGACGCACACGCTGCAGGCCAGCTTCCGCCAGGAAAAGGAGCTCGCGCTCCTGGCCAGACCGGAGGTCTCGACGGGGACGTTCACCTACTCGCGTCCGAACAACGTCCTCTGGACGTACGCCACGCCGAAGCGCGTGCAGATGGTCATCGCCAACGGCACCATGACCACGTACTACGCCGACCTGGCCAGGGCCGAGCAGATCAACGTGAAGAAGTTCGAGGACCGCATCTTCAAATACATGGGTGCGAGCGGCGCCATCGACGAGCTGGCGCGCTACTTCGACTTCACCTTCAGTGACTCGAAGTCGAAGCCGCAGTTCATGCTCGACCTCACGCCGAAGAATCGCGCGGTGGCCAAGCGCGTGAAGCGCATCAAGATCTGGATCGACAAGAAGACCTACCTCGCGCAGAAGTTCGAGTACGTCGAGGGGGATGGCGACATCACCCGCTACGAGTTCACCAACATGCGCATCAACGAGCCGGTGCCGCCGAGCCGCTTTGCCCTCAGCCTTCCGTCGAACGTGAAGGTCGAGCAGATGAAGATTCAGTAGTGTCGCGGCTCAGCTTCAAACTCCTCGGCACCGACGGCGCCGCCCGCCGCGGCGAGGTCACGACGCCGCACGGCACCATCCAGACGCCGGTGTTCATGCCGGTGGGCACGCGCGCGTCGGTGAAGGGGCTCACCACCGAGCAGCTCCAGCGTCTGGCGCCGGAGATCATCCTCAACAACACGTACCACCTCATGCTGCGCCCCGGCGTCGACCTGGTCGAGAAGCTCGGCGGCGTGCACAAGTTCATGGGATGGGACCGGGCCGTGCTCACCGACTCCGGCGGCTTCCAGCTCTATTCGCTCGCGTCGATCCGGAAGATCCGCGAGGAAGGGGTCGAGTTCCGCAGCCACATCGACGGCTCGCCGTACTTTTTGAGCCCGGAAACTTCCGTTCAGATTCAAACGCGGATGGGCGTCGACATCGCCATGGCCTTCGACGAGTGTCCGGCGTACGGCCTCTCGCATGCCGAGGTCGAGAAGTCGATGCTGATGACGCACCGGTGGGCGAAGCGCTCGCTGGCGTCGCGCACGACCTCGGCGCTGTTCGGCATCGTGCAGGGAGGGATTCATCTCGACCTGCGCACGCGCAGCGTCGAAGAGATTTCCTCGATGGACTTTGACGGCATCGCCATCGGCGGAGTCTCCGTCGGCGAGCCGAAGGAAGAGATGTTCGAGGTCGTGAACCACACTGCGCCTCTGCTTCCGCAGGATCGGCCGCGCTACCTGATGGGCGTCGGCACGCCGGAAGATCTGGTCAACGGGGTGGCGGCCGGCATCGACATGTTCGACTGCGTGATGCCGACCCGGAACGCGCGGAACGGCTCGCTCTTCACCAGTTTCGGGAAGATTCACATCAAGAACGCCAGGTACGCGGACGACCCGCGGCCGCTCGATCCGGAGTGCTCGTGCATCACCTGCACGACCGTGTCGAGGGCGTATCTCCGGCACCTTTACGCAAACGACGAGATCGCGGCGAGCGTGTACAACACGATTCACAACGTTTCGTTCTACCTTGACTTGATGGGGGCGATCCGGCAGGCTATCGCGTCCAACTCGTTCAACTCTTTCCGCGAAGGATTCCTGTCGCGGCTTTCGAGAGAAACAAACATATGAATGCGATAGCTCTGCTTCAAAGCGGTGGCGGCGCGGCCGCGGTCGCCAATTTTCTGCCGATCGTTGCGATCGGCCTGGTTTTCTACTTTCTCGTGATCGCCCCGGCGAACAAACAGCGGAAGAAGCAGCAGGAAATGCTGAGTACGCTGAAGAAAGGCGACCGGGTCCTGACCACAGGTGGGATTTACGGAACGATTCAAGGTGTTGAGCCGGACGCCGTCTACCTGAAAATCGCCGAAAACACGAAGGTAAAGGTGGCGCGCAGCGCGATTTCGAACATCGTCAGCGGCGAGTCGGAAGCGCAGTAGTTCGTCCTCGGGAGGAATCCTTGAACAGAAACATTGTGTGGAAAATCGTGTTGATTCTCGCGGTGCTGGTGGTCTTTACCGTGGCCATCATCCCGACGCAGAACAACCCTGAGCCGATCAAACGCGGCTTGGACCTCAAAGGCGGCACGCAGCTCGTGATGAAGGTCAACGTCAACGAGGCCACCCGCCTCGAAGTCGACCAGGCCATGAACTCGCTGCGTACGCAGGCGCAGTCGCAGAACCTGCCGGTTCCGACGACGCGCCGCATCAGCGACACCGCCTTCCTCGCCACGCCGCCCGCCGGCGTCGGCACGGCGGATTACGAGCGCATCGCGCGCGACTTCCTGCCGTCGTTCGACGTCGCCAAGGCCGGCAACGACCTGCGCTACACGATGAAGGCGAACGCGGCGCAGACCCTGCACCGCGACACGGTCGAGCAGGCCAAGGAAGCGATCGACCGCCGCGTCAACGCCCTGGGCGTGACCGAGCCGATCATCGTCACCGAGGGTGAGGATCGCATCAACATCCAGCTGCCGGGTGTCGACGATCCGGCCCGCGTCAAAGACATCATCAAGACCACCGCGCAGCTCCAGTTCCGCATGGTCGAAGGTGCACCCGCGCCGACGGCGGAAGCGGCCTACGCGGCGGTGCCCGCGGCCCTGCGCGAGCAGGTCGACATCCTCCCGATGAACCAGGAGGACGACATGGGCCGCGTCACCGGCACGCAGTACATCGCGGTGAACAAGAACGTCCCGGTCAGCGGCCGCGACCTGAAGAACGCGCGCGTGCAGAAGGGCCGCGTGGGCGAGCCGGTCATCGGCTTCTCCTTCACGCCCGAGGGCTCGCCGAAGTTCGGGGAACTGACGGGCGCGAACATCAATCGCCAGCTCGCGATCGTCCTCGACAACAAAGTCGTCTCCGCGCCGAACATCAACAGCCGCATCGACGGTGAAGGCGTGATCGAGGGCACCTTCACGCAGCAGCAGGCGGCGGACCTCTCGCTGGTGCTGCGCAGCGGCTCGCTGCCGGCCTCGCTGACGACGCTCGAAGAGCGCACCGTCGGCCCCTCGCTCGGCCGCGACTCCATCCGCCAGGGCTTCATGGCCTCGGCCATCGGCTTCGCGCTGCTGGTCCTGGCGATCCTGGCCTACTACAGGGGCGCGGGCGTCAACGCGGTTCTGGCGCTGCTGCTCAACCTGATCATCCTGCTCGGCATGATGGCCTACTTCGGCGCGGCGCTGACGCTGCCCGGCATCGCCGGCATCGTGCTGACGCTGGGCATGGCCGTCGACTCGAACGTGCTCGTCTTCGAGCGCATCCGTGAAGAGATGCGCGAAGGGAAGACCGTCCGGGCGTCGATCGACCAGGGCTTCTCGCGCGCCTTCGCCACGATCATCGACACCCACCTGACGACGATCATCTCGGCGCTCTTCCTCTTCCAGTTCGGCACCGGCCCCATCAAAGGCTTCGCCGTGACCCTGCTCATCGGTCTCAGCGCGTCGGTCTTCACGGCCTTCTTCGTGTCGCGCATGATCTTCGACATCGTTTACAAGCCGACCGATCGGCCCAAAGAGCTCAGCATCTGAAGGCCGGCTAGGACATCACCATGCGAATTTTCGAAAACCCCAATTACGACTTCATCAAGTACCGCTGGCATGCGGTGATCTTCTCGCTGATCCTGATCGCGATCGGTGCGGTCGTGTTCCTCACGCGCGGCATCAACCTCGGCATCGACTTCGCCGGCGGCGCGAACATCGTGCTGAAGTTCCGCCAGGACCCGCCGCTGGCCGAGCTCCGCTCCAAGCTGCCCTCCGCGACCATCCAGCAGTACGGCGCCGCGAAGGACAACTCGGTGCTGATCCGCCTGCCGCAGCAGAAAGGTGAGGGCGATTACGCCGGCGCCGTCGTCGAGCAGCTGCACAAGGGCCTGAACCCCGAGGCGGCCGGCAAGCACGACCTCAACTACCTCGGCACCGATCGTCTGAGCGCGCTGCTCGCGCAGGCCGACCCGGACAACCGCGGCTCGAATCCCGCCGCGGCCGAGCACTACCGCGCCATGGCCAAGCGCGTCATCGACCGCCGCTCCGAGCTGGGCATCTTCACCTCCATGGCTCAGGCCACGCAGGGTCTCAGCAGCGGCGCCGCGCGCGTCCTCAACGAGCGCGCCTTCCTCGGCGACTTCAACCTCCTGAACCAGGAGACGGTCGGTCCGCAGATCGGCGGCCAGCTCCAGCAGAAGGCCATGTGGGCGATCATCCTCTCGTCGCTGGCCATGGGCATCTACATCTGGCTGCGCTTCGACCTCGCGTTCGGCGTGGCCGCGATGGTCTGCATCGTCCACGACGTGCTGATCGCGATGACGTTCCTGCTGCTGCTCAACCTCGAGTTCTCGCTGAACGTCGTCGCCGCGATCCTGACCATCGTCGGCTACTCGGTCAACGACACGGTCGTCACGTACGACCGCGTCCGCGAGAACCGCCGCAAGATCAAGAAGCCGATGGGCCTCCCCGAGCACCTCAACCTGGCTATGAACCAGACCCTGTCGCGCACCATCCTGACCGCCGGCACGGTCTTCCTGGTCCTGATCGCGATGCTCGCGTTCGGCGGTGAAGTCATCCGCGGCTTCTCGTGGATCCTGACCGTCGGCGTCGTCAGCGGCACGTACTCCACGCTGCTCATCGTCCCGGCCGTGGCCGTGGCGTGGGACAACTGGCAGCGCCGCCGCCGTCCGGCCGCCGCTGCCGCGCGCGTCGAGCCGACCCATGAAGTGCCGAGCACGCCGGTCCGCAAGCGCCGCGCGAGCTAGTCACGTAACGATTACGAATTCACCGCAAAGGGCGGGCTTCGGCCCGCCCTTTGCTCGTTCCGGGCGGTCATGAAAAGACTGCTTTTTGCCCTCCTCCTCGTATCCGCGGTACTCCCTCTCGAAGCACAGACCCGCTGGGGCGTGCGCGCCGGCATCACCGAAGGCGAGCCGATGATCGGCGCGGAATTCGTGAGGCCGATCTTCGGGGACCTGGTCATCAACCCGAACATCGAGTTCACCAGTGAGCTGTTCAGCGCCAACGCCGACGTCCACTACGACTTCGACATCAGCAACCAGACCTCGTTCTGGGTCGGCGCCGGCCTCGCGTTCATCAATCCCGACGAAGGCGACTTCGAAGGCGGCGTGAACCTCCTCGGCGGCGTCGGCACGCAACGCGGCCGCCTCTATCCGTACGCGCAGCTCAAGCTCACCTCGGCCACCGACATCGGCGACCTCACCTCGGTGGCGCTGGGAGTGCGTTTCTGACGCCGCGACGATAGACTCCGCGGCCAGGAGAAACGATGGCCGACGACACGCGCGACGATGCTCTCGACTACCACTCCTCCGGACGTCCGGGGAAGATCGAGGTCATTCCGTCCAAGCCCACCGCGACGCAGCGCGACCTCTCGCTCGCGTACACGCCGGGCGTTGCCAAGCCCTGTCTCGAGATCGCGCGCGATCCCGCGCTCGCCTACAACTACACGGCCAAAGGGAACCTGGTCGCGGTCGTGACCAACGGCACGGCCGTCCTCGGGCTCGGCGACATCGGCGCGCTGGCCGGCAAGCCGGTCATGGAAGGGAAGGGAGTTCTCTTCAAGAGGTTCGCGGACATCGACGTGTTCGACATCGAGGTCGACACGCATGACACCGAGGAGTTCATCCGCTGCGTGAAACTCCTCGAGCCGACCTTCGGCGGGATCAACCTCGAAGACATCGCCGCGCCGGCGTGCTTCGAGATCGAGAACCGCCTGAAGGCGGAGATGAACATCCCCGTCTTCCACGACGACCAGCACGGCACCGCCATCATCTCCGCGGCCGCGCTGGTCAACGCGCTCGAAGTCGCGAACAAGAAGATCGAGGACGTGAAGGTGGTCATCTCCGGCGCGGGCGCCGCGGCGATGGCCTGTCTGCGCCTTTACATCAAGCTCGGGCTGCGCAAGGAAAACGTCCTCCTCGTCGACCGTCAGGGCGTGATCTACCAGGGCCGCAAAGAGGACATGACGGATTACAAGCAGGAGTTCGCGGCCGACACCGATCGCCGCACGATGGCGGACGCGTTCGTCGGCGCGGACGTGTTCATCGGACTCTCCGCGGGCGGCATCGTGTCGCAGGACATGATCCGCGGGATGGCTCCCGATCCGATCGTTTTCGCGATGGCCAATCCGACGCCGGAGATCGGCTACGACGAGGCGGTCGAGGCGCGTCCCGACACGATCATGGCCACGGGCCGCAGCGATTTCCCGAACCAGGTCAACAACGTCCTCGGCTTTCCGTTCATCTTCCGCGGCGCACTCGACTGCCGCGCCACGACCATCAACGACGAGATGAAGCTCGCCGCGTCGCATGCGCTGGCCAGCCTGGCGAAGGAAGACGTCCCCGACTCCGTGTTGCGCGCGTACGGCAAGGACCGGCTGTCGTTCGGCCGCGAGTACCTGATCCCGAAACCGTTCGACTATCGCGTGCTGCTGAACGTCCCCGTGGCCGTCGCCCGCGCCGCGGCGGAGACCGGCGTCGCGCAGCAGCCGATCGAGGATTACGACGAGTACCGCCGCCGCCTCGAGAACATGCTCGGCCGCTCGCGCGGCCTGATGCACGACCTCTACGGCCGCGCGCGCAAGGACCCCAAGCGCATCGTCTTTCCGGAAGGGGAGCAGGAGAAGATCGTCCGCGCGGCGAAGATCCTCATCGACGAGAAGCTCGCGCACCCGATCCTCCTCGGCCGCCGCGCCGAGGTCGTGGCGCTGGTCGAGAAGTACCACATCGACCAGTCGAAGATGACGCACATCGACATCAGCGACTGCGAACAGCGCGACCGTTACGTGCAGCGCCTCCACGAGCTGCGCCGCCGCCACGGCATCACCATGGCCGACGCGCAGCGCTTTCTCGCCAGCCGCAACTACTTCGCGATGATGATGCTCGACGCCGGCGACGCGGACGGCGTCATCGCCGGCCTCGGCTCGTACTATCCGGCCACAATCCGTCCGGCGCTGCAGATCGTGCGGCCGCGTCCCGGCATCCGCCACGTCTCCGGCGCGTACGTGTTGATGTTCAAGAGCAAGACCGTGGTCCTCGCCGACACGACCGTGAACATCGACCCCGACAGCGAGACGCTGGCCGAGATCGCGGAGCAGACCGCCGAGACGGCGAAACGCTTCAACCTCGAGCCGCGCATCGCCATGCTCTCGTTCTCGAACTTCGGCTCGACGAAACATCCGTCGACGAAGAAGGTCGCCGACGCCGTGCGGATCCTCAAGAAGCGCCGCCCCGACCTGGTCGTCGAGGGGGAGATGCAGGCCGACACGGCCGTCGTCCCCGAAATCGCACAGGAGGACTACGCCTGGAGCGCCATCCAGGGCGACGCCAACGTCCTCGTCTTCCCCAGCCTCGACGCCGCCAACGCCGCCTACAAACTGCTCTGGCGCCTGGCCGGAGCCGAAGTCATCGGCCCGATCCTGCAGGGTCTGTGTAAACCGGTGCACGTGCTGCAGCGCGGCGTCGACGTGAACGACATCGTCAACATGGCCGCGATCGCGGTACTGGACGCGCAGGAACTCGCTAAGACGTGAGGCGTTGGGCGTTTTGGAGTGCGGCGGCCTGGCCGCCGCTTTCCAATACGCGCGGCAGAAACCGCACGCGTGCTGCCGCGATGCGACCGAATAAGAAAGCGGCGGCTGGGCCGCCGCACTCCATACGTCACACCGTCGGCGGCATGCAGCTCTTCACCAGCGCGCTGAGCGCGCTGATGTCGAACGGCTTCGGCAGGAATGCGCAGATGCCGGCGTTCACCGCCACCGCCACGTCCGGGTCGCGGTTCGCGCTGACGACGATGACCGGGATGCGGCTCAGTTCGGCGTCGCCCTGGCGCTCGCGCAGGACGTCCCATCCTGAGAGCACCGGCATCATCAGGTCGAGCACCACCACGTCGGGGTGCTCCGCGCGCATGAGGTCGAGTGCCTCACGCCCGTTCGGCGCCTCGAGAAACGTGTAACCGTCTCGGCGGAGGGCGGCGACGATCATCCGGCGGATGTTCGGATCGTCGTCGACAACGAGGACAGAAAAGCCTGGTACAGCGGTTCCCACAGCTCAGGAATTATGCCTGATGTGAGTCGTTACAGCGCAAGCAATGAAGATCGCCGTGGCGATGTCCGGCGGGGTCGACTCGTCGACCGCCGCGTACCTGCTGAAAGCGCAGGGGCACGACGTCGTCGGTCTGTCGATGCAGATGTACGACAACCTGACCAACGCCGACACGACCTACGGCGGATGCTGCACGATCGACGACCTGACCGATGCGAAGCGTGTCGCGTGGCGTCTCGAGATCCCGCACTTTACGCTCAACCTCGAGGAGAACTTCCACGAGAAAGTGATCACGCCGTTCGTGCAGGGCTACCTCGCCGGCACGACGCCGAGCCCTTGCGTCCTGTGCAACACGCACGTGAAGTTCGACCTCTTCCACCGCAAGGCCATGGCCATCGGCGCGGAGAAGATCGCCACCGGCCACTACGCCCGCATCACCAGGAGCAACGGCCACTTCGAGCTGCGCAGGGCCGTCGACCTGGCGAAGGACCAGTCGTACTTTCTGTTCGAGCTGTCGCAGGAGCAGTTGTCCGAGGCGCTCTTTCCGCTCGGCGAGCTTACCAAGCCGGAAGTGCGCGACATCGCCGAGGAGGCGGGGCTGTCCGTGGCGCGCAAGAAGGAGTCGTACGAGATCTGCTTCGTCCCGGAGCAGGACGGTTACGCGAAGATCGTCGAGCGTGAGTCCGGCATCCCGCGCGGCGAGGCCGCGGGCGAGCTCGTCGACATGGACGGCAACGTCCTCGGCACTCACGACGCGTACTACGGCTTCACCATCGGCCAGCGCCGCGGCCTCGACCTCGGCGGGTCGCCGGAGCGCTCGTACGTCGTCGACGTGAACCCGTTCACGAAGCGCGTCGTCGTCGGTCCCGCCTCCGCGCTGGAGAAGGACGAGCTGACCGCGCAACGCGTGCACTGGATCGCCGGCGCACCCCCCTCCGGCCCGGTCGAAGTGCAGGCCCGCGTCCGCTCGCGCATGGCCGACGTCGCGGCGACGGTGACTCCGCTGGACGGCGACCAAGCGCGCGTGACCTTCGCACACAAGCTGCGCGCCGTCGCGCCCGGACAGGCGGTGGTGTTCTACCAGAACGACCTCTGCCTCGGCGGCGGCTGGATCACGCGCTGACGGGGTTCACACCAAAGCTGTCATCCCGAGCGTGAGTCGAGGGACCCGGGCGGGAGGGGGCGCGCAGCGTGTCCCGAAGCTCGTTCAGCGCGCCACCCTCCCACCCAGGTCCCTCGACTCGACGCTCGGGATGACAGGTGGGCGTTCCGCGCTACCATAGGTCCTTACAAAAGGAGGGCTTTCATGGCGAATCGGATCGCAACGATCCTCGGTCTCGGGTTTCTCCTCGTCGGCATCATCGGCTTCGTCGCTCCCACCATCCTCGGCATGCACCTGACGCTGGCGCACAACATCGTGCACCTCGTGACGGGCGCGGTGTCGCTCTGGCTCGGCCTCAAGGGCACGCCGTCCGCCGCGAAGACGTTCTGCATCGCCTTCGGCGCGGTCTACCTGCTCCTCGGCATCGGCGGCTTCGTCCTCGGCACCGGCGACGACAAGATGTGGGAGCTCATCCCCAACCAGCTGATGTTCGGCAAGTCGGACCACATCGTCCACATCCTGCTCGGCGCGATCTACCTGCTCGGCGGATTCGCGACGCGCACGGTCCCGGCCACGCGTACGGTGTAGTCAGGTAGCAACAAGGTACGAGGCATGAGGGATGAGGGATGAGTGCGAACCCGCCACTCGTACCTAGTTCCTCATGCCTCGTACCTGATTCTCATTCCACCGTCACGCTCTTCGCCAGATTGCGCGGCTGATCGACGTCCGCACCGCGGCGCAGCGCGATGTAGTACGCGAGCAGTTGCGTCGGGACGACGGTCAGGATCGGCTGCAGCGCCTCCACGGTCGACGGGACTTCGATGGTCTCGTCGGCCATGTTCTTCATGGCCTCGTCGCCTTCGTCGATGATGGCCAGCAGCTTCCCGTCGCGCGCCTTCACTTCCTGCAGGTTGGAGACGACTTTCTCGTAGACCGGCGTGCGCGTGCAGATCGCGACCACGGGCATGTTCTCGTCGATCAGCGCGATCGGCCCGTGCTTCATCTCGCCGGCCGGATATCCCTCCGCGTGGATGTACGAGATCTCCTTCAGCTTCAGCGCGCCCTCGAGGGCGATCGGGTAGTGCACGCCGCGTCCGAGGAAGAGAAAGTCCTGCGCGGTGTGCCACTTGTTGGCGAGCTGCTGGATCTTCTTCTCCTGCGTCTTGAGCAGGTGCTCGATCTTGTGCGGGATGGTCGAGAGCTCGTGCATCGATGCGCGGATCTCGTCGCGCGAGTCGCCGCGAAGCTGGCGGATGTAGAGCGAGAGCAGGTAGAACGCGGTGAGCTGCGTGGTGAACGCTTTCGTCGAGGCGACGCCGATCTCCGGCCCCGCGTTCGTGTAGATCGTGCCGTCCGACATGCGCGTGGCGGCGGAGCCGAGGACGTTGCAGATCGAGATCAGCTTCGCCCCTTTGCCTCTCGCTTCCTGCATCGCCGCGATGGTGTCCGCCGTCTCGCCGGACTGCGTCACGCCGATGACCAGCGTCTGCGCGTCGACGATCGGGTTGCGATAGCGGTATTCGGAGCCATAGTCGACTTCGACCGGGATCTGCGCCGCGTTCTCCAGCACGAACTTGCCGACCAGACCGGAGTGCCACGACGTGCCGCACGCCACGATGTGGATCCGCCGGAACTGCGACCACTCCTCGGGCGTGAACTGCAACTCGTTGAAGTAGATCTCGCCCGACTCCTCGAACATGCGGCCGGTGAAGGTGTCGCGCACGGCGCGCGGCTGCTCGTGGATCTCCTTGAGCATGTAGTGCCGGTAGCCTTCCTTCTCGGCCATCACCGCGTCCCAGGTGATGCGCTTCGGCTCGCGCTCGATCTTCGAGTCGTCGCGTGCGAAGAGGTCGACCTTCTTGTCGTCGGCGACGGCGTACTCACCGTCTTCGAGGTAGATGATGTTGCGCGTGTAGGCGAGCAGCGGCGCGACGTCGGAGGCGACGATGTTCTCTCCCTCGCCGAGGCCGATCACGAGCGGCGGGCCGTGCTTGGCGGCGATGATCGTCCCCGGCTCGTCGGCCGCGATCATCACCAGCGCGTAATGCCCTTCCAGCTCCTTGAGGGCCTTCTTCACCGCGTCGACGAACGACGCGCCGTCCTTGCGGTACTCCTCGATGAGGTGGGCGACGACTTCCGTGTCCGTCTCGCTCTTGAACTCGTGGCCCTGCGACTTGAGCCGCTGCTTGAGCGGGAGGAAGTTCTCGATGATGCCGTTGTGGATGACCACCACGTTGCCGGTGCAGTCGCGGTGCGGGTGGGCGTTGTTCTCGTTCGGCTTGCCGTGCGTGGCCCAGCGCGTGTGGCCCATGCCGAACGTGCCGTGCATGGTGTGGTCGGCCAGCTTTGTCTCGAGATTCGAGAGCTTCCCTTCCGCGCGTACCACTTCAACGCCCTTGCCGTTGACGACCGCCACACCGGCGCTGTCGTAGCCGCGGTATTCGAGCTTCTTCAAGCCCCCCAATAGAACCGGCACGACCTCACGGGTGCCGACGTAGCCGATGATTCCGCACATGCTGTTCGTTCCTCGTCCGTTAGAATCCGCGCCAGTGAAAAAGTTCCTGGCGTGCGCCGCTCTCGTCGTGATGGCCTGCGGGAAGCGGGGCGACCCTCGTCCCCCCGTGCCGGTCATTCCGGCGGCCACGACCGACCTCGTTGTAACACAGCGCGCCGGCCGGGTGCTGCTGTCGTGGAGCTACCCCGCGCTGACCACCGCGGGCCGCAGTCTCACCGACATCCGGCGCATTTCCATCCACCGCTACGTCGAGCCGCTGCCGGTCGCACCCGGCGGCCGCGATCCGAAAACGCTGATCCCCGGCGACGTCGACACGACCGAGCCGCAGCCGCTGATCCTGTTCTCGAAGATCCCCACCCTTCCGCAGGCGCAGTTCGAGAAGCTCAGTACCCGTCTCGACAGCATAGAAAAGGCCAACCTTGCGGACGCGACCGCGGGGACGCGGCTGCTGTTCACCGACACGCCACCGTTCCGCTCGTCGGACGGCCGTCCGGTGCGGCTGACGTACGCCCTCGTGACCGAGGGGGGCACGGCGCGCAGCGAGCTCTCGAACCTGGCCATCATCGTCCCGCTGCCGGTGGGCGTCGCGCCACCCGGCGTCACCGCCACCGCAAAGGCGGAAGGCGTGACCGTGAACTGGACCCCGCCCGCCACTTCGGTGACCGGCGACGTCGCGCCGGTCGTCACCGGCTACAACATCTATCGCGCCGCGCCCGGCACGGAGCTCGGCGATCTCGCGACGCCGGTCAACACCGCGCCGATCAAGGGCTCAACGTACACAGACACGCCGGCGTACGGCGAGCACGAGTATCGCGTGGCCGCCGTGGCCACGACCGGACCGCCGTCGATCCAGAGCGAGCTCTCCGCACCAGCCCGCGTCACGTTCCGCGATCTCGTCCCGCCGCCGGCTCCTGCCTCGGCCACCGTGCTCCTGGAAACCAAGCTCGTGCGCCTGCTCTGGGACCCGGTCGACGCCCCGGACCTGGCCGGCTACAACGTGCATCGCATCGAGGGCAAATACCGCCTCAAGCTGACGCCGACCCCCGTCAAGGAGCCCAACTTCCTCGACATCTCCATCGACATCGGCATCGCCTACCACTACGAGATCACCGCCATCGACGCCAGCGGCAACGAGAGCAAACCGGTGAAGACGGAGACGGTGATCGTGCCGAAGACGCCGTAAACGACAGGCGGATGCGGCGGCTAAAGCCCATACGCCCCTCGAGAGACGCGCGTTACAACAACGCCTTCAACCGCTCCGGGTCCGCCGTCGGCTCCTCGCAGGCGTAGCCGATGCAGACGTATGCGAGGGTCTTGTCGGCGGGACGCTGTTCCATCAGGGGCAGGTCGGCGGACTGGGTTCCGTGGACGAGGACGCGGTGCGGGACGAACGTTTCTCCGATCGCGCGCCGCAGCTCCGCGGAGTCGCCGGTGAGGGCGATTTCTTTGGGTGTGCCGGCGCGCCATTCGGCGACGCCGAGGAGGAAGCCGAAGCCGGACGGGTACTTTTCCATGACCGGCCAGACCGCCTCGATGGCCTCCGTGGCGACACGCGCGTAGCGCTCCTCACCGAACAGCAGGGCCAGGCGCAGCAGGACGTCGCACGCGACGGACGTACCGCCGGGCGTGGCGTTGTCGAAGAGGTCCTTCGGCCGGGTGATGAGCTGCTCGTGGTCGATGGGCGTGTCGTAGAAGCCGCCGTTTTCTTCGTCGCCGAAGCGCGTCAGGATCTGTTCGACCAGTCCGCGCGCGGCGTCGAGATAGCGGCGCTCGCCGGTGGCCTCGTACGCGATCGTCAGCCCCCAGGCCACGCCGGAGTAATCCTCCAGCAGTCCGGGGATCTTCGCGTGGCGTGTCAATTTACCGTCTATGATTCGCGTCAATAACCAGTCTGCATTCTTGCGGACAATATCGTCGTACTTACCGAAGGCGAGCGACGCCTCCGCGAATGCCGCCAGCATCCATCCGTTCCAGCCGGCCAGCATCTTCTCGTCGCGTCCCGGCCAGACGCGTTTTGAGCGCACGCCGTACAGCTTGCACTTGCCGCGGGAGGCGATGTCGCCGAGCTGGCCGACGGTGATGCCGAGGTCCGCGGCCACGCTGATCGGCTCGCGCGGCACGTTGAGGATGTTGTGTCCATCCCAGTTGCCGCGCTCCGTGATGTCATACAGCGCGCAGAACACGCGGCCCTCCTCTTCAGCGAGCAGCTCCATGACCTCGGCACGTGTCCAGACGTAGAACTTCCCCTCTTCCCCTTCCGAGTCGGCGTCGAGCGTCGAGTAGAAGGCGCCGTGCGGCGAGGTCATCTCCCGTGCGACGAAGCCGAGGATCTCGTTGACGATCTGCGCGAAGAGCGGGTCCTTCGTCCACTGCCAGGCGCGCACGTACAAACGCGCCAGCAGGGCGTTGTCGTAGAGCATCTTTTCGAAATGCGGAACGAGCCAGCGCGCGTCCACGGAGTAGCGGTGGAAGCCGCCGCCGACCTGGTCGTAGATGCCGCCGCGGGCCATCTTGATCAGCGTCGTGACGATGATCTCGCGCAGCTGCTCGTCGTGATCGCGATGCGCGACCTGCATCAGAAAATCGAGCGACATCGACGGCGGAAACTTGGGCGCGCCGCCGAAGCCGCCGTGTACGGGATCGTAGTTCGACGCGATGCGCGCCGCGGCCGTGTCGAGTCCCGGACGCGTGATCGTGCCGCTCTTGCCTCGCGCGCGCAGGTGACTGGAAATGGCCGTCTGCACTTCCTTCGACGCTTCCTCGATTTCCGCACGCCGCGAGCGGTAGACGTTGACGACGTGCTCGAGCACGCGGCGGAAGCTCGGCATTCCGTGTCGCTCGTCCGGCGGAAAATACGTGCCGGCGAAGAAGGGCCGCCCTTCCGGCGTGAGGAACATCGACATCGGCCAGCCGCCGTGCCCGGTCATCATCTGCACGGCCTGCATGTAAATCGAGTCGACGTCGGGCCGCTCCTCGCGGTCGACTTTGATCGAGACGTAGTCTTGGTTCAGGAGCTGCGCGATCTCCGGATCCTCGAACGACTCGCGCTCCATGACGTGGCACCAGTGACACGCCGAGTAGCCAATGGAGAGGAACACCGGCTTGTCCTCCGCGCGCGCTTTCGCCCACGCCTCCTCCCCCCACGGGTACCAGTCGACGGGGTTATGCGCGTGCTGAAGGAGGTAAGGCGAGGTCTCGTTAGCCAGGCGGTTGGTCATGCTGAGCGAAGCGAAGCATCAATGGAGCCCTCTCGGCAAGTGGGCTCGTCACTGTTGGCGCAGTTACCCGCCGCTGTCATGCCCAATGGATTTAACTCAGCGCGATTTGCACGACCCCTCACCCGCCCTTCGGGCACCCTCTCCCCGCTCATCGCGGGGCGAGGGGCAACAAACATCGGTCTGGCGAGACGCTTCATTTGTTGCCCTTCTCCCCTCGTGAGGGGAGAAGGTGCCCAACGGGCGGATGAGGGGTTGTCGCTCGCGCTGAGTCAAGTCCGTTGGGAGGACAGCGGCTCGGGGCTGCGCAAAACTTCCAGCAACTGCGGCGGGAAGGCGCGCATCTCGAAGTATTCGCTCTCGAGCTCTTCCACCTGGAAGCGGTCCAGTCCTGAGTTCGACAAAAAGTCGTTGCGCAGTTTCACGTCGTGCTCTTCGACGATGCGCGGCAGGAGCTGGTTGATGTAGAACGCCTCCAGCCGGATCTTGGTGATCACTTCTTCGAGCAGTCCTTCGCTCATGTACTCCTGCAGTTCGTTGAGGGCCGGGTCGTGCGTGATCTCCGCCCGGATCTCCCGCCGGAAAGTCTCCCGCCCCTCGGCCGTATTGAGCTCGAGGTAGAAGTTCGCCATGCGCCTCCGGGCCAGGTTGTACGCGGCGAAGTAGAGCTTCTCGTGGCGGTTCAGCGAGGCGATGGAGTCGACGACGCCGGCCAGCGACTCCTCGTTGTTCTCGATCGAGATCAGGCCGAGGGTCAGCGCGTAGAGCTTCTTCTTGCCGTATGCGAGTGCGTATTCGTTGTTCACCACCGGGTCGATGAAGAGCTGCTGGAAAAGGCCGCGCCGCAGCTTCTCGAAGACCTGCATGTTGCCGAGCAGCGAGCGCACCTGTTCCTGCGAGAGCTCGACGTCGTCCATGAAGGCCAGGCGGTTGACCAGGGTCGTGGTGTGGTCGATGCGGTCGAAGAGCGTGACCAGCTCGCCGAACGATTCCAGGCGCTCGAAGTCTTCTTCCTCGCGGCCGATCTCGTCGATGAGGCGGCCGGTCTCGAGCAGCACTTCCTCAAAGGTCTGGTCGCGATTCGCGGCCGCGCGCTGCTTGTTCTCCATGAGCTGCACGAGGTCGAGCGAGGAGAGGCTGCGGGTGATGTTGCGGCCGAGGAGAAAGCCGCCCAGGATCTCGCGGGTGGTCTGGATGTAATACGGCTCGTCCTCTTTGCGCACCACCGAGCGCGGCTCCTGCAGCACGATCTCCTCGAGCGTGTCGAAGATCGACAGCGGCACTTCGTTGCGCAGCGAGAGCGTGCGCAGGCGCATCAGCCGCGCCCGCGCCGACGAGTCGATGGTCGAGCCGGCGCACGAGGCCAGGATGCGCTTGTACTCGTCGATCAGCTCCTGGTTGTCGGGATGGTGATAGATGACGTCGATCTGGATGCGCTCGCGCTGGTACGGCTCGATGGGCAGCTCGGAGAGCGCGGCGTTGACCTCGTCCATCGAGCGCGTGCTGATGTAGGCACGCTGGCAGGCGTCGGCCAGGAGCTGATTGGCGCGGTGCACGATGCGCACGATGCAGAGCGTCGACTGCGGCTCGTCGAGCGCCTCGAGGATCTCGTGCGCCAGCGCCAGGAAGTTGCCGGCACCGACTTTCAGGGAGCGCTTGAGCAGCTTGCCCGCGCTCTTGAGCGTGGCCTCCTGCCGGTCGCCGACGTCGGCGTAGCGCTTCCGGTCGTCGACGAAGAAGAAGTAGTTCGCGACGGCGTTGCCCTGCAGGAAGAGGTTGTCGTACCGCTCGAAGCCTTCGGTGTTGGTGGTGAAGCGCAGCTCGTGCGAGCGCGGGTCGACGGTCGTGCCGAACAGCACCAGCCGGTTCACCACTTCTTCGTTGAGCAGGTCGCCGACCGGGAGATGTCCGCCGAACATGTACTCGCCGAAGATCCCGCCGTTGCCGCGGAACCGCACGCCTTCGGGGTTGAGGACGATCTCCGAGTTGCCGCCGAAGTAGCGCACCACGTCGCCGCGCGGCGCGTTGATCTGCTCGAAGAAGAAGCGCCGGTCGACGTCCGGCCCCGCCACCACCGCAAAGTATTCGATGGTGCTCCCGACGAAGCCGTGGTGGACGATGGCGCGGATCACGCCTCAGGGTAATGCTGAGCGGCAGCGTCACCAAATGCTGAGCGGTCGCGAAGCATCAACGGAGCCCTCACGCTGCCCGTGTTTCAGCGCGATCCGCGAGAGGGCTCCGTTGACCCTTCGCTTCGCTCAGGGTTCTGAGGCGTCAGGCCCGCGGGTGCGCCTTCTTGTACACGGCGATGAGCTGCCAGTCGTTCAGGTGCGTGTACTTTTGCGTGGTCGACAGCGAGGCGTGACCGAGCAGCTCCTGGATCCCGCGCAGGTCGGCGCCGGCGTTCAGCAGGTGCGTGGCGAAGGAGTGACGGAGCGTGTGCGGCGAGACTCCGGCGCGCAGCGACGCGCCGCGCACGTAGCCGTCGAAGAGGCGCCGGACGCTGCGCGTGGTGATGCGCTCGCCGCGATAGTTGACGAACATGGCCTGCTCCTCGATGTCGCGAATGAGCTCGCCCCGGACCGCGAGATACGCGCGGATGGCCGTCTCCGCCTTCGTCCCGAACGGCACGATGCGCTCCTTCGAGCCCTTGCCGCGCACCTTCACCAGGCGGCCGCGCAGCTCGACGTCGTCGAGGTCGATGCCGGTCAGTTCCGAGATGCGCAAGCCGGAGGCGTAGAGCAGCTCGATCCAGGCGGCGTCGCGGATGCCGAGGGTTGTCGACGTGTCGGGCTGCTCGAGCAGCAATGCGATGTCGGAGGTCTGCAGCACCGCCGGGAGATGCTTCTCGCGTTTCGGCGTAGCCACGGTGCGGGCCGGGTTCGCGTCGACGACGCCTTCGCGCACGAGGTACTTGAAGAACGTGCGCAGTGCGGAGAGATGCCGCGCCACGGACGAGCGGCTCAGTTTGCGCCGCGAGAGATGCGCGAGGTACGAGCGCACCGCCAGATGGTCGACGCGGCGCAGGTCGAGCTGGTCGCGCCCGAGGGTGAGGTAGTCGTTGCAGAGGAAGCTGGTGAACGACTCCAGATCGTCGCGATACGCGATGATCGTGTTCGGCGAAACGTTCCGCTCGAACGTCAGGTAATCGAGGAAATCACCGATCTCATTGGTCACGCCCGTCCCTCCCGAAAGCACGACCAGCGTAGCACGGCGTTCCGCGGATCCCTTGTGGAGTGCGGCGGCCTGGCCGCCGCTTTTATAGTCGCGTGCCGTATTGCCGAGACGCACCCAAATGGCAGGTCGCTCCCGAACAGGAAAGCGGCGGCCACGCCGCCGCACTCCATAAGATTCGCGGCTCACTTGCGCGCGCTTCGTCTCCGTCCCGGTGTCGGATCATCGGCCACGATCGTGCGCAGGAAGAGGCGCTGCACGTGCGAGAGCGACGGCTCGACGCGCGGATAGACCAGAGTGACCGTGTTGCCGTGTGAGACCAGCGCGTGCTCGGGCGCGTACGACTCGCCGTTCGGGATCTCCTGCGTTTCGGCCGCGGCGCCGCGCTCGTCGGTGCGCACCGCGTGCAGCGTGTACCTCGTGTCGGAGTTGAGGGCGAGCTCGCGTGCGATGGTCACGGCGTACGTCTGACCCAGCTTCGCGACCTGTGACTCGCGTCCCTTGCCGAGCAGGTACCCCTGCGCCTGCGCGGTGTGATCGGCGAGGACGCCGCTACGCAGGACGCGCTTCGCGTGCACGCGGTAGACGACCGGCAGCGGATTGGGGTCGTCGTACACGGGCGGGCGGTAGTTGGTGTACGTCACCAGAAAGTCGGTGCCGTTCGAGGCGACGTGCGGCTGGTCGTTTTTGTACGCGAGGGCGATCTCGATCGGCTTCGGGTCGAGCGGCGCGCCGTCCTCGCCGAAGCGCACGCCGATGATGCCGATCGGCCGCTCCGGTTTAATCGGGCTCGCTTCCCAGACCGCGAGAAACTCGCGGCCGTTGGTGGCCAGCTTCGGGGAGTAGCCGCGGTCGTCGTCGATGGGAAGCGGCGTCGCGTCGATGCGCTGGCCGTCGGCGTTGAAGCGGATCGCCGCGATGCCGTTGCGCCCGATGGCCGCCATCGCCAGCACCGCCACCTTGCCGTTGGACGCCAGCGCGGGGTAGAGCCCCAGGCCGGCGTCGATCGGCAGCGGGTCGAGCGGAGTGCCGTCGAGGGCCAGCCGCCGGACGTAGATGTGCATCTCGGGGAGAGAGCGGCCCGACTGCCACGCCACGAGCCAGACTTTGCCCGTGAACGCGACCGCCGGCGGGACGTACCACTCGGCGTTGCTGCCGATGTCGAGCGGCTGCGCGCCGAGCGCGTTGCCGGCGCGGTCGAAGCGCCGCACCACCACGTTTCCGACCCGGTGGTTCGTCGGCTCGAGCCAGGCCAGCAGGGACATGTCCGGAGTGCTGGCCAGCGCCGGAAGGTTCTGGCGCACCGGGGACGTGGCGATCTGCGTGACGCTGGTGGTGTTGCGCGTCAGCGCGGCGTCGAAGGCGATGCCGCGCACCGGCCCTCCGCCCCACGCCGCGAAGGCCGTCCGGCCATTCGACTCGAGCGCGAAATGCACCGGACCGACGTTCGGGATGGCGACCGTACGCGGCGTGGTCGAGGCATCGAACCCGATCGAGTCGAGCATCGTCTGCTGCGTGGCCGCGGCCGTGTACATCCACGAGGCCAGGAATCCGTCCGCGGACGCAACGACGCCGATATTGGAGAGCGAGCGTGGCAGAGGGACCGGCGGGTGCGTCTGGCCGGCGAACGTCTCCGCGTCGAACGTGAACCGCCGCAGCTCGTACTGCGTCCCGGCCACGGCCACGTACGCGACGGCGAGACGTTCCGCGTCCGCGGCCATTCCGAAGGTCACCCCATTCAGTCTCACGAGCTCCACCGGTTCGCTGACCGCGCCGTCCTCGCTCACCCGGATGGCGGACAGCGTCAGGAAGGGCGCTCCCTCGAACTCGTACCGCGGCCGGACGACGACGAATGCCTCGCCGGCGGCCACCGCCGAGCTCCAGGAAAGGCCGGGCAGGAGGATGGACCGCAACAGCCGGCCGTCCGCGTCGAGCAGCAGTGCCGCGCTGGTGCCGGTTTCGGGATCGGACGTCGTGGCCAGCGCCACCCGGCCGTTCCAGGCCAGGCTGCCGATCGGCCGCTGCACCTCCAGCGGCGCCGGTCCCGCGATCACCCGCGCATCGCGATCGAGGCGCATGACCGTGCTGGCACTGTTGCCGTGGACGATCACCAGGTACGCGTTGCCCGTCCAGACCGCGTGCGCCATCAGGCCGCTGCCGCGGAAGATTGGCTGCGGCGCGAACGGCCGCGTCGCGCCGGCTTCATTCACCACCGCCGCGTAAAGGCCTTGCCGTCCCGGCGTGTCATCGCTCCAGACGGTCAAAAAGTCGGTGCCGTCGGTCGTCAGCGCGGAGAGGAGATTGATGCCCGATCCCGCGGCGAACGACGGCGCCGAGACCGGCCGCTCCGGGCCCGCGACCACTCCGGCATGCACGGATACGGCGAGGAAAAAGAGAGCCAGCAGTGATCGCATGAATAATAATATGACGTAACAGCATACGGAAGACAAGCGGCAGAAATGGAGCGTGGCGTCCTCGGCCGAGGCGTTCCTCTCCGGGGCTCGCGTTGTGCTACGTTACGCCTCCCTCTGGAGGCCTGATGTCTGAATCCACCGAACCGCTGAAGAAAACGCCCCTCAACGAGGTCGAGAAAGAGCTCGGCGGGAAGATGGTCGATTTCGGCGGCTGGGAGCTGCCGGTGCAGTTCAGCGGCATTCTCGACGAGCACGAAGCCGTGCGCACCCGGGTCGGCGTCTTCGACGTCTCGCACATGGGGGAGCTGACCGTCAAAGGGCCGCAGGCGCTCGAGCTCCTGCAGCGCGCCACCTGCAACGACGTCGCGAAACTGGCCGACGGCCGCATTCACTACAACGGCCTGCTCTATCCGAACGGCGGCTTCGTCGACGACATCCTCATCTACCAGACCAACCCGCGCGACTTCTTCGTGGTCGTCAACGCGTCGAATACCGACAAGGACTTCGAGTGGCTGCAGCAGGCCTCCGAAGGACTGGACGTCGAAGTGCGCAACGTCAGCGGCGATTACGCGCAGCTCGCCATTCAGGGCCCCGAGGCTGAGCGCCTGCTGCAGACCATGACCGACGTCGCGCTGGCCGACGTCAAGTATTACCGCTTCGCCACCGGCACCGTCGACGGCGCGCCGTCGATCGTCAGCCGCACCGGTTATACCGGCGAGGACGGCTTCGAGGTCTACGTCGCCCCCGAGCACGCGCCGCGCATCATGAGGAAGTTCGTCGAAGCCGGAGCCAAACCCTGCGGCCTCGGCGCGCGCGACACGCTGCGCCTCGAAGCGAAGATGGCCCTCTACGGCAACGACATCGACCATTCCACGACCCCCATCGAGGCCGACCTCGGCTGGATCGTGAAGCTGGAAAAGGGCGACTTTGCCGGCCGCGACGTCATCGCCCGCGAGAAGGAAGAAGGCCCGCGCCGCAAGCTGGTCGGCTTCGAGATGATCGACCGCGGTATCGCCCGCCACGGCTATCCGGTCGTCGACGGCAGCGAAGAGATCGGCATCGTCACCTCGGGCACGCACTCGCCGACATTGAAAAAAGCGATCGGACTCGCTTATCTTCCGCTCGACAAGTCGGCCCAGGGCAGCGAATTCACGGTGCTCATCCGCGGCAAGGAAGCGCGGGCCCGCGTCATCCCTACTCCTTTCTACAAGAGAGCCAAATAGCTGGAGGCAAGTCATGGCCACCCCTGAAGACAACCGTTACGCGAAGAGCCACGAGTACGTCCACGTCGAGGGCGACGTCGCCACGATCGGCATCACCGACTACGCGCAGAAAGAGCTGGGCGACGTCGTGTTCGTCGAGCTGCCCCAGGTCGGCTCGGCGCTGGACGCGGCCGACGAACTGGGAAGCATTGAGTCAGTGAAAGCGGTTTCAGAGTTGTTCTCGCCGGTCTCGGGCGAAGTCGTCGAGATCAACGAGGCGCTGGCCGAGAATCCCGCCCTCGTCAACACCGACCCCTGGGGCGACGGCTGGATGATCCGCATCCGCATGAGCGACCCCACCGAGGTCGACGAGCTGATGACGGCTGAAGAGTACGACGAGTACATCGAGAAAGAATCGGCGCACTAAAAGGATTGAGGATTGGGGATTGAGGATTGAGGATTCGAGGACGCCCCCCGGCATCCTCAATCCTCAATCCTTCATCCTCGATCCGATTGGCCATGAGTCTCCCCGACCCCACAGCTTCCTCCTCCTCCCACCGCTACATCTCCAACGCCGGTGAAGACATCCGCGAGATGCTCGAGACCGTCGGTGTGGACAGCATCGACCGTCTCTTCGACACCATTCCGGACGAGGTGAAGCTCAAAGGGCTCCTCGACATCCCCGGACCGTGGTCGGAGATCGAGTCACGCCGCTGGTTCCGCGGTCTGGCCGCGCGCAACAAGACCGCGGCCGACCACGCGTCGTTCCTCGGCGGAGGCGCCTACGCGCACTACCAGCCCGCGTGCATCGACCAGTTGCTGCTGCGCGGGGAGTTCCTCACCGCGTACACGCCGTATCAGCCGGAAGTCTCGCAGGGCACGCTGCAGTCGATCTTCGAGTACCAGACCCACCAGTGCCTGCTGACGGGACTCGACGTCGCCAACGCGTCGCTCTACGACGGCTCCACGGCCCTCTGCGAAGCGGTGCTGCTGGCCGAGCGGCTGACCAAGGGGAAGACCAAAGTCGTCCTCGCGAAGTCCATTCATCCGCATTACATCCAGACCGTCCGGACGTACATCCAGAACCTCGGCCTGGAGATCGTGGAAGTGGGCTGGGGCGCCGACGGCCGCATCGACCTCGACGAGCTGCGCACCGCCACCGACGACGCCTTCGCCGTGGCCGTGCAGTCGCCCAACTTCCTCGGCGTCATCGAAGACTACGACGCCATCGTGAAGTCGACCGAGGGGATGACGCGCATCTCCGTGATCGCCGAGGCTACGTCGCTGGGTGTGCTCGCTCCTCCGGGGCAGCATGGCTTCGACATCTGCGTCGGCGAAGGACAGGCCTGGGGCGTCGCGCCGCAGTTTGGCGGCCCGTACGTCGGCTTCATGGTCGTGCGCGACGCGCTCAAGCGTCACATGCCCGGACGCCTCGTCGGCGAGACCGTCGACGTCGACGGCCGGCGCGCGTACGTGCTGACTCTGGCCACGCGCGAGCAGCACATCCGCCGCGGCAAAGCGACGTCGAACATCTGCACGAATCAGGCGCTGATCGCGCTCGCCGCCAACATGTACCTCTCGCTGATGGGCAAGGAAGGCCTGCGCGAAGTGGCCACGCAGTGCCTGCAGAAGAGCGCCTATCTGCGCGCAAAACTGCGCGAGGTCAAGTCCGTCGAGCTGCCGTTCGACGGGCCGGTGTACAACGAGTTCGTCGTCCGCACGCCGTTCCCCGCGGAGACGATCCTGGCCGATCTCGAGCACGACAAGATCCTCGGCGGCATTCCGCTGGGGACGTTCTACGACGGGCACGCGAACGACTTCCTCGTCGCCGTGACCGAGCTCAATACGCGCGAGCAGATGGATCACCTCGTCGGCGCCCTGAGCGCGGCGATTTCCCGGGAGCGGCGATGAGGAAGCGGTTCCTCGGTTCCTCGGAGTTCCTCGGAGTTCCTCGGCCTGACGCGCGGCCGATCTCCTCCGAGGAACTCCGAGGAACTCCGAGGAACCCGAGGAACCCGAAATGACCACGACCATCGAAGAACCGACCACGCAGCGCGACGTCGCGCAGAACTCCGCTCTGGAGTCGCTCATCTTCGAGCGCTCGAAAGCAGGGCGCCGCGGCTATCAGCTCCCCGAGCTCGACGTGCCGGAGCAGTCGCTCGACGCGTTGCTGCCGGCGTCGCTGCGCCGCGAGGAGATCGCCGATGAGGTCGAAGTCTCCGAGCCGGACGTCATCCGCCACTTCACGCGCCTCTCGAAACTGAACCTCTCCATCGACGCGGGCCTCTATCCCCTCGGCTCGTGCACGATGAAGCACAACCCGCGCATCAACGAAGAGATCGCGCGGCGTCCGGGCCTGGCCTGGACGCACCCGATGCAGGAAGACGAGCAGGTGCAGGGCAACCTCGAGTTGCTCTGGAATCTCGAGCAGTCGCTGCGTGAGATCTTTGGCTTGCCGAAGGTCACGCTGCAGCCG
>DASVSV010000328.1:0-9141 GCA_036387915.1 Thermoanaerobaculia bacterium
GGGAGAGGGGACTTTCTCCCCAGCGCTGCGATAGGCTTCGCGCAGGAGGGCTGACGATGAACATCAACGAGCTGCTGCTGGCGCAACTCGAGCGCGAGGCGCCTGCGACGCGAAAAACGCTGGAGCGCGTGCCGGACGGCAAGCCTGACTGGAAGCCGCATCCGAAGTCGATGGAGCTGGGATATCTGTCGGAGCTCGTCGCGGTGATGTTCGGCTGGATCGCGACGATGGTCGACAGCGATTCGCTCGATCTCGCCAGCGGAAAGCGCACGCCCGTCACGACCAGCGCGGACCGCCTCGCGCTCTTCGACAAGTCGCTGGCCGACGCGCGGCGCGCGTTGTCCGGCACGACGGACGAGCACCTCATGAAGTCGTGGCAGTTGCTCGTCGCCGGAAATGTCGTCGACGAAAAGCCGCGGCACGTCATGATCACCGACACCTTCTCGCACCTGGCCCATCATCGCGGCCAGCTGAGCGTCTACCTGCGGCTCAACGAGCAGCCGGTTCCGTCCATCTACGGTCCAACGGCCGACGAGCGCTGGTAGCGGCAGTGATGTTCTTCGCGGCCCCGAAATACCGCGGTCCGAAGTCGGACCACTTCGACGGAAAGCGCTTCCACAACCTGCAGCCGACGCGGCACGCCGGCTTCCGTGACATGGTCAAGTGGTTGACCAACCGGGACGAGGGGAAGTGGGAGAAGTGGCGTGAGATTACGCCCGCGGCGCCGCCTCCGCGGCGGGTTGCGGGCGGGGAGCTGCGCGTCACGTGGGTCAACCACTCCACGTTTCTCATCCAGACGGAGAACGTCAACTTGTTGACCGATCCGATCTGGTCGGAGCGCTGCAGTCCGGTGCAGTGGGCGGGGCCAAAGCGGCATCACGCGCCCGGCATCCGCTTCGAGGACCTGCCTCCCATCGACGCGGTGCTGATCAGCCACAACCACTACGACCACATGGACGCCCCGACGCTGGCGCGCCTGCCACGCGCGCAGACCTTCGTCGGACTGGGCAACTCCGCGCTTCTGAAAGGTGCGACGGACCTGGACTGGTGGGAGTCCGCGCCGGTGGCGAACGGCGTGCGCGTGCACTGCGTGCCGGCGCAGCATTTCTCGTCGCGCGGACTCACCGATCGCGACGCGAATCTCTGGTGCGGCTTCGTCCTGGAGACGCCGCACGGCGCGATTTACTTCGCCGGCGACACCGGCTTCGGACCGCATTTCGCGATGATCCGCGAGCGTTTCGGACCGATGCGGCTGGCGTTGCTGCCGATCGGCGCGTTCCGACCGGAATGGTTCATGTGCAGCGTGCACATCTCGCCGCGCGACGCGGTCCGCGCCGCGGCCGCGCTCGAGGCGCAGGTCTCGATCCCGATGCACTTCTCCACGTTCCACCTCGGCGACGACGGTCAGGACGAGCCGGCGGAGGTGTTGAGGCGGGAGCTTGAATCGGCACCGGGTATCCGTTTCGAGATTCTGGCGCCGGGTGACGTCTGGAGTGGGGCGGTGACGTAAAGAGCGACGCTTCGCGTTTACACTTCGCCGTCGTGAAGCAGCTCGATCCGAAAGTCACCGCCGCGATTGCGGATGTGGTCCATGCGCTCGAGCGTTGCTCGTGTGCGGAGGTCGTGGTCGAGATTCGGGGGCGGTCCGGGTCGTATGCGCATGCGGACGCGCGGTTCGCGTCGCTGATCGCGTTCATCGTGCTGCTGGTGCTGCTGTTTTCGCCGTGGCCGTTTCAGGCGGCGTGGGTGGCGATCGACGTGGCCATCGCGTGGGCGGCGGGGCTCTTCAGCGCGAGGCGCAGCGACGCGGCGCGGCGGCTGATGACGACCGAGCGGGAGCGCGAGGCGCAGGTGCGGATGGTGGCGGCGTCGGTGTTTCACGATCGCGGCGTCGCGCATACGGCCGAGGAGACCGGCGTGCTGGTCTACCTTTCGCTGATGGAAGGGCGGCTGGAGCTGCTCGCCGATCGTGGCGTGCTGGAGGCGGTGCCGGTGCTGGAGTGGAACCGCATCGCCGACGAGGCGCGGCAGAAACAGGCCACGACGGCCACGCTGGTCGACGTCGTGCGCCACATCACCCCGCTGCTCGAGCGGCACATGCCGGTGCGTGAAGGAGACGTGGACGAGCTGTGCAACGTGCCGCGATTCGTGACCGAATGATGCGGCGCGCGTGGTGGCTGCTGGCGGCGCTGCTCGCCACATTCTTCTGCATCGCTGCCGAGGCGTTCGCGCGGGTCGGGGGAGGGGAGTCGTACTCCGGCGGCGGCAGTTCGTCAGGCGGCGGCGACGGCGGCGGCGCGGACATCATCTTCGCCATCCTCCGCTTCCTGTTCTGGCTGACCATCGAGTATCCGGCCATCGGCATCCCGGTCGACATCCTCGTCATCATCGGCGTGATCATGTGGCTGCGGCGCAGGCCGGACATGACCAACATCCGCATCGCCACGCAGTCGGCGCCGCGGCCCGCGCGCAGCGCGCGGCTCGACGAGCTGCAGAAATTCGATCCCAACTTTTCCGAGATCACGTTCACCGACTTCTGCTACTCGCTGTATGCGCGGGCGCACACGGCCCGCGGCACGGGTGACCTCGATCGCTATGCGCCGTACCTCAGTCCGGCCGTGCGCACGGCGCTGCGCGCGCAGAACCCGCGCGGACTGCGCGAGGTGCGCGGCGTGATCGTCGGCGCGATGCGGGTCGTGTCGTTCACCGGCCTCGACACACCGCAACTGCGGGTCACGCTCGAGTACGAGGGCAACTACACCGAGGTCACGGCGGAGGGGTCGCAGAGCTGGTACACGCGGGAGATGTGGGCGCTGGAGCGGCGCCGCGACATCCTCTCGCCGCCGCCGGAGAAGGCGAAGGCCGACCACTGCCCGCGTTGCGGCGCGGCACTGGCCACGCGCACCGACGGTGCGTGCGAGTACTGCGGCGTGAAGATCAGCAGCGGCGCGTTCCAGTGGTACGTCCGCTCGATCACCGGCTATCAGAAGGAAGCCCGCGGGCCGCTGCTGACGTCGAACGTGCCGGAGCAGGGGACCGACCTGCCGACGGTGCGTCACTCGTACTTTGAGCTGGAGCCCGCGTTCGAGGCGCGCGTGCGCGAGATCGCCGTCGAGCTGCAGGAGGCGTGGACGGCGCGCGACTGGGAGCGTGTCCGCCCGCTGGAAAGTGAGCCGCTGTTCCAGATGCACCGATACTGGATCGACGCGTATCGCGCGCAGAAGCTGCGCAACATCGTGGCCGACTATCGCGTGACGCGCATCGAGCCGGTGAAGCAGACCGCGGACCCGTTCTACGAATCGATCACGGTGCGGGTCTTCGCCGAGGGGCGCGATCACACCGTCGACGACAGCGGGAACGTCGTGGCCGGGTCGAACACGCAGCTCCGCCGCTGGAGCGAGTACTGGACCTTCATCCGCAGCCGCGGCGCGAGCGGCGGCACGCAGTCGCGGTCATGTCCCAACTGCGGCGCGAAAGTCGCGGTCGGCGCGACCGGCGTCTGCGATTACTGCGGCGGCAAGCTGACGACAGGGGAGTTCGACTGGGTGCTGTCGCGGATCGAGCAGGACTAAATTTTATCCCGCGCGTAGACGCGGGATCTACGGAGCCCTCTGCACGACCGTGCCACGAGTCATGAGTGTGCAGGGTGCACCGGAGATCCCGCGTCTACGCGCGGGATAAACTGAAAGCTACGATATCCTCCCAACATGTCCGAAGAACGCCCGCACAACCCGCGACACGAGCTGCTCTCGCGCAGTGACAGCGGCCTTCACTACGTTCGGGAGAAGAAGAGCGGCGTGCTGCGGCAGCTCACCGACGAGGAGCTGAACGACTTCGACGATCCGCCGCCGTGCGAGCAGTGCGGCGAGCAGTTCGGGTGCGAGCATTACAACTGCGCGCGCGAGCCGCTGCTGACCGAGGCCCAGATCGAGGCGGAGGTGCCGGAGCAGTGGCGTGCGTTCGCTCGCGAGGCGGGCGTCAGCCGCAACGACCTCATCCGGCTGAATGCCATCGAACAGCGGGAGGGCGCGTACCACATCGCCCCCCACGCGACCACCGACATGCGCATGCAGGAACTGGTGCTGCTGCTGAACGAAACGTGATCCCGCGCCTCACATCCTTCCTCACCCGGCTGATCAGCGAGACCAGCGGCCTCTCCCTCGAGGACACGCTCGTCCTCGCCGAAGGCTCGCCGTCGATCGAGCCGGACCTCCTCGCCCAGATTCGCGAGTTCCACGCTCTCCTCGGCCGCTTCCGCCTCGGCGGCTCGTCGATCGACACGCTCTTCGCGCATCCCGTGTCTCAGGCGCTGGCGGCGTTCTTCCGCGCCTTTCCGATCCCGTTCCGCGACGAGCACATTCACCTCACCGGCTCGCTCGACGCGGAGTTCGTCTGGTCGCGACTGGCGCCGCTGCTCGACGGGCCGCATCGCGAGGAGTACGAGCGCCGCATCGCCCGCGTGTACGGCCCCGACGCGCTGCCGCTCCGCGACGCGAAAGACGTCGACCGGCTGATCCGCCTCCGCGACGAGGACCGCTTCGACCGCTACCTGCAGATCCTCTATCTGCCGAAGCTGATCCTCACCTCGCGCGACGCGCATCGCGCCGCCGCGTATCACATGGCCAGCCGGCTCTATCGCACGTCGAACGTCGGCTCGCTGCGGCTGAAGTTCACGCTCTTCCGCGAGACCACCGATCCGGCGGAGCAAATCCCCGGCCTCGCGGAGCTCACGCCCGAGGACGTGCTGCTCGGGTTGTACGAGGGTTTCCGCGAGTTCCAGGCCCAGATGCCGGCGTTTCAGTTCGTGCTCTCGCCGAGCTTTCGCAAAGAGCCCGGCTTCTACGATGCGACAAAGTACGCGTCGAAGCGGGAGAGTTTCGACGATCAGGTGCGGCAGATCATCGAGCTGCTGAAGAAGCATCCGGAGCTGCGCGACGTCGTCACCGAGGCCGACACGGTGGGGAACGAGCGCGGGTTCTATCGCAAGGTGCACTTTCAGGAGCTGCGCGTCGGCATGCGCAAGCTGCAGGCGCACGGGCTGCGCACGCGCAGCCATCACGGCGAAACGTGGGACACGCTGCGGCACGGCGTGCAGGCCGTCGACAACGCCATGAACATCTGGCACGTCGACGCCATCGAGCACGGTCTCTCCCTCGGCATCAACCCGAACTTTTACTTCCACTCGCTGCTGCAGCGCATCCTCCGCGAGAACCAGCGCGGCGGAAAAATCCCGGCCGGCTCGCGCGAGTACGCGGAGCTGATGGACATGGACGTCAGCAACCGCGAGGAGATCCGCGGAAAGCTGCAGGACGGGGTGCCGCTCACCGAGGCCGAGGCCACGCTGGCCACGAAAACGAAGTTCCATCACGCGCGCGAAGTGGAGACGTATCAGCACGACGTGCTCAATCGCATGATCGACAAGCGCCTGACGCTGATCTCCCTGCCGTCGTCGAACAAGAAGCTCACCGGCGAGCTCTCCGAGTACAGCGACCACCCCTTCTCGTGGTGGGAGAAAAAAGGCCTGCGCCTCGGCGTCGGCACCGACAACGACGTCACGCTCAGCACGAGCTTCATCCGCGAAATGATGATCCTGCTCTACACCGACCCGCTGGAACTGAAGATCACCAAACTGCTGATCGTGACGACCGGGGAGACGCGGCGCTCGCACCTTTCGCACCTGCTGTGGGAGATGAGGAAGGCGGGGGTTTAGCTTTGTTGGTAGCCGCCGAAGGCGGCGACAGAACTTAGCACCCGGCTTCAGCCGGGTGACCAGCGTGTGCGAAAGTCAGCCCGCGAAGGCGGGCGACAGACAGAACTCTGTCGCCCGCCTTCGCGGGCTCATCTCTTCATCGCGGTTTCACCCGGCTGAAGCCGGGTGCTAAGTTCTGTCGCCGCCTTCGGCGGCTGCCGATGCGTGATGCCGCAACCTCTCATGCAGCGCCGACTCGAGAGACTTGGCGGATGTGGGCGCGCTGCGTGCGCCGCGCCCCCCGCCCGCCCCGGGTCACGCTACTCACGCTCGGCATGACAGTCCGTTTACTTGTGCACGGCTCGTGAATACGCTTCAGCCATGCGCAAGATATTCATCACGATCCTGATGGTGGCGATCGCCACCGGCTGTTCTTCCACCCGAAGTACCGACGACACGACCACCCCGGCGGAGACCTCTCCCGCGATGACCACGGAAACCACCTCCACCACGACGGAGACGGCGCCGGTCACGACCACGGCGACCACCGCGACCTCCGACAACCCGCTGCTGCAGACGTGGACCGGCCCGTACAGCGGCGTGCCGCCGTTCGACCGGGTGCGCATCGAGCACTTCCGTCCGGCGCTCGAGGCGGCCATGGCCGAGAACCTGGCCGAGATCGACCGCATCGCCAGCGACCCGGCGGCGCCGACGTTCGAGAACACCATCGCCGCGATGGAGCGCTCCGGCCGTACGCTGGACCGCGTCGGCACGGTGTACGGCATCTGGAGCTCGAACATGAACTCGCCGGAGTTCCAGCCGATCGAGCGGGAGATGGCGCCGAGACTAGCCGCGTTCTCGGACCAGATCACGCAGAACACCGCGCTGTTCCGTCGCATCGAGGCGGTCTACAACTCGCCGGCCAAGTCGCAGCTCACGCCGGAGCAGCAGCGCCTGACGTGGCTCACGTACACGAACTTCGTCCGCGCCGGCGCGAAGCTCGACGCCGCGAAGAAGACCCGCCTCTCCACGATCAACCAGGAGCTGGCCGGCCTTTACACGCGCTTCAGCCAGAACGTGCTCGCCGATGAGCAGAATCAGACCGTCGTGATCGAGAACGAAGCCGATCTGGCCGGCCTGCCGCAGTCGCTGCGCGACTCCGCCGCGCAGGCCGCGGCCTCGCGCAACATGCCCGGCAAGTGGGTGATCACCAACACCCGCTCCTCGGTCGACCCGTTCCTCACGTACTCGTCGAACCGCGGGCTGCGCGAAAAGGCGTGGCGCATGTTCGTCAACCGCGGCGACAACGGCGGTGAGCACGACAACAACGCCATCATCACCGACATCCTCCGCCTCCGCGCCGAGCGCGCGAACCTCCTCGGCTACCCGACGCACGCGCACTGGCGCCTCGAGAACGCCATGGCCAAGAATCCCGAGCGGGCCATGGAGCTGATGGAAGCGGTCTGGAAGCCGGCCGTCTCGCGCGTGAAGGAAGAAGTGCGCGACATGCAGCTCGTCGCCAACAGGGAAGGCGCGAACATCACCATCGAGCCGTGGGATTACCGCTATTACGCGGAGAAAGTCCGCAAGGCCAAGTACGACCTCGATCAGAACGAAGTGAAGCAGTACCTGCAGCTCGACAAGCTGCGCGACGCCATTCACTGGGTGGCCGGTGAGCTGTTCAACTTCAACTTCACGCCGGTGAACAACGTCCCCGTCTTCCATCCCGACGTGCGGGTCTGGGAAGTGACGGACAAGACCTCGGGCAAGCACGTCGGGCTCTGGTACTTCGACCCGTTCGCGCGTCCGGGCAAACGCTCCGGCGCATGGATGAACGCGTACCGCACCCAGGAGCGCTTCGACCGCGAGATCACGACCATCGTCTCGAACAACTCGAACTTCGTGAAGGGCAACCCCGGCGAGCCGGTGCTCATCTCCTGGGACGACGCGGAGACGATGTTCCACGAGTTCGGCCACGCGCTGCACGGCCTGGCGTCGAACGTGACGTATCCGTCGGTGTCCGGCACCGCGGTGGCGCGCGACTACGTCGAGTTCCCGTCGCAGCTCCTGGAGCACTGGCTCTCGACGCCCGAGGTGCTGAACCGCTTCGCGGTGCACTACCAGACCGGCAAGCCGATCCCGCGGTCGCTGGTCGACCGCATCGAGAAGGCCTCGACGTTCAACGAAGGCTTCGCCACGACGGAGTACCTGGCCAGCGCGCTGGTCGACATGAAGATGCATCTGGCGGGCAACCAGCGCATCGATCCGGACGCGTTCGAGCGCGAGACGCTGCGCGAGCTCGGCATGCCGCGCGAGATCGTGATGCGCCATCGCACGCCGCAGTTCCTGCACGTCTTCGGCGGCGACGGATATTCGGCTGGTTACTACAGCTATCTCTGGTCGGACGTGCTCACCGCCGATGCGGCCGAGGCGTTCCGCGAGGGAGGCGGGTTCTACGATCCGGGTGTGGCCGCGCGCCTGCGGTCGAACATCTTCTCGATCGGCAATACGCGCGATCCGGCCGAGGGCTACCGCGAGTTCCGCGGCCGCGACCCGAAGATCGACGCGCTGATGCGCAAGCGCGGTTTCCCCATCCCGATGACCTCGGGGACGCAGGAAGCGCCCGCGCGCGAGCGCATGACGAAGCAATAACGTAGCTGTACCATCTGCGCCACGGAGGGGAGGGCAGCCTGCCTCCCCTCCTTCCGAAAATGCAGCGGTCCAATCCACGCGTCCTTCTCCGCAATCCGCGCCGCGGCCAGTTCGGCGAGGACGAGGTGCTCGTCCTCGAGATGGGCCTCGGCGGCGCGAAGTTCGAGCACTCCGGCCGCTTCGACGTCGGCCGCACCGCGCTCTTCACCTGCGGCCCGCTGACCACCGAAGCGGTCGTGCGCCACTCCGTGCTGATGCCGGCCAGGACCGGCGTCGTCTATCAGAGCGGCGTCGCGTTCGCGAGCGTCGGCGACGCGGGGCACGCGCTGCTGCTCGAGCTTCTGGTCCACGAGGCACGCGAGCAGGTCACGGAGTGGGAAGCCAACGTCCGCGGCGAATCGCTGCCGCGCCCGCGCACGGCGGCGCGCCAGTCCGCCGTCGCGCCGCGCTTCATCTGTCTCCGCTACCCGCACACCGGCTGGATGCGCACCAGCACCGCCGATCCGAACCAGCCCGTCAACGGCATCACCATCCCCGACGACACACCGGAAGAGGAGATCGCCATCCTCCGCCGCGACTACGAGCGCGCCGACGAGCAGACCCGCGAAATGATGCGCGCCGTGGCCACGGTGGCTATCCTCGAACAGATGCGGTGACGCCGCACTGTCATCCCAATGGCCTTAACTTAGCGCAATTTGCACGACCCCTCACCCGCCCTTCGGGCACCCTCTCCCCGCTCACCGCGGGGAGAGGGGCAACAAACATGGCTCTCGCCAGACGCTCCATTTGTTGCCCTTCTC
>DASVSV010000329.1:0-6533 GCA_036387915.1 Thermoanaerobaculia bacterium
CCGCTGCCGGAGCGCCTGCGGGCTGGCGAGTATGTGCACCACCAGTGAGTCCCCGCGGTCGACGAAGCGACGCGCGTAGAGGTAGTCGAAGAATGTCTGATGGAGGAACGTCGCGCGATCAGCCGCGATCGTTACGATCCCGTGACTCGCAAGCCAGCGGAGAGATCGATCAATCGTCGTATCGCCGCGGAGGTCCGTGAGCGGCACCGTCGTGCGCTGGTGGATCGTCATCGCATCCGCAAGCGCGAGAAGCGCGCGTTCACGATCCGCTGCGGTCGGTGCCGCCGGATCGTTCACGAGCACGACATCCGTCATGAGCGTGGCGTAGAGATCCTGAAGCACCGCCGGCGCGTTCCGCTGCGGTGCGCCGCCTCGATCCCTCACCCACAGGAAGACATCCAGATGAAGAGGCGTGCGGAGCAGAGCGCGAGTCGCGGGAGTGAGGTCGTCGTACATCATCCCCGCTGCGGTCACGACGGCTTTCACCTCGTCGTCGCCGAGTTCGCCGAGTCGAAATTCCTTCCGCACGTCGAGGCGCCGCACACGAGGATCGCTCGCGGCGTCGAAGGCCCGACAGGAAAGAACAATGCGTACATTCCTGATCTGCCGCGCACGAAGGACCGCGTCGAGCACAAGATCAAGGGTCCGCGAATCCTGCGCGAGGTTATGCGAGAGCGCATCGATCTGGTCGACGAGGAGCACCACCGGCGTTCCGTCCCGCGCAAGCATCGTCAGTACCCGCTGGAGTGACTCGGGCAGTTGCAGCCGCTTCTGGATGTCGTCCGGCGACGTCACACCAGAAAGCTGTACGTCGGCCTTGATGCCGATCGCGACGTGCCCCGCTGCATTGAGCGCCGCAAGAACGTCGCGCAGGACGACGGTCTTTCCGCGGCCCGCGTCGCCGAGCAGCATTCCGACGGATCCCGCGGAGTCCGGAGCGGAAACCCACGCGGCGATATCCTGCACGATCGACCGTGCCACGTGCTCCGTCGTCGCGCCGAAGGTTCCTTTGTGGGCGCGAAGAACATCGCCCGCGGCCGTCGCCGCGGCGCGAACCGCTGCCGCGTCAGCCGTACCGAGAAGCCGGAAGGTCTTGTTCTCTTTCGTGAGGGACGCGAGGAGGGTCGCACGATCGAACGTAACCTTGTAGCGCGCGTTGCCTCCGACGCGGTCCCGAAGAAGGCGGTACAGTTCGATCTGGCTCTTTGTGCTCTGCGGAATGTCGAGGGGCACGCGATCCGCCTCAAGGCTGTCGGACGTGCGAACCTCCACGGTGAGCGACGAAAACACCGCGAACCACTGGTCGCGCGGACTGCCTGCCACCGTCTTCTCGATATTGAGGAGCGTTGCACGTTGATCCTCGTTCAACGCGCTGAGCCACGCGACGGCCGATGTGGCACCCTCCGCACGTTTCGCCATCTCCCGAAGCAGACCCGCATCCGAGGAAACATCGCCTATGAACAGGAGGAGACGGTCACGATCGCGATCGAACGCGGCGGTGTGACGTTGCTCGCGGAAGTCGGACCAGAGCTTCGCCCAGGGTTGGCCGCCAGGCACGCGCTCTTTCGCCTGCACGAAGTCACGTCCGCCGTCGTCATAGGTGGCGACGGTATCGTCGACAGCCTCCGGTGCTTCCGCACGCACCGAGACGACGGTGCGATCGCCGGCCGCCGACTGAAGGAGTCGGCCGAGGTACAGCGCGGCAATTGAATTCTGGTAGTAGATGCCCGACTGCGTCGTCGAGCCACCGGGTTGCGGCATACGATCAGGTTACCAGCCGATCCGAAAAAATCGCTCACGATGAGCTTCAAATCGACTTAGCGGCTGACACGCTAGCCGGCGTCGCCAAGGCCGGCGCGGCGCCACGGCGGCCCGACCAGAAAGAACGGCGCGAGCGAGCGCATATGTTGCAGACTCCAGGTGCGCCGCGACTGAGCGGCGCGCCGGGCTTGCCGCGACTAACGATTCCTCGGCGGACGCGATTTGCAACCCGCGTGACACCCGTGCAGCTTGCACGACCGTAGCCGGCTCTCGCAACAAGTCTCTCATCAGGCTGCGGTGAGAAGTTAGGACGCGAGCCCGCGAACGACACGCCGTTTGCTTGACACTACTTGCGAATCTCGACAATGGCGATAAACGGATACACCTTTCGCTGCACAACATAGCCGCTAGCGTCTAGCCGCACGACGGTGCGTCGGATGGAGTCGCTCTCGTTCCCGCCGATGGTCAGCGCGTATCTGCCACTCGCGTCTTCGCCGACCTCGACGACAATCGCAGAATGAGACTTGTAGTTCGCATGCTTCGACGCATAGTTGAACGTGAACTTGTTTGCTTTCACCCGATTGTTCTGAATGATGTCGCCCACTTGTGGGGCATACGAGTTGATGTCATACCCCCAGAACAGCCCCGTCTGTGCTGCTTTGTTCTGAATAGCCCAATGCACGAACTGGGAGTGCCGAATCGCCCCTGGAAACTCCTGTTTCGATGCTCCAGCTTTTCGCACGCACCACGACACGAACACCGCGGACCAAGCTTCACCAACACCGGGAAACGCAAACCCGAGATCAGTCCAGTACTTCTGGATCTGCTTCGCGAGCTTCGGATCACTTTCATGCTCCATGTGGTAGTCGTCGTGCTGTTGCTGCGCGACCGTGGCCAGTTTCCGTTCGTACGCTGATGGCATGCGCTCCCCCTTTAACCTTGGAGTGACGGGAACGCCAGTTTCCCTACCCACAGCATCAGCTTTCGCGGCAGCTTCTCAGATCATTTCTGTCGGCCTAACGGATTACTCGGTTAGCTGTGAGAAGCTTCAAATGCACCGCGATTTAGGGGCCGGCCGGGTTGCCGCGACTGACGACCTTCGCCGGGTGTAAGGGATCCGCAGCCGGCGTGACGCCGGAAACTGGAAGACATGAGGCGGCTCGGCCACCGGGTCTGTAACGCCCCCCCCATAGCTGCTGTGAGAAGAGCGGGCGTCTTATTGCACTCCACCTGTGGCCTTCATCTCGTAGGCGGCCGATGGAATGTTGATGGATTGCGCCATTTTCGTGTCAAGTGCGCGGAGTTGCCCGAGCACTTGTTTCGCTTCCGCTTGCCGCTCACCGGGTGCCGTTAGCGCGATTTGAACGCTCTGCTGCTGCAGGTTGAGAAGCTGGCTCTGCGCGGCTGCAACGGCACCGACATTCTTTTGCAGTTGCGCAATTTGGCGCTGCAGCCTATCGATTTCGAGCTCCGTGTTCTTGGTCTTGAACTTTACGTGTCTCACTATCGGCATGATTACCAAGAGTGCACCCACCAGACAAAACACGAGCTCAGCCCTTCCGAATCGCCGACTCGCTGCGTAGATCCAGAATGTCCCGATTGTTAGCACAACGCCAACCGCGAGCGTGGACGCTTCGAAATACTCGACAGGCACGGCATCCTCCACTTTCTACGGAAATGGAGGGACAGAAACTCGGGATTCTCGTCGACGACTTCGAATCAGTTGTACCGTCGACCCGAACGTGGGTCGCACTTCAGCACGCGCGTTCGCCAATCTGAACGCGTCTGACATCTCGAAAGAGCGGTCACGCTATGCGACAGCCGCCGCAACGGCGAACGCCTGCGCGGGCTACTACTTCGCCATCCGGCGTGCTCCACATCATCGGTTAGCGAGCTTCCCCAGGTGTGAATGGCGTCGCTACCTCGGAAGGAACTTCGAGAGTTCTTCCTTGTCGAAGATTGACACCAACGCGCTTACCTTGCACTCCAGCGCATGGGCCAGTCGGATCAACGTGAGGAGGTTCGGCACCTTCGTACCGCGCTCGATCGAGCTGACGTGATTCTGCGGAATGCCAGTCGCTTCGGCGAGCGTGACTTGCGTGATTCCGCGCTTTTTGCGCAGCTCACGTAGACGTTCGCCGAACAACTTACCTGCTGATGTCAGCTCTGCCAAAGAGGCCGCTCCTCTTGACTTCTGCGTCTCGTGAATATATGCTGTAAGTCATATGGAGAAGGTGATTGATCATGCTCGACCCAGACCGCATCAACCGCATCCGAACCATCTTCCTACATCACGAGCCGCGCGTCACGATCGCCGACGCGGCGGGCCTCCTCGGGTGGTCGCGCGCGGAGATGAATGCGGCCATCCGCAACGGCGAAATCGAGGTCGGCGAGACGTGCAGCGGGAAGAGGATCGAGCTGCGCGAGCTGGCGGCCTACGCGCTCCAGCAGTGGCCGTTGGCGGCCATCGAGGAGGCGCTCGGGCGGGATGCCACCCTGATCCTCCCGCCGGCGCTGCGGACTCGCAAGCTCATCGTGCGCCTGCCGCGGTACCAGATCGGCGCGTTGCAGGTACTGGCCGACGACGGGAAGGAGTCGGTCGACGCGATGCTGACCCGGATGTTCGAAGAACTGGCCGACCTCAATCACGAACGCCTCGCGCGCTTCATCCCCGGCCTCGCCGAGGCCATCGCCTGGCCGGACGTCCGTGAGAACGACCGCGCCTGCCAGGTGCTCGATTGACCGCGTTCGAGCACCGATCGCGTGGCGGCGCAGCGCCGTCTGAGTCGGCGTCACTCCTCAGCGATGTCCCGCATCGCCTCATCGCGACGCCTCGCATCCGACGCCGCGGCGCACACGCGCTCGGTACTCGCACTCGGTGAATCGAGCACCACACAACCCACTCCGGAGGTGATCCGCAATGTCCTCACGCCTGTCTGACGCCGTCCGCCGCCTTCCGGCACTCGCACGTCCGCGGCGTCGCCGCGCCCGCAAACCGGTCGAACGCCCGATGCCGCCTGGCAAGAAGCCCCAACCGCGCCCGGCGCGAGCGCCGTACATCCTCACCCTCTCCTCGCGACGCGTCACCCGGCAGACCCTCCCCGAGACCGTCGTCCCGTACCTGCGCATGTCAGGACGCTGGCTCGAGGAACACGGCTTCCCGATCGGAGCGGGCGTGCAGGTCGTGGTCGAGCGAGGCCGCGTGACCCTCATCAGCGAAGCCGCGGACAGAGACGACGAGAGCGCCTCCGGCGGCCGGCAGGTCCGATCGTAGGCGGCTCGTGACGCGGATCGCGAACGACGCCAGGTCGCGCGATCGGAAAGTGTCGAAAATCGCTCTTAAATGATCGCGGATGGGAAAAAAGCCATCGCCGATCATCGAAATGCGATCCATGGTCACTTTTATCCCATCCCGGATCATCTAAATCCGATCGCGGATGGCTTTTATCCGACCCGGATCGTTTAAAAGCGATCGCGGATGGGAAAAAAGTGATCGGCGTCGGATTGAAATGATTTCGCGACCTGCGCGGAGAACCGACCAGAGGCCTTCGGCGAGCCTGGAGGCCTCTGGTGGGTTGCTGGCCTCTCCGACCAGCGTCGGTTGTCTGCGCCTTCTCGCCTCGAGCCCCAGGCTTCCCGAGTGCCGTCCAGGCGAGAAGGCGCAGACAACCCACAACTGACAATCGAGAACACGCTATCGCGGTGCGATTGCATCGTGGCGGTACACTCGCGGTGCACGGAGGTTGCGATGCGACGAGCAATCGGTTCTCTTCTCCTCCTTCTCGCTTTTGGCTGCGGGGACAGCGCCACGCAGGACGAAGCCGGTGGCGCGCAGGGCCAACTCCCCCAACCCAGTCAGGAGGCCGGGATGTCGAACGCAGGCGATCAGCCGGCGGCGGGCGAGCGCGTGGTCTTCAACCGCGTCGCGATCCGCGACCCCGAGGTCAACGACATCGAGGGCGCGACGCTGCTGTTGCCGGAAGGCTGGAAGCTCGAGGGCGGCTTCGTGTGGACGCCGCTCTACTCCGTCCAGGCGAACCTGCTCGTGCACGCGAGCGACCCGCGGACGGGCGCGGCCGTCGAGACGCTGCCCACACAGTATTACGTGTGGCCGTCGCAGATGGCCGTGCAGATGCAGATCGGCACGAACTACCTCGGCTCCGTTCTGATGCCGCCGCCGGCCAACCCCGTCGAGTTCGTCCAGCGCATCTACATGCAGGACGGCCCGCTGCAACACCTGCGCGGCGCGCGGCTCGACGGCGTGGAAGACATGCCGCAACTCGCCGCCGAGTTGGCGCGCTCGCAGGGGCCGGGGCAGACGGTTTACGTGTCGCGGCTCCGCTACTCATACGAGCTCGACGGCCGCGCGTGGGAAGAGGACGTTTACCCTACGCTCATCCTGGACCCGGGGGACGGGAGGATCGTGATGTGGTACGGGATGGGAGTCACGATGCGCGCGCCCGCGGGCGAATTGGAGCGCCTGCGCCCGCTGCTCTCGGTCATCGCGCCGTCGATCCGCTACACGCTCGACTGGTCGGCGGCCCTCGAACAGGTGAAACAGATGTTCCGGCAGAACCGCGCGGATCAGCAGCGGCGCACGAGGGAGTTGGGGCGGATGCTGAATGAGCACCGCGAAGAAATGCGGCGCGCGCACCAGCAGGTTTACCAGGAGCGCATGGCCTCGCAGGATCGCCTCAGCTTCGCGCGGCGCGAGGTGATCGGCGGCGTGGAGACCTACGTCGATCCCTTCGGCTCGCGCGCGGTCGAGCTGC
>DASVSV010000330.1:0-9330 GCA_036387915.1 Thermoanaerobaculia bacterium
CCCCCCTCGTGGGTGGGGGAACAGCCGGCAATGGAACGCACCGCCGCCCGCCCACGGGAGGGGCGGGCTGAAGCCACGCCCTACGTTTTCACGTGCTGCGCAAGCGGGCGCCTTCTGCGCTCAGCGTTTGACGCCGCGATAGAGATACGCGATGCCGAACGTGAGCGGGGTGAACGTGACCGACGAGAAGGCGGCGGACTCGTTCATCAGCGCGACGAAATCTTCGCCGCAGGGGAAACGTCCGGCGGAGGTCTGCAGGTAGCTGTATGCGGCGCGGTCGCCGGTGAGGGCGCCGCCGAGGCGGGGGAGGATGTGGCGCGTGTACCAGTTGTAGAGGGCGCCGAAGAGGCGCGATTGCGGCTGGCCGAACTCGAGCACGATCACCCGTCCGCCGCTGCGGACCACGCGCGCCATCTCCGCGATCCCTTTGCGCGGCTCGCCAACGTTGCGGATGCCGAACGAGATGCTGGCCACGTCGAACTCCGCGTCTTTGTAAGGGAGGCGCGTGACGTCAGCGACTTCGAACGTGACCTCGCTCGATTTCGTGCGCGCGAAGTCGAGCATCTCCGGGACAAAGTCCGTCCCGATGACGCGGCCCGTGTCGCCGACGGCCTTGCGGAACGCGATGGCGAGATCTCCGGTGCCGGTCGCGCAGTCGAGCACCTGATCGCCCGGACGCACCGCCGCCGCGCGCACGGCCTTGCGCCGCCAGAGGTGATGCACGCCGCCGGACAACACGGTGTTCGTGCGGTCGTACCTGCGGGCGATGGCCGCGAACATCGAGCGGATTTTTGCGGGGTCGGGGCCGGTGTAGTTGCTCGTCATACAATCACGTCCGAATGCAGCGGGACTTCGCGTTCATCCAGACTTCGCCGGGCCGCGTGCTCGTCGGCTGGGGTCCGTTCGAACAGCTCCCGTTCCGGCGCCCGGAGCGGCCGGCATTCTACATAACCGATTTTTTTCTCGACGATCCGTCGCCGTGGCGCCATCCGGCGGAGTGGGAAGAGTTGTCGTTCGAAGACCTGGCCCTGCGCTTCGAGGAAGGCGACGTGCCGGAGATCGAGTGGGAGCCGGTCGTGCGCGCCGACTTCGAGCGTCTCTTCGCCTCGGCGCGCGATGAAATGACGCGCGGCGAGTTCCACAAGATCGTCCCCGTCCTTTTCGAGAACGGCCGCTTCGCGCGGCGCGGACGCTGGTGGCGCTACCTGGTCTCGCAGCTCGCGGCGATGCCGCCCGGCCTGCGCGTGTACGGCTTCGCGTACGCGCAGCACGGCATGATCGGGGCGACGCCGGAGGTGCTGTTCCAGGCCGAGGCGCATGGGTATCGCACGATGGCGCTGGCGGGCACGCGTTCGGTGCTGCGCGCGGAAGAGCTGCTCAGCGATCCGAAAGAGCGCCGCGAGCATCGCCTGGTCGTCGACGACATCGTCCGCCGTCTCGCCCCGTTCGGGAACATCGAGGTCGGTCCGCTCGGCCTGCTGCGCCTGCCCGGCATCGCTCATCTGATGACGCCGATCTTCTTCTCCGAGTCGGGCGGCTCGGAGGCGATGTCGTTCGCCGAAATGGTTCGCCGCCTCCACCCCACCGCCGCCCTCGGTGTCTCGCCGCGCACGCCGGCCGGAGAGCGCTGGCTGCGCGAGGCGGACCGCGGCGTGAAGCGGCGCACGTTCGGCGCGCCGTTCGGCATCGAGCGCGAAGACCGCTCCGCGCTGGCGCTGGTGTCCATCCGCAACATCATGTGGAAAGGCGATCACGTGCGCGTCGGCTCGGGCGCCGGCCTGCTCGCCGAGAGCCAGCTCGAGCGCGAGCTCGAGGAGCTGCGCCAGAAGCGCGACCAGGTCAAGGCGCTCTTCGGGATCGAGTCCGAGGCATGGACAACGTCGAACGCGCGTCACGCGTAATCGCGGAGGTGCGGGCGGCGGGCGCGCGGGAGTTCTGCGTCTGCGCCGGCTCACGCAACGCGCCCTTGCTGGCCGTCCTCGGCGAGTTGCCGGACGTGCGGCTGTTCTCGTTCGTCGACGAGCGCTCCGCGGCGTTCTTCGCCATCGGACGCGTGAAGTTGCACGGCCAACCCGTAGCTGTCGTGACGACCTCCGGGACTGCCGTCGCGGAGATGCTGCCCGGCGCGGTCGAGGCGTACTACTCAGGACTGCCGCTGATCCTGCTGTCCGCCGATCGTCCGGCGCGCTTTCGCGGCACCGGCGCCCCGCAGTCGATCGAGCAGGTCGGCATCTTTGGCTTGTACGCGGAGAGGTCGCTCGAGTCCTGGACACGCACGCGGCCACTGCACCTCAATGTCGAGCTGGAAGAATATGGAGTGCGGCAGCCCGAGCTGCCGCTTTCCAACCACGCGGCAGAATCGTTGAGCGTGCCCGTTGCTGTGCACCCGGATACAAAAGCGGCGGCCTTGCCGCCGCACTCCATGCCGCTCATCGTCATCGGCGCGCTCGCTGCGAATCATCGAGATCGCGTTCGTGATTTCGTGATGCAGGCGAACGCGCCCACGTACGCGGAGCCGCTGTCCGGACTGCGCGAAGATCCGTCGCTGCCCTTGCTGCGCAGCGGCGAGCGGATGATTCCGCGCGCGAGCTTCGACTCCGTGATCCGCATCGGCAACGTGCCGACGCTGCGCTTCTGGCGCGATCTCGAATCGCTCGACCTGCCGGTGACGCACTACAGCGACCTCCCATTCGCCGGCCTCACGCGCGGCGAGGTGCATCCGATCGACGCGCTGCCGTCGTTGCGTGGCGAGCGCGATCGCGAGCTCTTCGTGCGCGATGCAGAGTACGCCGCACGGTTCGCGCGGATCCTCGACGAGGAGCCGTCCTCCGAGCTGGCGATGTTCCGCGAGCTCTCCCGCGAGCTGCCGCAAGGGGCGCGCGTCTACCTCGGCAACAGTCTTCCGATCCGCGAATGGGACCTCGCCGCCACGCGCGAGCCGCGCGGCTTCGAGTACGAGGCCAATCGCGGCGCGAACGGGATCGACGGCCAGCTCTCGACCTTCTTCGGCTGGTGCGCGCCCGAGCGCGAGAACGTCTGCGTCGTCGGCGATCTCACCGCCATCTACGACCTCGGCGCGCCGTGGATCGCCCCGCACCTCGACGCGCGCTTTCGCATCGTCATCATCAACAACGGCGGCGGCCGCATCTTCGGCCGCGTCGCGTCGCTACGCGCGCTCGATCCGTCGCTGCGAGAGCGCATCATCGAGAACGTGCACGACGTCCGCTTCCAGGACTGGGCCGCGATGTGGAACATCGACGTGACCGAACTGCGGCCCGATGCGGAAGCGTCGCAACGCGCCTGGAAGAGGTACGACGAGCTGTGGGCGTCTTAATCCGCACGCTGCCCGGTTTCCTCGGATTGCAATCCGACTGGGACTTTCTGCCATGGGAGCACAGCGCGACCGATGGCGACGTGCTGATGGGCTACTCCATGGGCGGACGTCTCGCGCTGCAGCTCCTCGAACGCCAAACGTTCAACGCTGCCGTCATCATCTCCGCGGGTTTGAACGCGCCGGAGGAAGCGCGCAAACAACGCGACGAAGAGTGGGCGCGCCGCTTCGAATCCGAGGAGTGGTCCTCGCTCATGCGCGCGTGGAATGCGCAGGAAGTCTTCGGCGGCCACGTCGTCGACCGTCGCGAGGAAGACTTCGATCGCGCCGAGCTCGCGAGGCAACTCCGCGAATACTCGCCCGCCGTCCTCCCGCCGCCGAACCTCGAGTCCATCGAGACGCCGATTCTCTGGATCGCCGGCGAGCGCGATGCGAGATACGTCGAGATCGCGCGGCGCGCCGTCGCACGACTCCCGCACGCGGAGCTCTGGATCTGCCCGGATGCCGGACACCGCGTTCCGTGGGAGCAGCCGGACGCGCTCGTCTCTCGATTGCGCGCCTTCCTCGACTTGCACTAACGTGCGCGCCCATGGCTGAGACCTGGCACAAGCTGCACGATTTCGAAGACATCAAGTACGAGCGCACGGAGGATGGGATCGCGAAGATCACCATCAATCGCCCCGAGGTGCGGAACTCGTTCCGGCCGAAAACGGTGGGGGAGTTGAAGCTGGCCTTCGACATGGCCCGTGACGACTCGGACATCGGCGTGATCGTCCTGACCGGCGAAGGGCCGGACGCGTTCTGCGCCGGCGGCGATCAGAAAGTGCGCGGCAAGGGCGGCTACGTCGACCCGAAGGAAAAGATCCCGCGCCTGAACATCCTCGACGTGCAGAAGCAGATCCGCAGTATGCCCAAGCCGGTCGTGGCCATGGTGGCCGGCTACGCGATCGGCGGCGGCCACGTACTGCACGTCGTCTGCGACCTGACCATCGCCGCGGAGAACGCGCGCTTCGGTCAGACCGGCCCGAAGGTCGGCTCCTTCGACGCCGGCCTCGGCTCGTCGTATCTCGCGCGCATCGTCGGCCAGAAGAAAGCGCGCGAGATCTGGTTCCTCTGCCGCCAGTACGACGCGCAGCAGGCGCTGGAAATGGGTCTCGTCAACACGGTCGTGCCGCTCGACCAGCTCGAGACCGAGACGCTGAAATGGTGCCGCGAGATGCTGGCTCTCTCGCCGATGGCGCTGCGTTTCCTGAAGGCCGCGATGAACGCCGACTGCGACGGGCAGATGGGCCTCCTCGACTTCGGCGGCAGCGCCACGCTCCTCTACTACTTGTCCGAGGAGGCGCAGGAGGGGCGGGACGCGTTCGTGGAGAAGCGGAAGCCCGACTTTAAGAAGTTCAAGCGATTCCCATGACTCGGTGGCTCCTCGCGGTCCGCCCGAAGACGCTCTCCGCGGCCGTGGTGCCGGTGATGATGGGCTCCGCGCTCGCGGCGCACGAGCCGACGGCGATCACGTGGTGGGTGTTCGCGTGCGCGCTCCTCGGCGCGGTGCTGATCCAGATCGCGACCAACCTCATCAACGACGCGCTCGACTTCAAGAAAGGTGCGGACACGGCGGAGCGCCTCGGCCCGATCCGCGTGACGCAGGCGGGACTGATCTCGCCGGAAGCGGTGATGGGTGCGGCGTGGGTCTGCCTCGCCGGCGCCGCGGTCTGCGGCATTCCGCTGATGGTGCGCGGCGGCTGGCCGATGCTGGTCATCGGCGTGACGTCGATCCTGGCCGCGTACGCGTACACGGGCGGACCGTATCCATTGGCGTATCGCGGACTGGGCGAAGTGTTCGTGATCCTCTTCTTCGGCTTCGTCGCTGTCGGCGGCACGTTCTACGCGCACTCGCTGCAGCTGACCTCTTCCGCTCTGCTGGCCGGCTTCGCCGCCGGCTCGCTGGGCACCGTGCTGCTGGTCATCAACAATCTCCGCGACGTCGAAGGCGACCGCCGCAGCGACAAGCGCACGACGGTGGTCCGCTTTGGTGAGCGCTTCGCGCGTTTCGAGGTCGCGTTCTTCGCCCTGGCGCCGTTTGCCGCGGTGGCGATGATTCCGCATCGCGGTCTGCTGATGACGCTCGTCGCGTTGCCGCTGGCGCTCGCGGTCGTCGCCCGCGTCATGCGCAGCAGCGGCGCGGAGCTCAACGCCTCCCTCGGCATGGCCGGCGCGCTGCAGTGGGCGTTCGGCATTCTGTTCGTCGCCGGCTCGATGACCTGATGTTCGTCCACCGCTACACGCTCCACTCCCGCCGCGCCACCACGCGCGAAGGCGCGCTGCTCCGCGTCGACGACGGTTTCGCCGATGTGCATCCCTGGCCCGAGCTCGGCGACCCGCCGCTCGACGAGCAACTGGCACTCCTCGCCCGCGGCGAGACGACGCCCCTCACGCGCGCGTCGCTCCGCCTGGCCGCACTCGACGCCGACGCGCGCCGCCGCGGCGTGTCGCTGTTCGACGGCCTGACCATCCCGCTCAGCCACTGGCCGGGCAACGATCCGCCCGCCGGCTTCGACACCATCAAAACCAAAGGCGTCGCCGACTTTCCGCCGCACGTGCGCATCCGCATCGACTTCAACGCGCGGCTCACGCCCGACGAGTTCCTGCGCATCGCCGAGACGCTCCCGCGCGAACGCATCGACTTCATCGAAGACCCGTGCCCGTACGACGAAGTGACCTGGCGCGAGCTACGCCAGCGCACCGGCCTGCGTCTCGCGTACGACGTCCCCACTCTCGCAGAGGATGCCAAACGTAGGGCGCGGCTTCAGCCCGCCCCCGCGGTGCAGGGCGCGCCACCATTCGAAATCCGCATCCACAAACCGGCGCTGCAGACCGACTGGCCGCGTCACAATGACGTCGTCGTGACCTCGTACATGGATCACCCGGTCGGCCAGTTCGGCGCCGCGTACATCGCGGCCACGCACGAAACCAACGCGCGTTGCGGCCTCTTCACGCACGTGCTCTACGAGCCCGACGCGTTCCTCGAGCGCGTCGAGAGCGACGGCGCGCGCCTCCTCCCGCCGCGCGGTACCGGCATCGGATTCGACGACCTTCTGGAGCGGCTGCCTTGGAACTTGCTTTCTTGAACGACGCCTGGCTGAGTGAGGAGTCGCACGTCCTTCTCAATCCGCGGATGCCCGAGGAGGAGCGTCGCCGTCTCGAGTCGTTGGTCGTCGATTTGCCTTCGCATGTCTGGCTCGCCACCTCCGGTACGACCGGCGCGCTGAAACTGACCGCGCTGTCGAAGCGCGCACTGCTCGCATCGGCCGCCGCCGTCAATCGTCATCTGTCATCCGATGCGAGCGACGTCTGGCTCCGCGTCCTGCCGACGTTCCACGTCGGCGGCCTCGGCATCCATGCGCGCGCGTTTCTCTCCGGCGCGCGCGTGGTGACGGAATGGTCCGAAGACGTGACGCTGGCGTCGTTCGTACCGGCGCAGGTGAGCGACGTCGTGCGCGATCGCCGCGTTGCACCGCGGTCGCTGCGCGCGGTGGTCGTCGGTGGCGGTGCTTTATCCGAGGAGTTGTACCGGGATGCGCGCGGACTGGGATGGCCGCTGCTGCCGAGCTACGGCATGACCGAGTGCTGTTCGCAAGTGGCGACGGCCACGGCCGCATCGCCGGAGCTGGTGCTCCTCGAGCACGTCGAGGCGCGCATCGAAGAGGATGGGCGACTTGCGATTCAGAGCGAGGCGTTGCTCACCGGCTACGCCACGGAAGATGGATTTGTCGATCCGAAAATCGATGGCTGGTTCGTGACGGAGGACGTGGCCTCGCTCGATGGCCGCACGTTGCGCGTGGAAGGACGGCGCGGCGATTTCGTGAAAATCGGCGGCGAATCCGTCGACCTCTCCCGCCTCGACCGCATCCTCGCCGCGATCGGTGCGGACGCCGCGGCCGTCGCCATCCCCGATGAACGTCTGGGGCACGTGATCGCATTGGCCGTCGCTTCCGGCGACCCGGACGCCATCGCCAACGCGTTCAACGCGCGTGTCTTTCCGTTCGAGCGTGCGCGTTCAATCGTCCATGTTCGCGAGATCCCTCGCACGCCGCTCGGCAAGATCGTGCGGTCGCGCCTCCCATGACCTTCCTCGGCATCGCACTCCCGTCGCTGCTGCTGGCGCTGGCCGTGCGGCGATGGGTGTCGCCGGTGCCGTGGGGCTACGTCATTCTCTTTCTCGCGCTGACGTTCGGCTTCCTTCACGGCGCCGTCTTCACGTCGAAGCTCCCGGTGCCGGTCGACGAGGTCGCGCGCGGCTATCCATACAAAGGAGTCGTCGGCGAAGTGACGTCGCGCAATCCGCTGACGAACGACACCACCAAAGCCATGCTGCCGTGGATGGAGGTGGCGCGCGAAGAGCTCTTTCATTTCCGCGCGCCACTGTGGAACCGCTATTCGTTCTCCGGCTATCCGCTGCTCGGCAATGCGCAGTCGGCGCCGTTCTCTCCATTCTTCCTGGCCACGCTGTTCGTGCCGCTGCCGCAGCAGATCGTGGCCATGGCCGGACTGAAGATCTTCGCGGCGCTGCTGTTCGGACATCTGTTCGCCCGCCGCATGGGAGCGAGCGATCCCGCGTCGTGTTTCGCGGCGATTGCATTCGCCCTCTCGGTTTTCCAGACGGTCTACCTCTACTATCCGGTCACCGCGGTGACGTCGCTGCTCCCGGCGGCGCTCTATGCGGTGCTCGGCGCACAAGAGACGGGACGGCGCCGCGACCTCGTCTTCGTCGCACTCGTCGTGGCGGCCTTGATGGCGAACGGCCATCCGGAGAGCGTGCTGCACGTCGCCATCGGCGTCGCCGGACTGCTGCTCATTGACCTGGCGCTGTCATCCGACCGGCGCGCCTGGCTGCGCCGATTCCGCATCCCCCTCGGCGGCGCAATCGCAGGCTTGGCATTGTCGGCGCCGGCGTGGGTGCCGGTGCTCGAGCAAATCCTGCTCAGCACGCGCCTGGCCGAGCTCCGCCGCGCCGGCGGCCACGCCGCTTCGTATCCGCTCACGGCCGCGTGGGCCATGATCTCGCCGAACGGGTTCGGCAACCCGGCGCGACAGAGCTGGAACTGGATCTACAACTACAGCGTCGTGGCCGTCTCTTATATAGGGCTGCTGGTGCTGGCGCTTTTTGCCGGCGCGATGCTGTCGCGACAGACATCGAAACGCGATCGCCTCTGGGGCCTCTATGCCGTACTGCTCTGGCTGATCGCCCTCGGCTGGACGCCGATAGGGCGCATGTTCAATGCGATCCCACCATTCTCCATCACCGCCAATGACAAGCTCCGCTTTGTGGCACTGTTCATTGCAGCAGTGATTGCGGCGCGGCTGTTGGACCGCGTCCGTATCTGGCATTTGGCGGCCGGTGTGCTCTGTGCGGCCGGTGCCGGGTACGTCTACGCATTACGCCCGGCGGTACTGCGGCCGTGGGACCTCATTGCACCGGCCACGGTCATTGTGCTGCTCCTGCTGTTGCTGTTCATGCCGCGCCGTTTCGTACCTGCAACCGCGGCCGTATTGCTCACGGTCGAGCTGGTCGTGCTCAACAGTGGCTTCAATGCGCTGGTGGAACGCCGCTATTACAAGCCGCGCCTCCCCGTTGTGGAAGAGCTGCATCGCATTGCGCCGCGCGAGCCGTATCGCATTGCCGGGCTGGAGTGGGCGTTCCTGCCGAACGCGTCCGCACAATACCGGCTCGAGGATATTCGCGGCACCGACCCCATGTCTTACGACGCTTATACAGAGCTGCTGAAGCCAATCGTGGTGGATGACCGCTCCATCGACTTTGACCGCATCGTCAATGTCGATCACGCCCTGCTGGACGTGCTTAATTCTACTTTGTCACTTTTCCATTAGGTCATCGGGAAAGTGTTGTCCTCGCCGTTTGAAGCGTCTGCGGAGGAGGTCGATCAGGTCCTCGGGCGTGCGGTCGCGGCGCGGAAGATAGTGAACGAGCATCATCTGCA
>DASVSV010000331.1:0-14418 GCA_036387915.1 Thermoanaerobaculia bacterium
CTAGACAGGCCACGACGGGCCGAGTCTGGTCTGGCATCTTCTCGATCGCCGCGCGAACCCAGCCTTCGATCTCCGACTTCGTTCTCACTCCTTCACGATCCTCGGAGATCGTGTCCGCGAGACCCGGACAGGCCTGGCTGACGATGCGCGACGCGTCCACTCCCCGCTCCCGGAGCAGCCGCGGATACGCGCCGGCGTCGATCGTCGTCTGCGTCCCGAAGATCGTGGCCACACTTTGCGGATCGGCTTCGAGCCCGCGCAGCAACAGCTCGGCGCCCGTCTCGACGATGCCTTTCACCGGAATGACGGCGTTCCGAAAATACGGCGTGTCGGGCAGCAGAACCGAGAGCGTGTTGCACGCGACGTAGATAAAGTCCGGCGCGTAGCGCTCGGTCACGTTGCGCAGGAAGCGGTCGAACGTCTGCAGCTTCACTTCCCGCGACGGCATCGAGTTGTAGCCGTAGTCGTTTTCGGGCGCGGCGTTGGCAAACGTGAGGCGGACCGGCTCCTCGAAACCATGCGTGCGCACGAACCGCTCCGCGTACGCGCACACCGAGAGACCGCCGACGCCCGAATCCGTGATCAGGATGTGCACACTAGGCCTCGAGCTCGAACCGGCCGGTCATGAGGTCGATCAGGATCGGTACGTGCCGGTCCTTCAGCGTGTACAGCGACGCGTCTTCCAGCTCGAGCGTCACGAGATTCAGCCCCCGCTCGCCGGCCCACGTGCCCATCGACCCCGGCGTCGGATAGCCGATCTCGGTCAGGAACGGCAGCGTGCAGCGGTCGGCGAGTTGCCGTCCGAGGTGCGATGCGCCGGAGTCGTCCACACAGGCCAGTGCCGAATGCAGGCTGACCACCGCGCGCGGATTGAGGCGCTCGAGCAGGGCGAGGAGCGCGCGCGTCTCCGGCTCGGAGGCTGGCTCCGCCCCTGGACTGAGCGCGATGTCGCGCGCGTCGTTCGCGCGGCTCTTGTAGCAGACCGGATCGCGATTCCAGTTCGACGTCGGAAAGTTGCGGTTGAGGTCCACTCCCCTGCCGTTGCCGCGCGTGCCCCGCAGCATGCCGTCCGGGTTGCCGCAGAGGATCACGGCCGCGCGCAGGTCGCCGCCCGGGATGCACCGCAGCGCCTCGGAAACGACCACCGTCGTCTCCGACTCGTCGCCATGAATCGCCGCGAGCACGACCAGCTCGATGCTCCCGGCGTCGGGCAGAAAGACGGTCAGCGGAATGCCGTCGAGCGAGGTGCCGTACTCCTCGCTCGCATGGCGGATCACTCCCCGGTCGCGACGCTCGACCAGGCGCTGTTGCGGCTCACGGTTCAACGAGTCTGTCATTCGCGCCGCATCATGCCATTCGCCGCGCGCCACGCGAAAGACGACCCTCTTCCGGCTACCGCGCCTTGAACCTCACCGTGGCATTGTTCTCTCCCTCCAGCACGGTCACGGAGATCGGTGCGGCAAAGTCCGTCGCGGTCTCGTAGATCATCTGTCCCTCGTCCGAGGTGCGGTAGGGCCAGAACTCGTACGTGCCGGTGGGGATGTTCTGCAGGGAGACGCTCCCCTCTTCGTTCGTCACGAGCGAGAAGCCACGATTGCTGATGACGCGGGCGATGGATGGCGGAACGGTCACGCCGTCGATGCGCATGAGCAGGCTCATCGCGGAGAACGGCTGGCCCGCATCCGTCTTCAGCGCCAGCCGCAGCGACGACGCCCCCTCGGGCACACGGACGAGGAGCGGCTCCGAGCCCTTCACCGGCGCGAGCGCGATCGAGCCTTCCTTCGGCAGCACGTAGACGGCGCACGAGGCGCCGCCCGGCACCGCGACATGCGCGTCGCCGCTGACATCCGTCACGGCCGTGGACTTCACGTGACCGCCGCACGACGTGATCAACGTGGCGCCGGCGATCGGAGCGTCGTGCATGTCGACGACGTGGACGGCGCGCGGCTCACCGCGCGTGAGCTCGACGTCGACGGAATGCCGGGCCGCCGAGCCGCGGAGCTCGAACGTCGCGGCATCGCTGTCGAGATACGAAGGTGCGCGAACGGTCAGCATCAGTGCACCTTCGCGGACGCCGAAGAACTCGAACCGGCCATCAGCGGCCGAATGCGTTCGGATGGTCAGGGTCGATTGACTGTTTTCGGATCGAAGGTGGACGATCGCATTGGCGAGCGGCTTTCCGCCGGCGAGGACGCGGCCGGTGACGTGCCGGTCGGGGACGTCGATCGTCAACGGCTTCGCCGAGATCGACACGTCGACGTTGTGCGGCGCGGAAGTGCGATTGCGAGTCACGCTCGCGGTGTAAACGCCCGGCTCCCACAACTCACCGGTGAAGCGCCCATCCTGAGCGGTCACGAGATCCGTATGCCACCGCAGTTCGTCGTGGGTGAGCGCGATTCCGGCGCCGGCGAGCGGCTGGCCGGCCAACGTGGCTTGCAGTGTGGTGCTCGAGCGCGGGACGACGAGGCGGAGCGTACTTCCGGCCGTGCCGACGTTGGCCTTCGCGCTGAGACGCTGCAGCGGCTGTGGCCCGCTGGCCAGTACGAGATAGAGGCCTTCGGCGAGGCCTTGAAAACTCACCGCGGACTTGCCTGCCGCGAGCGTTTTCTTCGCCGACCACTCGGGGGGCATCCCGTCGACGCGCGGGGCGACGGCTACCTCGATCGGTCCGGTGAAGCCCTGGCGGCTCACCTCGACTCTGAGGGTGGCGGCGGAAGCGGTGCTGCCGAACAGCAAAACGAACGCAAATACGAAGAACGAACGCATCGTCATGACCTCCGGAAAGGGGCGATCTCTCCCGCGGTCGTGATGGCGAATGGAGTTACTTCAGCTCGGTGGCTTGATGCGTCGCCGCCGCCGTCGGGACCTCGGTCACCGCGGCCGGAGCCGTGACAGTGACGGAGTCCTGCGAAGGACGGCTGATCTCGATCGAGGCGACCGTCCATTCAGCGAGCACCGTCCCCTGGAAGGGGATGCTGCAACGCTCGAACGTCGTATAGCAGCTGCCGGACGAGTCAAACCGGCAACGTTCAAAAGAGCCCGGGAGGCTCTCGCACGTGTTCCACTCGGTGCACTCCGCGCAGAGGGGCAAGGCAAACGACGGGACAGCAGCCAGCAGCAACAGCGTACAGACCGCGATGACTCTCAGTTTCATCTTTTCTCCTTCAGCGGGAAAGATCGCCTGCCGTCATTCTGCATTAGTGACGGCATGAAGGAAACCAGATGTTTAAAGTCGGCGGAGCTGGGACCGTCAGGAGGACGAGGAAGTCTCCTCCGAGCGCGTTTCGATGCGCGACGCTTCACCGGCGCCCATTGCCAGCGCGATGAAGTATCCCAGGATCGGTGACGCGCCATACCCCATGACCGGGACGGGGAATGTGCCCCATGCGGGCGCAAGAAGGGTCATCGCCACGTAGACGCCGAGTGCGAGCGACGTGACGCGCCGGTGCCGATGCCAGGCGGCGAAGAACGGCACCGGCAGCAGGAGCAGCGCGACGGTCGCCATCGCGGCCGGTCCCGCTCCTCGGGAGCTGACGACGCTGAAGATTCCCTCGACATGAACGACAGGCGGCAGCGGGTCGCGGCGAATGAACGAGGCGGCAGCAACAACAATCAACACCGCAACACTCAGCAGGACCTGGTGCGTTTGCTTCGTTCGCGTGCACGCCAGGACGACGGCACAGGCGGCCGCCAGACTGGTTGCCTGTGCCGCATCCGGCTGCAGCGCCAGGACGACTGCGCCAGTCGCGCCGATGGCCAGCGCACGCCCGATCCCATGCCGTGCCGCCGCCGCGACGCACAAGACGATCAGCGGCGCCACGATGGCCGACGCATGCAGGCGCAAGCCTCCTATCGCGACCCACCGGTAGACGCCGAGCATCCCTTCAAACGCAAAGGGGAAGAGGATCGCAGCAATGCCGGCAACGGTCAGAACCGCTCGCGTTCCTGGTCGGGCCGGCGGCGGCAAACGACGCGCGATGAACCAGATCAGGAGCCCCAGTACGGCGGCGGCGATATTGATCGCCCACGCGGTCGTGCTCACGCCAAGCTGGCGCATCGCCACGATCCCCACGACGAGCGCGGGGAGCGGAGCACAGGCAGGCAATCCGGCACTGACGGTGCCACGCAGCAGGGAACGCATCGAGGGCGCGAAAGTATACGCAGACGGTGACGCGCTCCTGCTTTTAGGAGTGTGGTGGCGGCGGAGCCACCGCTTTCGGATCGCGCGCACAGCAACTGACACGCGCACGCTGCCCTGCACGCGAACACCAAAGCGGTGGCTCCGCGCCACCGCACCCGTACACGACGCGGCAACGCGATCTACCGCTTCAATGGCGTCGTCACCACCGGCGGTAAAGCGAGGACGATCTCCGACTCGGCCGGGAGGCCCTTTGCTTCGACGGTGCGCGTTGTTCCGTCGTCGCGGACGGTGATCGTCACGGAGGCACAGGGGGACGCGGTGCGGCCGGTGAGCACGGCGGTGGTGATGGCGCGGTCGAGCTCGAGGACCTGGAAGCGGCGCCAGGCCTCGATGGCGTTGAGCATCCGGAAATTCTCCGCGAACACCCCGTCCGGCACGCGCCGCTTTTTCGCCAGCTCGGCACAGCCGTCCTGCGAGCGCCGGATCTCCTCCACCCCCGCGGCCGCAGTCGTCACCGTTTCATTCGCGGCGGCGTGCAACTCCGGTGCGACGAGCCCTTCGAAGATGCGTTCAGCCGGATCGGGATCATTCGGCTTGTACGCGCCCCGCTGCACGTTCCGCACGATCAGCGCTGCCTCGGCGGACATCCCGGCGAGGTAACGCTCGCGAGTTCCGCTCTTCGGCTCCGCGGGCGCGGCACCCAGCGCGCTTCCCGCGCGACGGATGAGCGCCAGTTGCAGCCGTTCCACACCGACGGCAAAGAACTGCGATTCCAGCTCCAGCCGCTCCGCCAGCACGCGACTCAGCTGCTGCGACGTGGCAAGCATGCGCGCGGCGGTCGCGGTGTCATCACGCTCGAGCGCCAGAAAGGCGCGCCCGATCAGGAGGCGGTGCAGCGTCAGGTGGTCGCTGGTGTAGAGCGATGAGCTTCGCGGACGCGGCTCGAAGTCTTCACGCCAGCGAATGTTCTGATGCTTCGCGACGTAGTCGGCGACCGCGTCGAGCGTGCCGGCGCGACGTTCGAGCAGAGAAACGACATCGGGTGAAAGTGCTTGCGGCTCCGTCGTCTCCGAGCGGACTGCCGCGCGCAGGAAATCGCGCAGTTCCTCCAGTGCGTCGTCGTCGTCGGGTTGACCGTCAGCGCGGGGACGCCGATCGTCCGACCGGCCGCCGAGGTGGAGGTCGAGCGGCTGGAGCAGCACGTCGAGCGCACGCGCCGCCTCGCTGTCGGGATGCGCGGGATGAAGCCGCGGCAGCGCGGCCAGATCGACACCGGTGCGCGCTTTCCAGACCGCCGCCGCGTCAGGTCCCTTCTTCTTCTCCGGCGGTCGGATGGCCCACGAGATCACGCGGTGATCGCCAGCGCCGTGATCACGGCGCCGCCGATTACCAGGACCCACCGATTGCGCAACAAACCCGCCATGCCCAAAGCGTACCGCGATTGCGCCAGGCGCGGGAGGGAGCGCCGCCGTCCCGGCGGCTGTAGGGGCAGGCGTCTCGCCTGCCCCCTTCGCGCGAGGCGCATCGCGCGGGCGGGACGCCCGCGCGTACAGCCGGCGGGACGCCGGCGCTCCTGGACTGTCGGCGCGAGAGTCAGCGCGTCGGCCGGACAACTCTCGCGCCGGCGCGTCCCGCGTTCAGCGCACAATGACGCTGCGGTCAGGAGGATCGATGCAACCACGGCTCGAATCCGTACACCCGGTGTTGATGTCGCGCGACGTCACTCGCTCGATTCGCTTCTACGAGCTCCTCGGCTTCGTGCTGGCGGGCCAGGACGTCGAAGAGACTCCCCGATATGCCTGGCTCCGGCGGGACGGCGTGGAGCTGCACTTTCAATGGCACGACGCGCGGGAGTGGGATTTCCCCAACGACCGTCCGACCTATCGATTCCTGGTTCAGGACGTTGACGGGCTGTACCGGCAGTTCCGCGAACGACCCGCGGTGACGGACATCAAGCCGGTGTCGGACACGCCGTGGGGGACGCGCGAGTTCCACCTCCGCGATCCGGACGGGAACGGACTGCAGTTCTACCGGTCGATCTGAGCTCCTGCTTCGGAGCGGCGCCGTCACCGGCACGTTTCAATTCCTGATTGACACTCCTCCGGCGGTGTGGCGGTGTTGCACTAGTGCGCAACACCGCCACAGGCCAACCATGCTGGTGAACCTCGATCCCCAGGACGCGCGGCCGCTCTATCTCCAGATCATGGACGAAGTGCGGCGGGCCATCGTGGTCGGCTCGTTGCGGGCCGAGGATCCGCTGCCGTCGGTCCGCGAGCTGGCCGGTGAGCTGGTCGTGAATCCGCGCACCGTCTCCCAGGCCTACCAGGAGCTCGAGCGCGAGGGGGTCATCTACGTGCGCCGCGGACAGGGAACGTTCGTCTCCCCCGCCGTCAAGCGCAGCGCCGGAGAGCGGCGCAGCCTGGCGCTGGCGGTGGCCAAACGCGCGCTGCTCGAGGCGCGGCGGAACGGCATCGGGGCAGAGGAACTCGTGACCATGATCCAGAAACTGGCGGCAAAGGAGGACGAATGAGCGGCTTGCCGGAGTCATTCGCCGTCGCAACGCACGGGCTGTCGATGCGATACGGAAAACAGACCGCGCTCGACGCCGTCGACCTCCGCGTTCCCGAGGGCGCGGTCTACGTCCTCATCGGCGCGAACGGGGCGGGAAAGAGCAGCGCCATGAAAGTGCTGCTCAACCTCGAGCGCGTCGATGCCGGGCGCGCGGAAGTCCTGGGGCTCGACACCATCGCCGACGGTCCGCGGGTGCGGGCGCAGGTCGGCTATATGCCGGAGTCGCACGAGCACACCTATTCGTGGCTGACCTGCGCGCGCCTGATGCAGTACGCCGCGGCGCATTACCCCGCGTGGGATCACGCGTATGCCGCGCATCTGGTCGAGATCCTCGGCATCCGTCCGGAGCGGAAGGTCGGCACGCTGTCGAAAGGGGAGAGCCGGCGGTTGCAGTTCGTGCTCGCGCTGGCCCATCGGCCGCCGCTCCTGCTGCTCGACGAGCCGACCGACGGCCTCGACCCGGTCGTGCGCAACCGCACGCTCGCCCAACTGGCCGAGCATCTGGCCGACACACCGACCACGGTCGTAATCTCGACGCACCACATTCACGAGGTGGAGAGCCTCGCCGATCACGTCGGGGTGCTCAGCGCGGGACGCCTCGTCGCACAGATGTCGCGCGACGAGCTGCGGCGGACGGTCCTTCGCTATCGCGTCGAAGTAACCGAGGAATGGCAGCCGCCGGCGGAGCTTCGCATTACCGGTCTCCGGCGCTCGCGCGGCGGGCGCGAAGCGCAGTGGACGCTGATCGGCGAAGAGCGCGACGTGACGGCGCGTCTCGCCGCCGCCGGCGCGACCGTGCGCGACGTCACACCGCTCGCGCTCGAAGACGCGGCACTGGCGTTTCTCGGCGAGGAGGTGGCGCCATGACGGACGTGACTCTTCACCCGGCGCCGCGTTGGCGCGACGTCGTGCTGCAGCAGGTCGCGATCGTCGGCCTGAGTCTCCGCCGCGAGGCCCTCGTCGTCGCCGCGGTCCTCGCCGCCGGCACGGCCCTGATCGGGGGCGACATCATCAGCGGAGGTCCGGGCTTCGATTCCGACGAAACGTTCCCCACGGCACTGATCGCCTTCCTCTATCCCTTCCTGGTCTGGAGGAGCGAGAAGCGCTTCGGCCCGGCCTTTCTCTGGACTCTTCCCGTCGATCGCCGCCGGCTGGCGCTCGCGAAAGTGTTCGCGGGATGGGTGTGGTTCATGGTTGCGCTGACGTTCTTCGTCGCCTGGCTGCTGGCGCTGGGACTCCTTGCCGGCGCACCGGCCGCACGGACCATCATGCGCGTACCGTTCACCGCGACCGTGGGGGCGTACCTCTTCGGCAGCGCGCTCGTGCTGGGTCTGCGGCATCCGTTGCGCTGGCTGCTCGGAGCCGCCGGCGTGCTCGTCCTGATGGGCAGTCTCGGTGACGTGATCAGCCAGCCCGACGACAGCGAGTGGCAGTACGTCCCCGGAGCACGTGCCTTCTTCTCCACGACCGACCGTCTCGTCGCGGTCTGGGTGACCCTCCCTGATTCCGCACAGTGGGCCATTACGGCCCTTCTGTGGTTCGGAGGCGGTCTGATCGCGCTCTGGATCGCTGCCTCGCGACATCGCGAGCGACAGCGACGCTGACTCGTCAACCTTCATCAATCCATTACCAGGAGAACCCGATGCTCGAACTTCACGGCGTGAGCCATATCTATCCCAATGGAACCCGGGCACTGGACAACGTGACGCTGTCCATCCCCCGCGGCATGTACGGCCTCCTCGGCCCCAACGGCGCCGGCAAGTCGACGCTCATGCGCTCCATCGCCACGCTGCAGACGCCGAGCGAAGGGACGATCCGCTTGAGCGACCCTTCGACAGGCTCAGGGCAGGCGATCGACGTCATTCGCGAGCCGGAAAAACTGCGCCGCACGCTCGGCTATCTGCCGCAGGACTTCGGCGTCTATCCGCGCGTCTCCGCGTACGACATGCTCGACCACATGGCGGTGCTGAAAGGCGTCGCCTCGCCGGCCGATCGCAGGACCACCGTCGAGACGCTGCTGCAGCAGACGAATCTCTGGAGCGTGCGCAAGAAGATGCTCTCCGGCTTTTCCGGCGGCATGCGCCAGCGCTTCGGCATCGCGCAGGCGCTGATCGGCAATCCCGGATTGATCATCGTCGACGAGCCGACCGCCGGCCTCGACCCCGAGGAGCGCAACCGCTTCCTGAACCTGCTCGCGGAGATCGGCGAGAGCGTGGTGGTCATCCTCTCGACGCACATCGTCGAAGACGTGTCGGATCTCTGCCACCGCATGGCCGTACTGGCGGACGGGCGGGTGCAGGTCGAAGGATCGCCGCAGGAGCTCTTGCAGTCCACCCGCGGACGCATCTGGATGAAAGTGATCGAGCGCGGTGAGCTGGCGCGCTACCGCGAGCAGTACGAGATCCTCTCCACGCGCCTGTTCGCCGGACGGACCGTCATCCACATCCTCTCCGACGCCGATCCCGGCAACGGCTTCACCGCGGCCAACGCCGGTCTCCAGGACGTCTACTTCTCCACGCTCGCGCAATCGCGCCGCGCGGCCTGAGGTCATCACCATGCTCATCCAGATCGCCCGCTTCGAATTCCGCTACCTGCTCCGGAACCCGCTGCTGTGGATCACGGCCGGGCTGACCTTCGCCAGGATCTTCTTCTCGATGAACCTCGAGGAATGGGAGATGGGCTCCGAAGGGGGCCTCGTCCGGAACGCCGCCTACGCCACGCTGCGCAACTCGGTGATGCTCTCGCTCATGTTCATGTTCGTGACGACGTCGTTCGTCGCGAACGCGGTCATCCGCGACGACGAGACCGGCTTCGGCCCGATCATCCGCTCGACGCCGATCACGAAGTTCCAGTACGTGCTCGGCCGCTTCCTCGGCGCCTTCGCCGTGGCCGCGGTCTGCATGCTGGCCCTTCCGCTGGCGAGCTTGCTCGGATCGCTGATGCCGTGGGCGAATCCCGCGAACCTCGGGCCGAACCGGATCACCGACCACCTCTACGCGTACTTTCTGATCGCGCTGCCGAACCTCCTCACGCACTCGGCCATCTTCTTCGCCCTGGCCACGATCACCCGCTCGATGATGGCCACGTACCTCGGCGTGATCAGCATGGTGGCCGCCTTCTTCAGCCTGGAGGGTGCTCTCAGCCGGCCGCAGCTCGAGAGCGTGGTGGCCATCGCCGAACCGTTCGCCGCGCGCGCGGTCAAGGATGCCGTGCGGTACTGGACCATCGCCGAACGGAACACGATGCTGCCCGACTTCACCGGCGCGCTGCTCTACAACCGGCTGCTGTGGCTCGGGGTGTCCATGCTCTGCCTCGCCGCCGCCTACGCCGTCTACCGTTTCGCCGACCAGGGGATGTCGAAACGGGAGCGCAAGAAGCAGAAGCTCGCACAGCGACAGCCGGCCGAAGCCCCCGTGCCTGCCGCATCGCTGGCCCGATCGCTGCCCGCTCCGCGCCATGGCAACGCCGCGTTGCGCGCGCTCATGTGGCTGCGCATGAAGTTCGAGTTCCGGCAGGTCGTCCTCAGCCCGGCCTTCCCCGTCCTGATGGCGTTTGGGATGTACACCACCGTCCTGGTCCTGCTCACCCAGCGCTATCCGGACTACATGCCGGAGTATCCGACCACGCTGTCGCTCATTCCGGAGATCGAGGACGCGTTCCGGGTGGTGCTGATGATCGTCGCCGTCTATTACGCGGGCGACGTCGTATGGCGCGAGCGCGACCGGAGGGTGCACGAGCTCATTGACGCCGCGCCGCTCCCCAACTGGGCGTATGTCGTGCCGAAGACGCTGGCGCTGGCGCTCGTGCTCGTGTCGATGCTGGTCTGCAACGTCGCCGCGTCGATCGCACTGCAGCTCTCGCTCGGCTTCACGAACGTCGAGCTCGGGAAATACCTGCTCTGGTACGTGCTGCCGCAGAGTGTCGACATGCTGCTCGTCGCGGCGGTGGCCATCCTGGTCCAGTCGCTCAGTCCCCACAAGGCCATCGGCTGGGGAGTGATGGTGCTCCTCCTGATCTGGCGGGAGGTGAACAGCATGGCCCGCTGGGTCAATCACCATCTCCTCAATTACGGCGAGACCTCGGGCATGCCACTCAGCGACCTCAATGGAGCGGCCTCGTTCTGGCAGGGCGCCTGGACGTTCCGCCTGTACTGGGGCGCCTTCGCCGTCCTGCTGCTCCTGGCCGCGCATCTTCTCTGGAGACGCGGCACGGAAATCCGGTTGAAGCCGAGGCTCGCGCTGGCGCGGCGCCGTCTGGCGGGGACGCCGGGAGTGGTGGCCGCCGCGACGCTCCTGACGTTCGCGGCGACGGGAGCCTATGCGTACTACAACACCAACGTCCTCAATGAATATCGGACGAAGGACGAGAACGAAGCGTTGTCGGTCGAATTTGAAAAGCGCTTCGCAAAATACGCCGGCCTGCCGCAGCCGTCGCTCGAGGAACTGACGCTCGACATCGCCATCGCCCCGGAAGAGCGGCGGGCCATGACCAGGGGGCGCTACCTGCTCCGCAACACGACCGCGCAGCCGATTGCGGACCTGCACGTCCGTCTCGTGGAGGACGGTGTCGAGCTCACCAGCGTCACCATTGAAGGCGCGCGGCAAATCCTCGACGACAGGAAACACAAGTATTGGATCTACCGCCTCGAGCGCCCGATGCAGCCGGGTGACGCGCTGCTCCTCGCATTCGAGACTCAGCGCTGGCACCGCGGCTTCCGCAACGGCTCCCCGCAAACGACGATCGTCGAGAACGGCACCTTCCTTACCGAACAGGACCTCATGCCCATTCTCGGCATGTCCAACGACGCGCTCATTCAGGATCCCGAGGTGCGCAGAAAGCACGGCCTCCCCGCGCTGGCCGGGCCGCCGAAACTGGAAGACCTGTCCGCGACGACGAAGATCTCGTTCGGCAACGGATGGGTCAGAAAGTCGGACATCACTCTGTCGACCGCCGCCGATCAAACGCCGATCGCACCCGGTAAGAAGGTGTCGGACGTGACGCGCGACGGCCGGCGCACCGCGCGCTTCGTCTCGACCGCGCCCATCCGCCCGCGCTTCTCCGTGCAGTCCGCGCGCTATGCGGAAAAACACCGCCGGCACGCCGGCGTCGACTTCGCCGTCTATTACCACCCGGAACACGCGTGGAACGTCGACCGGATGCTCGACGCCATGGCGGCCTCACTCGATTACTACCAGGCGAATTTCGGTCCCTATCAGTTCGATCATTTCCGGGTCGTCGAGTTCCCCGGCTACAAGAACAACGCGCAGGCATTCGCCGGGACGATTCCCTTCTCGGAGTCGGTCGGGTTCACCGGCGATTACACCGGCAAGGACACATTCGACTTCGTCACCGGCATGACCGCGCACGAGTTCGCGCATCAGTGGTGGCCGTATCAGATGATGGGTGCGGAGACGGAGGGCTACACGTTCTTCGTCGAGACGCTCGCTCAATATTCGGCGCAGATGGTGATCAAGCAGCTCCGCGGCGAGGATCAGATGCGCCGTTATCTGCAGCACGAGCTCGATCGCTATCTCGGTGGCCGCGCCTGGGAACAGGACGAGCCGCCGCTCGCACGCGTGCTCGGCCAGAAACACATCGCCTACCGCAAGGGTGCGATGGTCATGTACCTCCTGACGAAACGCCTCGGCGAGGACGGCGTCAACCGCGCCCTGCGCAACATGCTGGCCCGCTACAAGTTCAAAAGCGCGCCGTACCCGCGCACGCTCGACTTCATCGCCGCCCTGCGTGCCGAGGCGAAGACGGACGAGGACCAGGCACTCATTACCGATCTCTTCGAGCGCATCACGTTCTACGACCTCAAAGTCACGCAGCCGAACGCGGTGCGCCGCCCCGACGGCAAATGGGACGTGACCGTGCCGGTCGAAGCGAAGAAGTTCTACGTGACCGGCGAAGCTGTCGAAACGGAGACGCCCCTCGACGAACGCATCGAGATCGGCCTCTTCACGTCCGAACCCGGCCGCCTCGTCTTCGACCAATCACACGTGATTCTGATGGAGCGCCACCCCATCCGCTCCGGCAAACAGGTACTGACGTTCGTCAGCGATACCAGGCCGCTCTACGCGGGCGTAGACCCGTACAACTTCTATATCGACCGGGATTCGGCGGACAACGTGTCGGGGGTGCAGTAAACGATCAATCCTGAAAATCGACAGTGAACCCGAGCGCCGGCGAGACGTTCATCTCCCGGCGCTTTGCGGAAAACTGCTCGACATCCAAAGGCCCGACCACGGCCACAGACGGCTCGGCGTAAAAGCGGTCCTTGCTGCGGTCGACGATGTAGTACTCGGTCACCGCCGCGTTGCCGTTCGGGTGCCGCTTCACAATGACATGCTTCTCGTCCACGCCTGCAGCGACGACCGTGTCCTGCACTCGCCCGATCGTCGATTCACCCTGTCTGTACGCGAGGTACGTCGATCCCCCGGCAAACGCATTCCTCAGGACGTAAGGGCCGCTGAGGTGCAGCTCCGGATCCTCTGTCCAGAGACAGCCGACCAGCGCAAAGGACAACATCACCAGAACCACCGCCGTCCGCACCACAAGGACCTCTTTGAGGCCGGCGCTCACCGGCCCAATCTGCAGGTGCAAGAGTAACGCGAGAGAAGAGACGCGCGAGAGAACCAGAGCGTCACACCTTCAGAGACGGCACCTTCCACACCTTCAGAGACGGGGTCACACCTTCGATTTTCTCCCACGCAGAGACGGGGTCACACCTTTGAGACGTCAGAGAAGGGGTCGCGAGCACCTTCGCAGAGACGGGCAGAGACGGGGTCACACCTTCGATTTCCTCGCGCAACCATGGCAGGAAAGGACGTACGGAGCGGGGCTCGCAGAGAGACGGGAACCACAGAGACGGGGTCACACCTTCGGGTCAGGCAGGGCAGAGACGGGGTCACACCTTCGATTTCCTCGAGAGACGTCAGAGACGAGGTCGGACCTTCGATTTTCTCCCGCAACAGGGGCAGGAAGATCAAAGTCACACCCCACAGAGACGGGGTCACACCTTCGATTCCTCGGGGAACCACAGAGACGGGGGCACACCTTCGCTTCTCGAGAGAGACCAGAGTCCCACACCGGGCAGAGACGGGGTCACACCTTCGATTTCCTCGCCCAACCATGGCAGGAAGATCAAAGGTCTGACCCCACGTCGCACGGCGAGCCAGCGTCGAGCCAGTGCGGTCGAGCCAGCGATGACCTCGGAGCAGTGGGGTCACACCTTCGTTCTTCTGGGAACGCATCCAGTGGGGTCACACCTTCGTTCTTCTTGCGTCATCGAGTGGGGTCACGCTTTCGTGTCTTCTTTGCTTTCCTGCGATGACCTGACCGGCCAGGTCACACCTCCGTTTTTCTCTTTCCCATGATCACGCTCTACGCGCTGTAGCGGCATCTTCCATTCCGAGGAGTTTCAGGCGGCGAAGTTCTACGGCGATGACAAGATCTCCGTCGTAAGCAACAGCCGAGGGATCCTCGGCGTTGCTATGGCACGACCGTTACGCATCGAATTCGCTGGAGCGCTGTATCACGTCACCTCACGCGGCAATGAGCGCCGGGCCATCTTCCGCAGCGATCGCGATCGGTGGATGTTTCTCACCTTGGTCGAGCAGGCGGCGAAGCGCTTCGGCTGGTCCGTTACGGCATACGTCCTGATGACGAATCATTTTCATCTCGTCATCCAGACACCGGACCCG
>DASVSV010000332.1:0-22373 GCA_036387915.1 Thermoanaerobaculia bacterium
CACCCCCCACCCACCCAGGTCCCTCGACTCACGCTCGGGATGACAGCGCCGCGGGCTCCGGCAGCGCCGGCGTGACCAGCGCTTCGAGCTTCTCGATCTCTACCGGGACGCAGAAGTAGAAGCCTTGCACCTCGCGGCAGCCGGCCTCCTTCAGAAAGTCGAGCTGCTCGATCGTCTCCACTCCCTCGGCGATGACGCGCATGCCGAGGCCGTTCGCGAGCTGGATGACCGAGCTCACGATGGCGGCGTCGGCGAAGCTGTCGGGAAGGTCGGTCACGAACGCGCGATCGATCTTCAGCGCGTCGATGGGGAAGCGCTTCAGGTAGCTGAGCGACGAGTGTCCGGTGCCGAAGTCGTCGATGGCGATGGTGACGCCCGAGGCGCGGAACTCTTCCAGCGTGGACATGGTCAGGCGCACGTTCTCCATGGCCACGGTCTCGGTGATCTCCAGCTCCAGCGTCTCCGGACGGATGCCGGAATCGCGCAGCGCCGAAGCAACCGCGGCGCCCAGCGACGGATCGCGGAACTGCCGCGGCGACAGGTTGACGGCCACGCGAAAGTGCGGCAGTCCGCGCTCGTGGAAGCGGCGCACGTCGAGACAGGCCTGGCGCAGCACCCAGTCGCCGATCGGCAGGATCAAGCCCCGCTCCTCCGCCACCCCGATGAACTCCTCGGGCAGAATCACGCCGCGCTCCGGATGTTTCCACCGCAGCAGCGCCTCCATCCCGACGACGGTCATCGTCTCGACGTCGACCTGCGGCTGATAGAGCAGCGAGAACTCCCCCGCTTCCAGCGCGAGATGCAGTCCGCTCTCGACGGTCATGCGCGCCTGCGTGGAGCGGCTCAGCTCATTGGTCGACATCTGGTACGTGTTGCGCCCTTCGTCCTTGGCGCGGTACATCGCGGCGTCGGCGTTCTTGAGCAGCGTCTCCGCATCGGCCCCATCCTCGGGGAACAGGGTGATGCCGATGCTGGCCGTGACGTAGAGGCGATGCTCGCCGACTTCGATCGGCTCGGCGATGGCGCGCAGCACTTTCTGCGCGACGATGGCCGCCTCCTGCACGCGCGAGAGCTCCTGCAGGACGATGGTGAACTCGTCGCCGCCGACGCGCGCGACCGTGTCGCCCTCGCGCACCGCGGCCTTCAGGCGGCGGGCAATCTCCTGCAGCAACTCGTCGCCGACCGAGTGTCCGAGGGAGTCGTTGACGACTTTGAAGCGATCGAGGTCGAGGAAGAGCACGGCCACCTGCTTCTGCCGCCGCTCCGCGAGCGCGAGTGCGAGCGAGAGGTGCTCGTGAAAGAGGCTGCGGTTGGCGAGGCCGGTCAGCGCGTCGTGATAGGCCTGATATTCGATCTGCTGCTCGGCGGACTTGCGGTCGGTGACGTCGCGAATCAGCGCGACCACACCGGCCACGCGATCCTCGCCGTCGATGTACGGGCGATAGACCGCGGAGAGCCACCCTTTGCGCGCGGTCGCGGGCACGGTGTAGTACTCGTCGGGCGACGGCACCGACTCCCCCGCCAGCGCGCGCAGCAGCAAATCGGCCACCGGCTCCTCGGCCAGATGCGGAAAGACTTCCGCCGCCTTCTTACCGAGAACGTCCTCGGCGTCGAGACCGGTCAGCTCCTTCATGAAACCGTTCCAGAGCACGTAGCGGAGCTCGCGGTCGTAGACGACGATTCCCTCGCCGGCGTTGTCGATGATGTCGCGCGCGAAGCGCTCCGCTTCGCTCTGCTCGCGCGCGGCGCGAACGGCTGCCAGTTGCCGGTAGACGATGGCTGCTGCTGCGACTACGACGGCGACTGCGATGACGATTCCGAGGGGCCCCGTGGACATTGAACGCAGCGTATCATCCCCCGCCGTGACGACTTATTGCGACGCGGCCACAGGCCATCCCGACCACGGTCCGTATCACGACGAGGAGTACGGATTTCCCGTACGCGACGACGATCGTCTGTTCGAAAGACTCGTGCTGGAGATCAACCAGGCCGGCCTCTCCTGGCTGACGATCCTCCGGAAACGCGCCGCCTTTCGCGAGGCCTTCGACAACTTCTCACTGGAGCGCGTGGCGCGCTACGACGCTCGCCGCCGCGCGAAACTGCTGTCCAACGCCGGCATCATCCGCAATCGATTGAAGGTCGACGCGGCGGTGGAGAACGCGAAGCGCATCCTCGCGCTGCGCGAGACGCACGGCTCGTTCGCCGATTGGCTCGACGCGCATCACCCGCGCACGAAAGAAGAGTGGGTAAAGCTGTTCAAGAAAACGTTCGTGTTCACGGGTGGGGAGATTACTGGGTCGTTCTTGCTGTCGACCGGGTATCTGGAAGGTGCACACGAGCGGTGGTGCCCGGTGTATGCGCGGATCCGCAGTTTATCCCGCGCGTAGACGCGGGATCTCTGGAGCCCCCTGGACCACCATGCGACGAACATGCGTGTGCAGGGTGCGCCGAAGATCCCGCGTCTACGCGCGGGATAAATTCGAACGCATGTACTGCTCGTACAAGCAGTGAAAGTGATGGACCCCGTTCTCGCGCCTCGGCGAGAAGCGTCCCGCATCGTAGGTCGACGAGCGCAACCCCCGTTGCACGGTCTCGCAGATGTCGATGTCCTCGAGCTGGATCTCGTCGCTGAAGGCGACGGTGTCGTCGATGACCTGCTTCGACTGGTCGGTATGCGGAAAGTACCAGTCGAACAGCGTGGCGGTGCGGCCGGGGCCGAGGGGCACGACGAGGTTCGTGGAGAAGTTGTCGGGGTAGACGTTCAGCATCAGGTTCGGAAAGATCCAGAAGTAGCGGACCTGATCGGCGCCGCCGCTGGTGCGGATGCGTCCTGTTGAATCACGGTTGCTGCGCGTCGGCGCGACCTGGATCGAGTAGTTGCGCTTCACGTCGGTGCGGTAATTCGGGTAGTCGAGCTCGCGGAAGAGGCCCGGATGCACGATGGGGATGTGGTACCCCTCGAGGTAGTTGTCGACGTAGACCTTCCAGTTGCAGTCGAGCTCCCACGTCTTGCGGTGCGCGAGGCGGAAGCCGCTGTAGTCGTGCGGCGGCATGTCGCGCAGCAGCTCGCCGAGGAAGTCCGTGAGCGACTCGGCATCGGGATCGAGGTTCGCGAACACGAGCTCGTTCCAGATCTCCACGCGGAACTGCGGCAGGCGGCACGACGCGCGATCGAAGTCCTGCACGCCGTCGAACTCCGGCGTCGCCGCGAGGCGTCCGTCGAGCGAGTACGTCCAGCCGTGATAGCCGCACTGCAGCACGGGACGCGTCCCCTCGCCGCGGGCGATGGGGCCGGCGCGGTGGCGGCAGACGTTCGACATCGCACGCAGCACGCCGTCGTTGCCGCGCACGATCAGCAGCGGCTCGTCGGCGACGACGGCCGTGAAGAACTGCCCCGCCTCCCGCACCTGCGCCGCATTGCCGACCAGTTGCCACGTACGCGCGAAGACGTTGCGCTGCTCCTGCGCCAGGACGTCCGCGTCGAAGTAGAAACGGGAGCTGAGGGTGGACGCGTATTCGAGTCGGGGATCAATCACGGCGCAGTCTCTTCGTCAGCAAAAATACCGGAAAGCTGAGCGCGAGCAGTCCCAGCGACCAGAGACTGCTCCGCGTGTCGCTGGCCGTGGCGCCGACCAGGAAGGCGATCGACGCGAGCAGCGCCAGGCCGGTCGTGAGCGGATGGCCCCACGCGCGGTACGGACGCGGCGCGTCCGGCTCGCGGCGGCGCAGCACGAACAGCGTCACGAACGAGAGCGTGTAGTTGAGGACGAAGAAGAACGCCAGCTTCGCGATGACGGTCTCGAACGTGTTCGTGACGATGAACAGCGCCGCCAGCAGGCTGCTGATCATCAGCGCCACGTCGGGCGTCCCGCCGCGGTTCACTTCGCGCGCGCCGCGCCAGAAGAGACGGTCCATGGCCATCGCGTAAATCACGCGCGGCGCCATGAGCACGTTCGCGCTGACGGCGCTCAGCAGAATGACCACCACCAGCGCGCGCAGCAGGTTCTGCCCCCACGCGCCGAAGATGCGCTCGACGACCACGCCCGCCGCGAAGTTGCTGCCCGCGATCGACGGCAGCGAGACCACGGCCATGAAGGCGAGGTTGATCAGGATGTAGATCGCGGCGATGGTGAGGACGCCGGAGATCATGGCCCGCGGGATGTTCCGCCCATGGTCCTGCACTTCCTCGGAGAAGTAGATGACCGCCGACCAGCCGTCGAACGTGTAGATCACGGCCTGCAGCGCGACGATGAACGCGAGCAGCATCGAGCCGTCGCCGCGCAGCGTCATGGCCGTCGGCTCCCACGGAGCGCGGGTGCCGTACCAGAAGCACGCGGCGATGAAGAGCAGCAACGCGAGCGCTTTGACGAGGCTGGTGACGTTCTGCACGTTGCGCCCGCTGCGCACGCCGAACCACTGGATGATCGTGAAGAGGGCCACGACGATCAGCGCCACGACCTGCTGCGTCCGCGCCTCGGGGAACAGGCTCACCGAGTACTCGCCGATGACGATGGCCACGGCCGCCGTCGTGCCGCACGTGGAGATCCAGTCGCTCCAGCCGACGATGAACCCCGCGTAGTCGCCGAGGCCGTGGCGGACGAAGACGTACTGGCCTCCGCTGCGCGGGACGAAGGTCGCCAGCTCGGCCAGCGCGTTCGCGCCGAGGAGCGCGTAGAGCGCGCCGCCGATCCAGACGATGAGGTACGGCCCGAAGGTGTGGAGCTGGGAGGCGATGACACCGGGAGTGCGGAGGATGCCGGCGCCGATGGCGTTACCGATCGCGATGGCCAGTCCGAACCCGATGCCGAGGACGGCGAGGAGCTGGCCGCGGGAGGCGTGCTTGTCGAGGACCGTCATCCGGGTCCGCGCAGTTTATCCCGGCGCGCCTGAAGTTCATCCTGAGGCGCGCAGCGCGAAGGATCAGCGGAGCCCTCTGGACGACCGCGCCCGAAGGCACCGAAGTTCATCCTGAGCGCACAGCGCCCAGGATGAACTTTTGGTGAGGGCTCCCGAGATCGTTCGCTTCGCTCAGGATAAATTCTGACTATTCGAAGTCCTTGATCGTGACCGGGCCGTTCACCGTGGAGAGGCGCACGTTGACCGGGCCGCTTCCGAGCTCGATGCGGCGCGGCTCGTCGTCCCAGTCGTTGTCGACGGTCCTCGAGCGGCGATTGCCGTTGCATGCGTCAGCGTCGCAGGCGATCGGGCCGCGGCCGTGCGCTTCGACGACTACGCCCGAGGCGAAGTCGCGCGGGACGCTGACGCTGAGGGGGCCGTTCTTCGTCGACGCGTCCAGCGTGCCGTTCCAGGAGGCGCCGGAGAGCTTCACCGACAGCGGGCCGTTCGTGGCCGAGACCTTCATCTCGCCGGAGCCGCCGTTGACACTGATCGGACCGTTGCGCGTTTCGGCGTCCACGTTGCCGTCGACGTTCTTCAGCGAGAGCGGGCCGTTGTGCGAGCGCGCGACGACGGTGCCCACCACGTCGCGGATCGACAACGGCCCGTTCTTCGCCGAAAGGTCGAGATCCGCGCCGCTCGGGACGCGGATGAAATAAGAGGCTTGCCAGCGATGGTCGTCCGGACCGGTCGCCTCGAGCTCATTGCCGTCGAGGCGGACGCGGATCGCGGCCAGGTCCTGCTCGCGCTCGGCCGCCTTGCAGACCGTGATCTCGTAGGCCGGCGCGCCGCCGACGACCGAGATCGGGGCGTTGGTGACGCTGGCCTTGAGCGAGCGCAGACCGCGCGCGTCGATCGTTTCCTGCTGCACGAAGGCCGGCCGGTCGTTGAACCTGATGTTGCGGCCCGAGCACTGCTCGGCGTCGCCGCTGTAGGTCGTGGTGGTGTCGTGCGCGAAGGCAGACGTGGCGAGAAGTGCGGTGGCGAGAACGAGTCCGAGACGTCGCATGTGTGAGGGTATTTCCTTTCCTTTGTCCTTCATACGCGGTTCGGCCGCGGAAGTTAGGAGGCTTTAGAATGTTTGGCCATGATCCGAACCATCTTTGCCCTGGTGTTGCTGGCCGCGCTGCCGGCGTCAGCCGCGGACTGGTACGAGCATTACGAGCAGGGCGTGCGCCTCATCGAGCAGGGACACGCCGAGGCCGCGAAGGCGCCGCTCGAGGCGGCCATCGCCGCGCGGGCCGCGGAGGGTGTGCAGCTTCCGACGCGGCAGCAGCAGTACATCGACTACCTCCCCCACCTCTACCTGGCCATTGCCAGCCAGATGACCGGTGACGTCGACCGCGCGCGCAAGGAGCTGGCGCAGGCGGAGACGTCGGGCATGGCCGCGCGCAGCGAAGTGGGACGCCCGCTCCTCGTCGCGTATCAACTCCTGCTGCGCGGCGACGCCACCGGACGCAAGCCGCGTTACGCCGTCTACGAGCAGAAGGCGCCGGTGCTGACCGAAGAAGAGTTTCACGTCCTGCGCAACGACGTCCTGTCGAAGTGCGACCTGCCGCTCGACACGAGACTGAAGAATGCGCCCTGGTACGCGAACTACGAGCTCGGCCTGCAGCTCGAGCGCAAAGGCGACTACTCCCGCGCGCTGACGCACTTCATCGACGCCGTGGCCCAGCGCCCCAATCCGCAGAAACAGGCCCGCATGTACGGCATGTGGCTCATCGACTACTACCCCTACTTCCACATCGCCCGCTCGCACGTCCGCCTCGAGAACTGGCAGTGCGCCAAGAACGCGCTCGACATCTCCCAGCGCCTCGCCGAGATCCCCACCAGCGCCCCGGAGATCAACGAGCTCGCATCGCTCCAGCGAATGACGGAGCAGAAGCTCGTTACGCCGGACTGAGGAGGAGCGCCGCCTTCTCGGAGCGCCGCCGTCCCGGCGGCTGTTGCGCCAGCGTCCCGCTGGCCCCCCGGTGCAGGCGAGACGCCGGCGCTCCACCGAACATCCGTACGTTCCGCGGAGCGTTATGGAGTGCGGCGGCCTTCGCCGCCGCTTTCGAATTCGGTTGAATGGAGTCCGTGAATTTGCACGCTCGCGGTTGTTTGCGCGATATACAAAAGCGGCGGCCGGGCCGCCGCACTCCATACGAGCTACCCGCCGAGGTAGGCTTTTTTAATCCGGTCCGAGGCCAGCAGCGCTTTGGTGTCGTCCGTGGCGGTGATGCGGCCGGTTTCCATGACGTAGCCGCGGTGGGCGGTGAGGAGGGCCATGTGGGCGTTTTGTTCGACGAGGAGGATGGTCGTGCCTTCCGCGTTGATCTCGCGGATGACGCGGAAGATGGTCTGGACCATCTGCGGCGCCAGTCCCAGCGACGGCTCGTCGAGGAGCAGCAGCGCGGGCTTGGCCATCAACGCGCGGGAGATGGCCAGCATCTGCTGCTCGCCGCCGGAGAGCGTGCCGGAGTTCTGCTTGATGCGCTCTTTGAGGACCGGGAAGAGCGAGTAGACGCGCTCGTACTCGGACTGCTGGATCTTGTCCTTGCGGAGGTAGCCGCCCAGCTCGAGGTTGTCGTGCACGGTGAGGTTGGCGAAGATGCCGCGCCCTTCCGGCACGTGCGAGATGCCGCGGGCGGTGATGACGTGCGGCTTGACGCCGGTGATGTCGGTGCCGTTGAACTCGACCGTTCCCTCGCGCGGCTTGAGGAGGCCCGAGATCGTGCGCAGCGTGGTGGTCTTGCCCGCGCCGTTCGCGCCGATGAGCGTGACGATCTCCCCCTTCCTCACTTCGAGGTCGACGCCGTGCAGCGCCGGGATGGTGCCGTACGAGACGTGCAGGCCGCGGACGGTGAGGACGACTTCGCTCATACTCCCGCCGCCTCTGCCGGCTCGCCGAGGTAGGCCTCGACCACCGCGGGATTCGAGCGGATCGCTTCCGGCGTCCCCTCGGCGATGGTCTTGCCGAAGTTCAGCACCACGATGCGCTCGCAGATGCCCATCACCAGTTCCATGTTGTGCTCGATCAGCAGAATGGCGATGTTGAAGCGGTCGCGGATGTCGTGAATGGTGTTCATCAGCGCGCGCGTCTCGGAGTCGTTGAGACCCGCGGCCGGCTCGTCGAGGAGCAGCAGCTTCGGACGGGCGGCCAGCGCGCGCGCGATCTCCAGGCGGCGCTGATCGCCATACGGAAGGTTCTTCGCGTAGCTCTCCGCGCGCGCCTTCAGGCCGAAAATCTCCAGCAGCTTTTCGGCCTCCACTTCCGCCTCGTCTTCCGCCTCGTGGAAGCGGTTCGTGTGCAGCACCGCCGAGGTGCCGGAGTACTTGTAGTGGATATGCCCGCCGATCTTGACGTTGTCGAGGACGGAGAGCTCTTTGAAGAGGCGGATGTTCTGGAACGTGCGGGCCACGCCGAGGCTGGTGATCTGGTACGGCTTCATCTCGGTCGTCTTCACGCCGCCGATGACGATCTCTCCCTCGGACGGCTTGTAGACGCCGGTGAGCATGTTGAAGATCGTCGTCTTCCCCGCGCCGTTGGGGCCGATCAGGCCGACCAGCTCGTGCGGACGGATGGCGAGGTTGAAGTTCGACACGGCGGTCAGTCCGCCGAAGCGGATCGTGACGCTGTTCGCCTGCAGAACGATGTCGTCGGCCATGGCTGTTTAGGTAACCGGGGGGCCGGAGTCGCGATCGAGCTTGTCGTTCGAATCACCTTCGTCGCGGCCTTCCTTCGGAATCGAATCCTTGCGCTTCGGCAGGAACTCCCAGATCTCGCGGCGGCCGAAGAGGCCCTGCGGACGGGTGAGCATCAGCACGATGAGCATGATCGAGTAGATGACCATGCGCGGGTCGCGCATGCCGGGATAGATGTCTTTGACGTACCGCAGCCCCTCGGGGAGGATGGTCAGGATGATCGCCGCGATGATCGAGCCGGTGATCGACCCCAGTCCGCCCAGGACCACCATGGCCACGACCTCGAACGACTTGATGAACGTGAACATGGTCGGGTTGAGGTACGCGGGCGAGTAGTGCGCGAACAGCGCGCCGGCCACACCGGCCAGGCACGAGCCGATGATGAACGCCTTGACCTTGTAGCGCGTCGTGTCGACGCCCATGGCCTCGGCGGCGATCTGGTCCTCGCGCACGGCCAGGAACGCGCGGCCGACGGACGACATCACCAGCCGGTGCGAGATCAGGATCGTCAGGCCGGCGAAGAAGAAGACCCAGAAGAAATTGCTCCAGGCCGGAATGCCGGTCAGCCCGCGCGCTGCGCCGATCACTTCGACGTTGAGGATGACCACGCGAATGATCTCGCCGAAGCCGAGCGTGACGATGGCCAGGTAATCGCCGCGCAGCCGCAGCGACGGCAGTCCGACGATGTACCCCGCGATCGCGGAGACGAGCGCGCCGGCCAGGATGGCCAGCAGCAGAAACACGTTCTGCCAGACGATCTGCTGCACGCTGCCTTCGGGGAACTTCTCGACGTACGGACCGAAGTGGTAGACGGTCAGGTAGGCCGCGCCATACGCGCCGACGGCCATGAAGCCGGCATGGCCGAGCGAGAACTGCCCGGCGTGGCCGTTGATGATGTTCAGCGAGACCGCCAGGGTGATGTTGATGCCGAGGAGCACGATGATGCGGTTGTAGTAACGCATCGTCGGCCAGTAGACCGCCGCGTACTCGAGCGCGATCCAGGCCAGATAGATCACGCCGATGTACAGCACGAGCAGGACGAGATCGCGGAGCCACCAGGTACGCGGCAGCATCAGACCGCCTCCGTTGGGGCGGGATGGAGGATTGAGGATTGAGGATTGAGGATTGCCGCCTCAGCGGGATTGAGGATTGAGGATTGAGGATTGAGGATGGCGGGGAGCCCCCAATCCTCAATCCTCAATCCTTCATCCTCAATCCGCGCCAGCGCCAGCGTCATACCTTCTCCGGCTCGTACTTCCCGAACAGGCCGGAGGGCCTGAACAGCAGGATCACGATGAGGATCACGAACGCGATCGCGTCGCGGTAATTGGAGAACTGCGAGCCGCCGACGAAGGCCTCGACGATCCCGATCACGAGACCGCCCACCACCGCGCCGGGCACGTTGCCGATCCCGCCCAGGACCGCGGCCACGAAGGCCTTGAGGCCGGGCATGATGCCCATCAGCGGGTCGATCTTCGGATACGAGAGGCCGTAGAGGATGCCGGCCACCGCGGCCAGCATCGAGCCGATGATGAAGGTCGTCGAGATCACGCGGTCGGTGGGGATGCCCATCAGCGACGCGGTCTCGAAGTTGAACGAGACGGCGCGCATGGCCCGGCCGAACTTCGTCCCGTAGACGATGTACTGCAGGATGCCCATGAAGACGACGGCCACCGCCAGCACGATGAGCTGGTAGTTCGTCGTGACCACGCCGCCGATGTTGATGATGTTCTTCTCGATCAGCGTCGGGAAGAACTTCGGGTCGGGCCCGAACACGAACTGACCGCCGTACTCGAGCAGGAACGACACGCCGATCGCGGTGATCAGCGACGCGATGCGCGGCGCGTTGCGCAGCGGGCGGTAGGCGATGCGCTCGTTGAGGAAGCCCAGCGCCGCGCAGATGATCATCGCCAGCAGCATGGTCAGGCTGGCGTTGACGAACGGCGGCGCGTCCGGGTTCGACCGGGCCAGCGCGTTGCCGCAGTAAAAGCCGACGAACGAGCCGATCATGAACACGTCGCCGTGCGCGAAATTGATCAGCTTCAGGATGCCGTACACCATCGTGTACCCGAGCGCGATCAGGGCGTAGATCGAGCCGGCGGCGATCCCGTTCAGCAGGTTCTGAAGGAGGGTCTGCATGCAGAAAGAAAAAGTCCGGCGAAAACTACTCGCCGGACTCTGAGATGTAAAGCCTTTTGTCTTAGTTGGTAGCGCCCGATGCCGCGGACGGCGCGGCACCGGTGCCGGTGGTGCCGGTCGCGGCCGTGGTGGTGGCCGGTGCGGCGTTGCCCGCGGCCGGATCGACGACGTCCTTCAGCGCGAGCTGGCCGTTGGTGATCTGCAGCACGACCAGCTTCTTGCCGATCGGGTTGCGGTCCGGTCCGAGGTTGATCCTGCCGGTCACGCCGTCGAAGTCTTTCGTCGCGGCGATGGCGTCGCGGAGCTTGACACCGTCAGTGGTGCCGGCGCGCTTGATGGCGTCGACGAGCACGCGGGCCGAGTCGTAGCCGAGCGCGGCCAGCGAGTCGGGCTGCGCGCCGAAGCGCTCCTGGTACTTCTGCACGAACGTCTTCACCGCCGGCGACGGGTCGTCGACGTGGTAGTGGTTCGAGTAGAAGGAGCCCTCGAGAGCCTTGCCGCCGATCTCGATCAGCTTCGGCGATTCCCAGCCGTCGCCGCCGGCCAGGGGCATGTTCATGCCGAGGTCGCGGGCCTGGATGGCGATCTGGCCGATGTCGTTGTAGTAGCCGGGCACGAAGATGACCTCGGGGTTGGTGCCCTTGAGGGTCGTCAGCTGCGCGCGGAAGTCGCTGTCGCCCTTCGCGTAGCTCTGCTTGCCCACGATCTTGCCGCCGTTCGCCAGGAACGTGCGCTCGAAGTTCGCGGCCAGGCCGGTCGAGTAGTCGCTCTTCACGTCCACCAGGATGGCCGCGTTCTTCAGCTTCAGCGTCCGGGTCAGGTAGTTCGCCATGGCTTCGCCCTGGTACGGGTCGATGAAGCACATGCGGAAGATGTAGTCGCCGACCTGCGTCACGCGCTCGTTGGTCGAGGAGGGCGTGATCATCGGGACCTTGTTCTGCTGACAGATCGGGGCCGCGGCCAGCGAGTTCGACGACGCCACCTCGCCGAGGACGGCGATGACGTTGTTCTGCGAGATCAGCTTGGTCACGGCGTTGGCCGCTTCCTCCGCCTTCGACTGGTCGTCTTCCGTGATCACCCGGATCTTGCGGCCGTTCACGCCGCCGGCTCCGTTGATCTCGTCCATGGCCAGCATGATGCCGTTGTGTGTCGACTGCCCGAACGTCGCCTCGGCGCCCGTGAGCGAGCCATACTCGCCGACCACGATCTCGCCTTCAGTACCGCCCGTGCCGGTGACTGCTTCCGTCGGCTTCGGCGGGCAGCCGAAGAGGACGAGGGAAAGGACCGCCGTCGTGAGAACCATCCACGTTTTCTTCATGCGCGCGATTCTACTCATAAATTCACCCAGACCGATTTCGTCTGTGTGTATTTTTCCAAAGCATCTCTCCCCTGGTCGCGGCCGAAGCCTGACTCCTTGAACCCGCCGAACGGCAGCGCCGGGTCGTACAGGTTGTACGTGTTGACCCAGACCGTGCCGGCCTTGACGGCCCTCGCGATGCGGTGCGCTTTCGAGACGTCGCGCGTCCAGACCGCGGCCGCCAGCCCGTACACGGTGTCGTTCGCCTTCGCCACCGCGTCCTCGGCATCCTTGAACTTGATCGTGGCCAGCACCGGGCCGAAGATCTCCTCGCGGGCGATGCGATGGTCGGGCGTGACGTCGTCGAAGATCGTCGGCTGCACGAAGTAGCCCTTGCCCGTGCCGATGTCGGCGCGCGCGCCGCCGGCGATGAGCTTCGCCCCCTCGCTCTTGCCCGCCTCGATGTACGAGAGGACCGTCTCCATCTGCTCTTTGGAGACCACCGCGCCGAGGCGGGTTTTCGGATGGAGCGGATCGCCGGCCACCATCTTGTTCGCGCGCTCGACCACCTTCGCCATCAACTCTTCGTGCGCCCCTTCTTCGACCAGGAGACGCGAGCCGGCCGCGCACACCTCGCCCTTTCCGTAGAAGATCGCGTTCAGCGCGCCTTTCGCGGCGGCGTCCAGATCGGCATCGGCGAAGACGATGTTCGGCGACTTGCCGCCAAGTTCCAGCGCCACTTTCTTCAGCGTCTTCGCGGCGCGGGCCATCAGGCCGCGGCCGACTTCCGTCGAGCCGGTGAAGGTGATGGCGTCGACGCCGGGATGGTCGACGATGGCGTTACCGACCACGCTGCCGCGTCCCGGGATCACGTTCAGCACGCCCTTCGGCAGCCCCGCCTCCTGCGCGTACTCCGCGAACTTGAGCAGCGAGAGCGAAGTGTTCGACGCCGGCTTGATGACCACCGTGTTGCCGCACGCCAGCGCCGGCGCGATCTTCCAGACCGCGAGCATCAGCGGAAAGTTCCACGGCGTGATCGCGCCGACCACGCCGACCGGCTCGCGCAGCGTGTAGGTGAAGGCGTTGTCGGCGATGGGGATCGTGTCCCCGGTCACTTTGCCCGACCAGCCGGCGAAGTAGTAGAGGCACTCCGCGGCGGCCGGCGTGTCGACGAACTGCGACTCGAAGATCGGCTTGCCGTTGTCGATGGTCTCGATGCGCCCGATCTCGTCCGCCCGCGTGGAGAGGATGTCCGCCAGACGCCACATCACCTTGGCCCGGTCCCGCGGCTTCATCTTCTGCCACTCCGACCCCGGCTCCATCTGCGCCCGCGCGGCCTGCACGGCCACGTCGACGTCCTCGACCCCCGCCGACGCGACGTCGGTGATCTTCTCCTCGGTCGCGGGATTGGTGGTGGCGAACGTCTCGCCGGAGCGTGCGTCGACGAAGTCGCCGTTGATGAAGAGCTTGTTCTGAAAGGCGGTCATGGCGGAGCGGATGCTAGCAAAAACGAAGTAGGATGCCGTCACTCGTCCCGACAATCGGCAGCAACAATCAGCAGCAACGAGCGCGAAAGCGTCGCGGTGATGCAGGGGATGACCGCGGCGAAGTGTCCCTGAGGCGCACCTCCCGCAACGAGACTCTTGACGGCGAACGTCACACAGACCTTCACAACGTTGCATTTCCCCGTCGGTCAGCGGTCGTGGCGGAGGCTTCGGTGACTTGCGGGCGCGGCGAAGCGAATCTCGCCTACGACACTTTACGATTCGTCGGAATCGCCGGTTTGGGATCGACCTTCACGAGGCGGTCCGCGTTCTCCGCCTCGATTTCCTTCAGGTAGCGAAACAAGGCAGCGGTGTCACCTGCGAACTCGTCATGAAGCTCGCGGCGGGCGGCACGGGTTTCTTCGACGATCGGATCGTTGCGCACGACCATTCCTCCATGAGCTGCTGCGGTGTGTAAATCAACGGCGGCTCGAAACCAAAGCTCCTGATCACGCTGTTCACGCGCGGCAGTTTTTACGCGGTGGCGCTTTCCTCGAGGTAGGGCTCGATGTCGAAGTTGCGGAGGTAGAGGTCGTGGATGCGTTCCATCTCCTCGTCCGTGAGCGGCTCGTGGTCGGAGGCTTCGGTGAATTCGATGAGTTGGGATTCGTCGTAGATGTTGGGGAGGGCGCTGAGGACGGTCGGGTGGGCGTAGAGCCAGAGCAGCGCCAGCTGGCCGATGGAGATCTCGCGCTCGTTGCAGAACGGGAGCAGGCGATTCACTTTCTGCAGGCCTTCCACCAGCCAGGCCCGGGGGCGGTGGGAGCGGTGGTCGCTCTCGTCGAACTTCGTGTCCTTGTCGTACTTGCCTTCGAGCATCCCCGACGAATGGGTGACGCGGATGAGGAACTGCGGGCCCGTGTCATCGAGCGATCCGGCTTTCCAGGCGCGGAATGACGGGTCGAAGGCGGAGGAGAGCTCGCACACTTTCTTCCCCGTCTCCCCTCTCATGGCCTCGGCCACGCCGGCGTACTCGGGGCCGCGGGCGGCGGCCAGGATGAACTCGCGGCCGGGGTCCTGCTCGAGGACGTTGTAGATCATCTGCGTGACGGGCGCGCTGCGCACGGCCGCGGAGTAGATGCCTTCGTCGCGCCAGCCGATGGCCGGTCCGAGCGACGGGCCGTACGTGAGGATCTTCCCCTCCTCGCGCAGGCGCTCCAGGGTCTCCCAGTGCTCGTCCGTGAGCAGGGTGACGATGCGCGGGTTGTGCGGCTGGTAGATGGCCACGTGATCGACGCCGAGCCGCTGCAGGGACTGCTCGAGCGCGAAGCGGATGAACTTCGGCGAGAAGTCGTGCGGCAGCTCGCGCTGGCCGCGCGGGCGCTCGGGGTTGTTGTAGAAGTCGTAGCCGAATTTCGTCCCGACGATGACCTCGGGATGCTCCTTCAGCACCGGCGCGAGCACCGTCTCGCCGCGGCCGTTGCCGTACGCGTCGGCCGTGTCGATGTAGTTGATGCCGCGGGCGATGGCCGCGCTGACGATCCGGCGCGCGTCGTCGTCGGTGTAGGTGCCCCACCAGCCGGTGGTGAAGGTCCAGGTGCCGAGGCCCAGCTCGGAGATCTGCAGGTCGGTGTTGTGGAGGTTGCGGTAGCGCATAGTCGTCTCAGTTTATCCCGCGCGTAGACGCGGGATCTCTCCGTGCCGCATGCGCGATCGTGCGACGCGCGCTGCTTTCTCCAGGGTGCACCGGAGATCCCGCGTCTACGCGCGGGATAAACTCAACGCCCCGAGAACTCCGCCTTCCGTTTCTCGTTATACGCGGCCAGGCCTTCCTTGGCATCCTCGCTCTGGAAGAGCTGCTGCTGGAGCTCGCGTTCGAGGGCCAGGCCGGACTCGATGGGGATCTCCCAGCCGGTCTGCACGGCGCGCTTGATGCGGCCGACGGCTTTCGCGGCCTTGTTGGGCGGGCAGAAGCTCCAGGCGTACTCCATGACCCGGTCCCACCACTTTTTGCCGTCTTCCTCGGCCGGCCAGACGTAGTTGATCAGGCCGAGGTCGCGGGCCTGCTCGAAGTCGAACAGGCCTCCTTCGACCATCAGCTCGATCGCTTTGGTCTTGCCGACGATGCGCGAGAGCCGCTGCGTGCCGCCCGTGCCGGGCAGGACGCCGAGGTTGACCTCGGGGAGGCCGCACTTGCCGCCGCCCTGGCGGGCGATGCGGATGTCGGCGGCCATGGCGATCTCGAAGCCGCCTCCGACGGTGTGGCCGTTCATGGCCGCGATGACGAGCTTCGGCGTCTGCTCGAGACGGTTCAGGGTCTCGTTGGCGTGCACGCAGAAGTAGTACTTGAACTGCGGGGTGACCTCCGAGAGCATCCTGATGTTCGCGCCGGCGGAGAAGAACTTGTCTCCCGAGCCGCGGAGCACGATCACGTGCACCTCGTCGTCCATCCTCGCGCGCAGGATGCAGTCATCCAGCTCGCGGTTCATTTCATAGGTGTAAGTGTTCGCGGGGGGATCGTTCAGCTCGAAGGTGGCGACGCCCTTTTCCACGCGGTAATCGACGAGAGTTCCGGCCATTCGTTCTCCTGTGCGGGCGGATTCTACGTAAATCCCACCCGCGCGCACGCGACCTCTGCGATAATCGCCCCGCCAACCCGCACCCCACTACTCAATCTATCGTCCGGAGACACACTGCTCATGAGCGTTCGCCGCGCATTCCCGCTCTTTCTGTTCGTTCTGTCCGCCCTCCTCGCCACCACGGCCTCTGCCGTATCGCCGAACATCGTCATCAGCCAGGTATATGGCGGAGCCGGATGTGGGACGGCGGGCTGCTCGGCCTACAGGAACGACTACATCGAGTTGTTCAATCGCAGCGCCTCGTCCGTCACCCTCACCAACTGGTCGGTCCAGTACGCGGCCCAAACCGGGACGACGTGGCAGGTCACGACGGTCAACGGCACGATCCCCGCGGGCGGCTACTTGCTCGTGGCGCAAGCCGGCAATGCGAACGGCGTGAACCCCCTTCCCACGCCGGACGTCACGGGCACGGTCTCGATGTCCGCGACGTCGGCGAAGGTCGCGCTGGTCAACACGAACACCGCGCTGAGCGGCCAGTGCGGCAACGGCGCGGCGTTGACGCTTCCCGGATCGGTCATCGATTTCGTAGGTTACGGCACGGGCGCGAACTGCAACGATGCTGGCGCAACCACGGGTGGCACCGGTAACGCCCCCGCGCCGTCCACGACCAACGCAACCTTCCGCGCGGCCGCCGGCTGCACCGACACGGACAGCAACAGCGCCGACTTCGCGGCCGCCGCGGCCGCGCCGCGCAACTCGGCCACGACGGCCGCTCCGTGCGCCGGACCGCCGGCCGTCCCCACCCTGAACGTCAGCGACGTCAGTCAGGCCGAGGGAAACGCCGGAACCACGACCTTCACCTTCGCCGTGACGCTCACCGCCCCCGCGGGTGCGGGCGGCGTCACGTTCGACATCGGGACCGCCGACGGCACGGCGCAGGACGGCAGCGCGGTCGGCGAGGATACCGACTACGTCGCGAATGCGGTCAGCGCGAGCATCCCCGCGGGATCGACTGGTCCATACAACTTCAGCGTCACGGTCAACGGCGACACCACGACCGAGGCCAACGAGACCTTCGTCGTCAACGTCGTCAACATCGTCGGCGCCAACGGCGGCGACACGCAGGGCCAGGGCACGATCCAGAACGACGACATCTCCGTGGTCGCCATCCACGACGTCCAGGGGAGCGGCGTGGCCTCGCCGGTCGCCGGTTCGACCGTCAGCATCCGCGGCATCGTCACGCTCCTGAAATCAAACGGCTTTTTCCTGCAGGAGGAGGTCGGGGACTACGACGCCGACCCGAACACGTCCGAAGGGATCTTCGTCTTTACCTCTTCTGCGCCGACCGTCGCCGTCGGCGATAACGCTACAGTCACCGGCACAGTCGTCGAATTCAACGGTCTGACGGAGATCAGCCCGGTCACCAACGTCACGGTCAACAGCACCGGCAATCCACTGCCGACGGCGGTCATCCTGACGGCGGCAGACCTGCCACCGACGGGGACCATCGCGCAGCCGCAGCTCGAAAAATACGAAAGCATGCGCGTGACGGCTGCGTCGCTGACCACGGTGGCGCCGAACGACGATTTCTTCGACGTGGAGACTGTGCTGACGGGCGAGCCGCGTCCGTTCCGCGAGCCGGGCATTCCTGCCTCCGACCCCATCCCGCCCGACCCGACTTCCGGCACGCCCGACTGCTGCATCCCCATCTGGGACGAGAACCCCGAACGGCTCAGCGTGGACACGAACGGACGGGCCGGCTCGACCGGGGAAACGCTGACCTCGAACGTCACGCTGACCAATGTCACCGGGCCGCTTGACTTCTCGTTCAGCAGGTACCGCCTCGTCAACGAGGCGAATCTCACGCGCTCGGCCAACATGAGCGCCGTGCCGGTGCCGCTGCCTGCGGCGAACGAGTTCACGATCGCCGGGTACAACATCGAGAACTTCAACAACGCCGCCACGCAGCGACAGAAGGCCGCCCTCACCGTCCGCGACGTGCTTCGGCTCCCTGACATCATCGGCACGGTCGAGATCTTCGACCTTGCCGATCTACAGGCCCTGGCCAACGAGATTCAAACCATCTCCGGCGTCACGTACTCGGCGCACCTCATCGAGCAGGATGGCACGAGCGAGGACAACGACCAGGACGTGGGCTACCTCGTCAAGACCTCGCGCGTCTCGGTGACGAGCGTCACGCAGGAGGGTGCGGCCGAGACGTTCATCAACCCCGTTACGGGCCTGCCTGAGACGTTGCACGACCGGCCGCCGCTGGTGCTGCGGGCCACTGTCGACCCCACTGGACCGAGCCCTCAACCGGTCATCGTCGTCGTCAACCATCTGCGCTCGTTCATCGACGTCGAGCTGGTGACCAGCGAGGGCGTGCGTGTGCGCGAAAAACGGAAGAAGCAGGCCGAATCGCTCGCCGACCTCCTGAATGACCTGCAGACAGCCAACCCGGGGACGCCGGTCATTTCGGTCGGCGACTACAACGCCTTCCAGTTCAACTCCGGCTATGACGATTCCATCAGTGTGATCAGGGGCGTGCCGACGCCCGACGACCAGATCGTCGTCGACCAGAGCCCCGATCTCGTCAACCCGGACTTTTTCAACCTGCTGCTCAACGTGCCGGCGGACCAGCGCTACAGCTTCATCTTCGAAGGCACGCCGCAGTCGCTCGACCATGTGCTCGTCAACACGGCCGCGCAGGCGATCCACACGCGCATCGCCGTCGCGCGCGTCAACGCCGACTTCCCTTCGGTCCTGGCTTCGGTTTTTGCCTCGAACGCGGCGCGTCCGGAAGCCAACTCCGACCATGATCCAGTGGTCTCCTATTTCCTGTTGCCGGCCAGCGCGGACGTGAGCATCACCAAGAGCGACAACGTCGATCCGGTCAACGCGGGGCAGAACTTCTTCTACACGATCACTGTGACCAACGCCGGTCCCGATGCCGCGAGCACCGTCGCGTGGAGCGACGCGCTGCCCACCGGCACGACCTTCGTTTCGCTCTCGCAGCCGGGCGGCTGGACCTGCACCACGCCCGCCATCGGTGCCAACGGCACCGTCAGCTGCTCCATCGCCTCCCTCGGCGTCGGCAGCGCGGCCTTCAACGTGACCGTCGCGGCCGATGCCGGACTGGCCAGCGGCACGGTGCTCTCCAACACCGCCACCGTCACTTCGACGACGGCCGATCCGACCACGGGCAACGAGAGCGACACCGAGACCACCACCGTGGCGACGTCCGCCGATCTGCTGCTCAGCAAGACCGACACGCCCGATCCGGTCAACGCCGGCAGCAACATCTCCTATCAGCTCACTCTCACCAACAACGGCCCGAGCAACGCGGCCACCGCAACCTTCTCTGACACGCTCCCTGCCGGGACGACGTTCGTGTCGCTCTCCACGACCGGATCCTGGACGTGCACCACGCCGGCCGTCGGCGCGACCGGAACCGTCAGTTGCTCGAACCCGAGCTTCCTCGTGACCGCCGACTTCTTCACGCTCGTGGTGAAGGTCGATCCGACCGTGGCCACCGGTACCGTCCTGACGAACACCGCCACCCTCTCGTCGGCGACGACCGATCCGAACGGCGCGAACAACAGCGACACGGCCACGACCACCGTGGCCACGTCGGCCGACCTGCTGCTCAGCAAGACCGACTCGCCCGATCCGGTCAACGCCGGCGGCAACCTCTCCTACACGATCACCCTCACGAACGCCGGCCCGAGTAACGCGTCCGCCGCGACCTTCACCGACACGCTGCCGGCCGGGACGACGTTCGTGTCGCTCTCCACGACCGGAGGCTGGACGTGCACCACGCCGGCCGTCGGCGCGACCGGCGCCGTGAACTGCTCGAACACGAGCTTCGGCGTGACGGTCGACTTCTTCACGCTCGTCGTGAACGTGAATTCGAACGTTGCCGCCGGCACCGTGCTGTCGAACACCGCCACGATCGGGTCCACGACGACCGATCCGAACGGCCTCAATAACAGCGAAACCGCGACCACGGCCGTGGCCGCGTCAGCCGACGTGCAGGTCACGAAGACAGACGCGCCCGACCCGGTCACGGCGGGCACGAACCTCACCTACACCATCACCGTGACCAATCCGGGACCGAGCGACGCCGCGGCGGTGACCCTCGCCGACACCGTGCCGGCGAACACCACCTTCGTCTCGTTCTCCCAGCCCGGTGGCTGGTCGTGCACGACGCCGGCTGCCGGCGGCACGGGCGCGGTCAACTGCTCGATCGCGACGTTCCCCGCGGGCGGCAACGCGGTGTTCACACTGGTCGTCAACACGAGCGCCGCTCTCGCCAACGGGGCGCTGCTCACGAATACCGCCACCGTCGCCACGACGACGACCGAGTCGTCGACCGCGAACAACACCGCGACCGCCACGACGACCGTGGGCACCGGCTCGGCCGACGTCTCGGTCACCAAGACTGATTCGCCGGACCCGGTCAACGCCGGCTCGAATCTCACCTACACCATCACCGTCACGAACGCCGGTCCGAGCGCCGCGACGTCCGTCGCCCTCGCCGACACGCTGCCGACCGGCACGACCTTCGTCTCGCTGGCCGCGCCCGCCGGCTGGACGTGCAGCACTCCGGCCCCCGGCGCCACGGGCGCGATCAACTGCACCAATCCGTCGCTCGCCGTCACCAGCGCCGTCTTCACGCTGGTCGTCAACGTCGACCCGGCGCTGATCGCCGGCAACGTGCTGACGAACACCGCCACCGCCACCACGGCCACGACCGACCCGAACGGCGCGAACAACAGCGCCACCGCGACGACCACCGTCACCGCGTCCGCCGACCTGCTGCTCAGCAAGACCGACACGCCCGACCCGGTGTTCGCCGGCGGCAACATCTCCTACCAGCTCACCCTCACCAACAACGGCCCGAGCAACGCCGCCGCCGCGACGTTCACCGACGCGCTGCCGGCCGGCACGACGTTCGTCTCGCTCTCGACGACCGGACCGTGGACCTGCGTCACGCCGGCCGTCGGTGCGACCGGAACCGTGACCTGCACGAACCCGAGCTACGGCGGAGTGGACTTCTTCACGCTGGTCGTGCAGGCCAATGCGAGCCTCACCTCCGGCACGGTCATCACCAACACGGCCACGCTGGCGTCGACGACGACCGACCCGAACCCGGCCAACAACTCTTCCACCGCCACCACCACCGTCGGCGTCGGCTCGGCGGACGTGAGCATCACCAAGACGGACTCGCCGGATCCGGTGAACGCCGGCGCGAACATCACGTACACCGTCACCGTCAACAACGCCGGCCCGACGAACGCCGCCTCGGCGGTGATGAACGACACGCTGCCCGCGAGCACGACGTTCGTCTCCCTCAGCGCACCCGCCGGCTGGACCTGCACCACTCCCGCCGTCGGCGCGACCGGCACGGTCTCGTGCACGAACCCGAGCCTCGGCACGGGTGGCGCCGTGTTCTCGCTCGTCGTTCGCGTCGCGCCGGCCACGGCATCCGGGACGGTCATCACCAACACCGCCACGGTGTCGTCGACGACCGCCGATCCGACCCCCGGCAACGAGAGCGCCGTCGCGACGACGAACGTCCTCTCCCCCGCCAACGTGACCGGCACGAAGACGGTCACGGGCACGTTCGCGCCGAACAGCTCTGTGACCTACACCATCGTACTGACGAACAGCGGGCCGTCCACGCAGCAGAACAACGCCGGCGACGAGCTCGCCGACGTCCTCCCGTCGTCGCTGACTCTCGTCTCCGCGACGGCAACGGGCGGCACCGCCCTCGCCAACGTGGGCACGAACACCGTCACGTGGAACGGCTCCATCGCCGCCGGTGCGTCGGTGACGATCACCATCAACGCCATCATCCGCCTCGACGCGACGGCCGGGACTACGGTCAGCAACCAGGGCACGATCAACTACGACGCCGACGGCAACGGCACGAACGAGTCGACGCGCCCGACCGACTCGCCGGCAACCGGCGGCACGAGCGACGCCACGATCTTCACCGTCGGGGCGGCCGCACTGGCGGCCATTCCAACGCTGGATGAGTGGGCGCTCCTGGCGCTGATGGCGCTGCTCGCCACCGTCGCCGCGCTCGCGCTGAAGCGATAGCAGCTAACGTGGACCGCCGCCTCCGGGCGGCGGTCCAGTTCGGAGCGACGAGGGGCCTCCGGACATCTGAGCCTCCGTGTCAAGTCAGGCGGCAGCCGTGGCGAGAGATGAGCCTCGCAGGGCGAGCTGCTTGAGGTAGCGAGTTTCGTCGTAGGCGGTGCGACTCTTCCAGCAGGCGTAAAGGAT